>URDR01000063.1 GCA_900546645.1 uncultured Bacteroides sp. | reverse complement strand
ACATCCTGGCCGTCCAGTCACTCTCCGGGTTCCTTACAGCGGTTTCTCTCATACAATCTGTCCACACGTGCGGACAGGTTCTCGGCGCGCGCCAGCATCCTCTCAAGGACACCGGCCTCGATGTAGCATATTTCCATATTTTCAACTCGTTTAAATATCAGTGCGAATATAAGGGAAGAAACCATGAGAGGCAAGCACGACCGGCACACTGGCAGGAATAGTCATGGATAGTCGGTTTTTGTCATATGGGAAGGAAAAAGAAAGCCGAAGCAGGTCTGGATCCACTACCCCCTTTGGGTATGTGAAAGGAACGTTGTGGTGAAAGAAAAAACTCCTTTTCACACATGGATGAGGCAATGCCGGAAGTCCGGCAATAAAAAATGTGGCTTCTCTATCCGGGTAAATGCCATGATTACAGACTTCTTCCTGTTCCTATACCATCAGGTCGGTTACCTTCAGGTTAACAACTTATCCAACCTGTGATAGATCCGGATGTGAAAAGATTACTTTGGCTGGCTATTACAATATAATAAGTAGAATCATGTCAAATCTACTGCTGCTATTGTTTGTTGATAATGGCTGGCAGTAGAACAAACTTTCGTTAAACCAATACGTTCATTCTTTATTATCAAGTTTTTAGACTACCTTTGTATTTTATTAACTCATTTACCAAACATTATGGGACTACTCAAACCGAATCAAGTTTTGAACAAAGCATATAGACAGGTTGCGATTGAAACAACAGATTTTGACTTATTCAAAAATGCCCTTCGCACATTGAGAGACAATATTGTGGATGGGCAAAGAGAACACACGCAAAAAGAACATTTACGTAATTTTCTGAGTGAAACGTTCTACAAGCCATACTACATGGCTCCCGAAGAAGATATTGATTTGGCTATCCGATTGGATAAAACTATCAAGTCCAATATAGGGTTATTGATTGAAGTAAAGAGTACCACCAACAAAGGTGAGATGATTTCTAATGACAATCTTAATCGTAAGGCTTTGCAGGAATTATTGCTATACTATCTTAAAGAACGTGTCAATAAGAAGAACAATGATATTAAATATCTCATCGCTACTAATATTCATGAATTCTTTATTTTTGATGCCCATGAGTTTGAACGCAAATTCTATCAGAACAAACAATTACGTCGTGAGTTTCAAGACTTTGTGGATGGACGCAAAACCAGTAACAAAACCGATTTCTTCTATACTGAAATTGCAACAACCTATATTGAGGAGGTGAAAGATAGCCTTGAATACACTTACTTCAACTTACAAGACTATCAACACCTGCTTGATAGAACAGACAGTAGCGCTTCACGCAAACTTATCGAACTTTATAAGATATTCAGCGATACACATCTTTTGAAGCTATCGTTCCAAAATGACAGCAATTCGCTCAACCGTGGATTCTACACTGAGCTGCTACACATTATTGGTATTGAGGAACGCAAAGAGAATAATAAAACCGTGATTGTACGCAAAGCTGTGGAACGGCGTGACGAGGCTTCATTACTAGAGAATACTATTAACCAACTGGATGCAGAAGATTGTTTGCGTCACATAAATGGTCGTTTGTATGGGAATGATTATGAGGAACGGTTATTCAATGTTGCAATGGAATTGTGTATTACTTGGATGAATCGTATCCTTTTCTTGAAACTGTTGGAGGCTCAGATGTTGAAATACCACAATGGAGATGCAATCTATAAATTTCTTTCAATAACTAAGATTCATGACTATGATGATCTCAACACACTCTTTTTCCAAGTGCTTGCACGTGACATGGGCAGCCGCACACACTCCATTATGCGTGATTTTGCTTACGTTCCCTATCTTAACAGTTCTCTTTTCGAGGTGACAGATTTGGAAAGTAAAACAATTAAGATAAACAGCCTTTCACAACGTACGGTACTTCCTGTCTTGGCGAGTAGCGTATTACGAAATAAAAAACGCAATCTACAAGTCAACGCATTACCCACCCTGCAATATTTGTTTGCTTTTCTCGACGCTTATAACTTTGCGAGCGAAGGCAGTGAAGAAGTGCAAGAAGAGGCTAAAACACTCATCAATGCTTCTGTTTTAGGGCTTATATTCGAGAAAATAAATGGTCACAAGGATGGTTCAGTATTCACTCCAGGCTTTATCACTATGTTCATGTGCCGTGAAGCAATCACCAAGACCGTGTTGCAAAAGTTTAATGGTTATTATGGCTGGAATTGTACCACCCGTATAGAACTATACAACCATATTGACAATATAGTCGAAGCTAATGAACTAATTAACAGTTTGCGACTGTGTGATCCAGCTGTTGGTTCGGGTCACTTTCTTGTGTCTGCTCTCAATGAACTGATACTCTTGAAATACGAATTAGGTATTTTGGTAGATGCTACCGGTAAGCGTATCCGCAAAGCGGACTATCAACTTGCCATTGAAAATGACGAGCTGATTGTTACCGATACCGAAGGTAATTTATTTGCTTACAACCCACTCAATGCGGAAAGTCGCCGCATGCAGGAAACTCTTTTCAAGGAGAAGCGTCAAATCATTGAGAACTGTTTATTTGGCGTTGATATTAACCCCAACTCTGTGAAGATTTGCCGCCTACGACTGTGGATTGAATTGTTGAAGAATGCTTACTATACGGCTGAAAGTAATTACACTTATTTAGAAACCTTACCAAATATCGACATTAACATCAAATGTGGAAATTCTTTGCTTCACCGATTCGCTTTGACAGACAGTATTCAGACCGTACTGCGAGAGTCTAGTATCAGCATCAGCCAATATAAGGAGGCTGTAGCTAAATATAAAAATGCCCAAAGTAAAAGCGAAAAGCAGGATTTGGAAACGTTTATAACAGAAATCAAGTCGAAACTGAAAACAGAGATCAACCGCCGGGATGCACGATTGGTTAGATTGAACAAACGCCGCTCTGAGTTGGCAAACTTACAAGCGCCTCAACTGTTTGAACCGACAAAAAAGGAAAAGAAAGCGTCGGACAAGCGCATTGCCGATTTAAAGAAAGAAATTGCGACTTTAGAAAATATATTTGAGGAAATACGCTCCAACAAAATTTATCTTGGTGCATTCGAATGGCGTATAGAGTTTCCAGAAGTACTCGATGCCGAAGGCAACTTCTTGGGATTTGACTGTATCATTGGCAATCCACCTTACATTCAGTTACAATCTATGGGTAAGAGTGCCGATGTATTAGAATGCATGGGTTACATAACTTATGCACGCACTGGTGATATTTACTGCCTCTTCTATGAGTTGGGTATGAACCTGCTTACTCCCAATGGTTTTCTTTGCTATATCACGTCTAATAAATGGATGCGTGCAGGGTATGGTGAAGCCTTGCGAGGTTATTTCGCAAGCAAGACCAATCCTATTATGTTGGTAGATTTTGCAGGTATAAAAATATTCGATGCAATAACGGTAGAAGCAAATATTCTTTTATCTCAAAAAGCAGCAAATATTTTTAACACACAAGCTTGTTTGGTACAAGATTCGAATGGCTTGAATAATTTGAGCGATTTCGTGCAGCAACAAGGCGTGAAGTGTAACTTTGCAGATTCTATCCCATGGGTGATATTGTCTCCCATTGAACAGAGCATCAAGCAGAAGATTGAGTCTGTGGGAATACCCTTGAAGGATTGGAACATCCAAATCAACTATGGGATAAAAACTGGTTTCAATGATGCTTTTATCATTTCTACCGAAAAGCGTGATGAGATACTAGCGAATTGTCAAACAGAAGATGAACGTGTTCGGACGGCTGAACTTATACGACCGATTCTTCGTGGCAGGGATATCAAGAGATATGAATATGAATGGGCGGACTTGTGGATTATAGCCACATTTCCTTCGCGGCATTATGATATAGAAAGTTATCCTGCGGTGAAAAATTATCTTCTGTCAATTGGCATAGAGCGTTTAGAACAAACAGGAGAAACTCATATTGTTAATGGCAAAAAAATAAAAGCCCGAAAGAAAACTAGTAACGAGTGGTTTGAAACACAAGATAGCATCAGTTATTGGGAGGATTTTTCTAAGCCAAAAATTGTATGGAAAATAATCGGAAACCAAATGGCTTTTGCATATGATGCCAACAATTATGTAATGAACAATGCCTGTTATATTATGACAGGCGATCATTTGGATTATCTGTTGGCAGTATTGAATTTTCCAATAACTGAAGTAACCTTCGTGTAATCATACGAGTCTGTGATTTCCTGCGTTTACGCAGTTTGCTATAAGCAAGATAGGCACGGCGTACATCAAGATACTTGTTACGGGGACGTTGTATGTGCAAGGTCTGGCAATGTTTGCACAGATGACGATGAAGCCATACAATACCTTCCCATAAGAGTTTGGTATCAGTAGGAAAACGCAGATGACTTTCATAACAGGTGGCATCGGTCATACAGACATGAAGGTTCTCAAGATAAGGTTTCCAATGCTCGGCAAGAATGAGCTGGAGGGGCTCAACGTCAAGGCGATGCGCTAGTTCCTGACGAATTGCACTAACGATTTTAGGATTGGTTAGTGGATGAAGCGGATCAATCTGAACACCACAAAACAACTGGTAATGAATATTACCGTTTAAATGCTCAATCAGTTGTGCATCGGAAAAGTTGGTATAGGACTTCAAGACCATCAAGGCTATTTTACCTTCGGGAGAAAAATAACTTTTACGACCCAAAGCAGAGGACTTCAAATGCATTTGTCGGGCCAGTTCCGAGAAAGGAAACAGAGCATGGAGGCGACCTAATTCACTCGTTGCAAAACTTTGACGATATTTTTTTAGCATATCGAACTCGGTAAAACCTAAACGAGGTTCGATTTCTGAGATTTTTTGTATCTTTACCATGTGTTTTTATTTTAGATTACCCCCGTTTTGGCCGTCAAACCGTTTTTTGGGGGGAATGCTTAAAGATACAAAAAAGGCAACTAACTCGCAATGAATTAGTTGCCTTAAATTTTATTATTTTAGGAATATCCCTGTTTTAATGATTGGTGTCTGGAACTGGTTGAGGAGTTATACTATAGACATTTACTGAATGTCCCTGTATAGTGTCGATAATATTAAAGAAAAACTTGTTATCTCCCTATATGCCAAAGGAATGAGCGTGTCAGACATAGAAGAGGAGATGCGTGAAATCTATGAGATAGAACTGTCCACATCAGCTATTTCCATCATCACGAACAAAGTCAACCAGGCTGCTCAGGAATGGCAGAACCGCCCTTTGGATCCGGTCTATCTCATCGTTTGGATGATTCTACCTATTTTGACTTTTCAGCCTATTAATTGTTTTGGTAACTTCGTTCATTAGCTTTTGATTGGAAGTTCTAAATGTGTTAAGTTCTTTGATTATATCTGCTTTATTATAGTATAAATTATACCAGCCTAATGTTTCAGCAGCCAATATGCGAAGTTCTTCTTCTTGGCTTTCATTTTTTATAATGTTCAGTAATGGCTCAATAGCTTTAGCAATAGGTTTATTTCGGAACCTACTTATTTCGCTTTGTATCTGTTTGGTAGTACTTTCCGGACTGTCAATAAGTGCAAAATCTCTTTCAAGTCCTTTCTTTTGGCGAGGAAGGTATTCTAACAATTCATTCACATAGGAAGAATCGTAGAAAGACCAATCGGCAGCCTGTTTCTTCAATTCATTCAAAGCCATATCATGGTCGAACGTGTTGATAGCACTAAAAATTCTGAAACGATGGCGGTTTTCATGTCCGCGTAATAAATAGCTTTCTATCCATGCCGGCAACAATTCCGGATTGCAATTCTTTTCAACGTATTCCACCGCATAACGACGGATCAGTTCATAACTGTCGTTCATGGCTGTCTGCAATACATCGGCAACCTCTGTCGGATAGTTCAAAGCTAATAGGCGTAATGCTTCCAACCGCACAACGAAATAGTTCGATTCGTGGTAACTTTTCTTCAGCAACTCAACGAGACCACTATAATTTGCCATTGACAATTGACGGAGCGCCATTGCCTGCATGTCAGCCATAGGGGAATTCAGCTGTTTTTTCCAGAATGTAACATTTCCTTCCTGCGCAACTAAAGCTTGGTTGATGTCCATATCCAGCCCGGCATTATTGGTGAAGTGAAAAGTCGGGTCACCGATCAGATGATTTTCCAAGAAGCAGGTAAAACGAGTGAACTGCCCGATGCGCATACCGGCAGCTAACAAGCCGAGAAATTCATCCGGCCATTTATCTTGAATGGTGTTAACCGTACATCCCATAGTAGCAATGGTCTTACCCTTATTGAATATATAAGAGCCTACAATGTTGTCATCCAAATGGAAAGAACCGTTGAAACAAGCATCGAACAATATAAAACGCGCATTAGGAGTCAAAAGACGAATATCTTCAGTATAGATATCCATATTACGGTTTACAATGGAATCCGATTTTATTTTCTCCTCATCGAAAGCTTCCGCACACCAACTTTCAGGCACCCCATACTGCTTGGCATATTCTTTGATAGCAGCTTCACGCCCATGTTTCTTGGCGTATGAAGGCACTTTGCTTCGCAAGAATATTTTGGCATTCTCAATACTCAAATTAATACCGGAACCATTTTCATAGCCATTGATATACTGCATGGTGGGGCCACCGTGGTGATGGAATAGCATGACATCTAATCCTTCGCGCTGAATCTCGTTCAAGTATAATGGTTTCATCGGATAGCGCATGTTAAAATCATAGAACTTCACTGTATTACCCGATTTGAATATTTGCGGCAATTGCTCACGTAAGGCTATTTGCTCACCGCTCCATGCCAAAGGATCTTCAGAATTGTAACCATGGCCACGGGCCATAGTCAGTTGGTCAAATGCATTTTGCTTTGCTTTTTCGGCAACTGCCTTTTTTAAGTAATCGCGTAGCATCTGATAACGGTTCTCACCTTCTAAATGTAATGGACGGATACGGGCCGAATAAATATCCGGTGAAATATACTGTTTAGAATCAGCACGCAATGTCATATAATGATAGTCAGGTATCAAACTGTCTTGTTTAATATAATCAAATTTTAATCCGAAGTCATCATAATAACGGTCGGAAGGAACGCTTGATTTCTGCCAATTGGCTTTGGGAGACCTTTTGAAAGCCGAAGATAGATGATGTGCATCACGAATCATTGGAATAGGGATGTCACCTATAAATACGCAACCCTCCAAAGGCGTTTTCTCATTCTCATGCAATTTGACAAGTTGCTCACGAATAGGTTCGGGCCTTTTCCAATCATCAATTAGCAAGTAAGTACCTAAACCTTCTTTTTCTATACTGGTACGATAAGCATCAATTTCACTTTTCGCTTCATCATAACTTTTCTGATCGACTACAATTGCAAAAGTAGTCTTTGTTTTTATACTAGGATGTACAACTGTTTGCGCCTGCATATCCTGTAAGCACAAAGCGGTAATTGCCAAAAGGATGTATTTATTCATATTTATAAACTTAATCTTTTGATTGTCTGTTCAAGCTCTGCTTTTAAATCTTCCGGAAGATTGGCTGTTTGTTGCATCTTCTTTATTTCTTCAAGAATGTGTGGCCGTTGTACAGAATTAGTAAACCAACCTAATGCTTCGGCCATTACTACACGTACTTCCTGTGGATTACCGGCATCACGAATTACATTCAAATAATCATCCACGTGGAAATGGAATGTATAGTTACGCACATTGCGGATTGCACTGATACGTTTTGCTTCCGGTGCAGCTACATCCATCAAGGTCTGATGGACTTTTGCCTCTTGTACAAACATTCTTTCCAGGCTTCTTAGTAATCGTTTTTTCTCTTCGTTTTCATTCAAACGGTCAACTTTTGCATAAAAGTCTTCTATTGTCTTTTCTACTTTCTCTTTCGGATAAAGGCTTAAAGCCTTGTTGGCACTCATTTGTACGCGTAAGCGTTCATTATGTTCGACCAATGCTTCCACAATAGCGGGCAATAAGGAATCGTCACCTACAAATCCAGCATAAATGGCACTTTGGCGAGCTACCATTTCATAAGTATCGTTCAAACCTTCGCGTAATGCTTCGATGAAGTTGTCGTCCTGATAACGGCTCAACAACTTGATAGCTTCCATACGAACCGTATTGAAGCCACTTTCCCGGTACTTCTTCAGGAGCAACGGAGATAATTCCTTTTGGGTATCGGCGTCAGCCAGCATACGCATGGCCAAACTTTGTACATCAGCGTATGGGCTGTTTAACAAATTCTTCCAATAGGCTTTGTCATCTTTGTGTATTGTTATATCGGTACTTAAAGTATTGGCTTCGATAGGAGCAAAACGGAAAGTGGGATCACCAAACAAATGACCTTCAAGTGATACGATTAGCTTATTGTATTGCCCGGCTCGTACACCATGGGACAACAAACCAATCATTTCAATAGTCCAGCGGTCTTGCAATACGTTACGGGTATTTCCTTGTGCTACTAATGTCTGACCGTCATTAAAGATATATTGTCCTGCTATATAGTCGTTTTCGTGAAAAGAACCGTTGTAGCACGCATCAAACATTATCATCTTCGGATTAGTGGAAAGATTTCTCTTCATTAAATCTTCCGTTACGATACGTTCATCAGCGTAGTGAAGAGAGTCTGCTTCCCAGAACTTAGGATTGTCCAGGTCTTTAAAAAACACCTCATTCACTTGTCGTTTTTCCTGCATCTGAATACGTAAGGTGTCTTTGTCACGTTTTCCAACATGGGACATGACTGCATTATAAAGTGTACTCTTCAACATTTTATAACGATTATTGAAATCAGTGCATGCCAATTCATCATTAATAAGCTGCCCTGTTGGCATTCCATGTTCATGAAACATAAATAAGTCAAGGTCCTTTCGTTGCAATTCGCTGAATAACTTATATTTCATAGGGTGTTTCATTCGGAAGTTCCAATGTTTGAATCCCATTTGACGACCAAAAGCTAATGGAAAGTTCTCCATATAAGCTTTTTCGTCATCCATCCATACAATCAGGCAATCGGAATTGTAAGAAGCACCATTGAATGAGAATACCCGATCTAATTGATTATGCTTATCTGCCTTGGCAGCAGCAGCTTTCTTCAGATATGAGGCAATGGCCGCATATTTATCCCCTTCCTTTTTTTCCGGATACTTGATACGAGCTGAATAGAAAGTAGGATTTAGCCGCTGGGGACTGTCTTCTGTCAATTTGTAGTAGAAATGCTGATGATTTACTGAGTCTTGCCTGATGAACTCAAACTTTAAGTTCAGATCATCATAAAAGCGGTCGGTAGGTACGGAAGACTGATCCCAAGGAAAGGCTTTCTCATTCATTTTGAATGCAGTAGTCATGTGTTGCGCATTACGTACCAATGCGACAGGCACATCGCCGATTAAAACCAGACCTTCCAATGAAGGGCATTCTTGATATGTTTTGATGATTATCTGTTTGACTTGATCTGGATTTTGCCAGTCACCGCTGATCAGATAAGTTGCCAAACCATCATCTTCAACCGCAGTTTTGTACTGATGCATGGCATCTTTGGTATTTGCATAAGTTTGGTTATCTGTTATGATAGCAAAAGCGGTAGGTTGTTTGACCAATGGCTTTATGACTGTTGTTTGTGCATTTCCTGCCAATGGCAAAAGAAATGCCAGATATATTATTTTTTTAATCATGGCCAATTAATTTTTAAGTCTGTAATATGTACGGTCGGCTTCTTCACGAAGGTTCTCGGATAAGCTCTTATCTTTTCTCAGTTGATCGCATACCCGAAGGATGTCAGGCTTCCGATAAGAATGAGTGAACCAAGCAAAAGCCTCCAATAAACAGGTTTTTAGCTTTTCACTTTCACTGGAGTCGGTAAGTAAAGCCAAGAGGCCGTCTACACAGGCATGTGCCATATGATTTTTCAGAGAATTGCAATAAAGGATGCGCCAACGTTCGGAAGTTTCTTTGCTTAATAACTCTTTTTGCATGCTACGACTATTATTGGCATTCTCCAAAACCTTACGCATCTCCTCCTTGTCTTGCAACACATAGGTCTCAGCCATTACTTTATCAATTGCCGCCTGTACGGCTGCCTGATCAAAGACTTGAAGCCCCAAACTCACATTAAATGCCACACGCTCGGATAGGTTGTCTTCTACATAGGCTTTGATTTGCGGATAAACATACTCGTTCAGTCCCACATGTTGCATCATACGAACAGAGGTGCGACGAATAAATTCATAGGAATCCGTAATGGCCAAGTGTAAGACTTCCCGGAAGTTTTTGTCACTAATCTTCTCAAGCAATGCCAAGCAGGTGAAACGTACCATCATGAACGAGGAAGTTTCAAAAGTTTTTCTTAATAAATCAGAAATACCCGGATAGTCATTGCGATAAAGGTTGTGCAAAGCAAAATTCTGTATGTCGGCATAGGGCGACTGTAATAACTCCAACATGCGGGACTCGCTATATGGTTCTTTGAACAAAGCATTGGCATCTACCTCATTGATAGATTGAAAACGTAGAGTAGGGTCACCGGTAATGTGCGATTCGAGAATATTCGTCAATTTAGCCCATTGCCCCACTCGTGCTCCCATACCTAACAGGCCGAGCATCTCGTTTGCCATTTTATCTTGCAGTACATTGACTGAATTGGCAAAAGTAGTTACGCATTTTCCTTCCGACATGATATAACGTCCGGCAATGTAATCTTTTTCCCGGAAATCACCATTATAGCATGCATCGAAAATTACCATACGGCTATTAGGCTTAAACTCTGTAACTTCCGACAGGATAATACCGGTGCGCAGGTCTAGTAAAGAATCTTCTGCAATTACTTTGGGATCATCATAGCCTGCAATCCAAGTAGTGTCCAAACCGTATGTGTTTTTCATCATATCCAGCATTTCGTCGAAAGACTTTTTGTTGTTTTGCTTTCTACGCGCTAAACCACGATAATAGTACTTCATTGCATCTACATGAGCATTCCACCTATTAGTAGCGGGACTACCGGAAAGATATTGACGTTCGGGCATACCATGCTCATGAAAAATAGACAAGTCCAGATCTGTGCGTTTCAGCATATTAATGACATCGTCCTTGGGATAATCGCTGAAATTATAACGGATGAAACGGGCCCGTCCCTCTTTATCGAATACGCCCGGCATTTGTTCGCGAATAGTAAAGGTTTCCGGTGTCCATGCAGTCAATGAGTTAGAGTAAGAGCCATCACCTGTATAGGAGAAGAATTGGTCTAATTTATTGTTTATCTGGTGCTCAGCCACCACTTTTTTAAAATAGCGGCTGATTTGCGCATGCGGTTCTTCGCCGTTATCAACAGCTTTGACACGTGCAGAATATATGTCACACCGAATTTGCTGTGGAGATTTTATAGCCAAATTATAATAGAAGAAATTATTTTCGACACTGTCCTGTTTCAAAAAATCGAATTGTAGGTCGAAATCATCGTAGAAACGGTCGCTGGGCACTGAAGAATCTCTCCAGTCATTGTTTTTCTCATCCATTTTAAAAGCGGAAGTCATATGCTGGGCTTTGCGGAGCATTGGAATAGGGATATCACCGACAAATACCACTCCTTCCAATTTATCCTTTTTGTAGAGCTTAACAATAACTTTCTTTACATCTTCCGGTTTATTCCATTCATTGTATACGATGAACGTAGGCAACCCTTCCATTCCTAGAATCTCCTGATAGGCTTTAAGCTCGGCTTCACAAGCCTGAAATGTCCCTTTATCTGTAATTACAGCAAAAGAGGTGTCCTTTACTTTCACAGCCGGTTTAACAAATGTCTGTGCCCGCAGAGATAATATGCTGCAGAGCATCAAACTTCCAGTTATTAATTTACGCATGTTTTGTAATATAGATTTCGTTATGTAGCATTAAAAATTACATCCTAAACTTATCGATAAATGAGTACGCCCATCATAATCATAGTCAGAGGTATTTACACGATCGAATACAACTTTTGCAAATAAGTTCATACGTCTGTTTTCTCTGACTTGTTGCGAATACGTTATCGACCCGCCAATACGATAGTAATCACAGGTATAATAATTAGTCAGCCCTTGTTGTAATTCGGTTACAGTTGGATAGTCTGCATGGCTGCCACCATATACATATTCACCTCCCAGATTATTGTTATACGCAACATGAACATCTATTAAAAGCCTGCGATTCAAACTATTGCCTAAAACAAAATTTTTTTTGCCACCTAAGCCTAAAGATAAATTTTCTGCATTCTGTACAGAATTAGGCATTAAATATCCATCGTCTTGCTTGGTATAATTCACATTTAATTCTGCTTTCCAACTATATTCATTCCCGCGGTTTCTGCTTAATGCATAATTAAGAGAAGCGGTTTGTGCCTTGTACGTAGAACGGATGTTATTATATAATTCCACCCAGCCACTTTGTGATTCAGAGTTATCGCGTTGAGAAATATACTGAATACCATCGATGTTACGATTTGTATATGTGGTTCTCATATAATTGGTATAGTCCTTTCCTTCCTGAATCATCGTTAAAGAAACATGAGCAGTTTTATCTTTTACACCGGCTATTTTTTTAGGAGTCGTATAGCTCTGCTGAACAGTTTCCGCTTTTACATCGTAACTGCCCTCAAGCAGTAAATTGAAAGAGGGCATACTGAAGTTGTACTGGAGAGCTCCACCGAAACGGTCTCCAATATAATTGCTGGTTACACCGCTGCCTATTCCTTTTATGGCTGTTCCCAAACCGTATAATATATAATAGTCCTGATCCACATAAGAGTTGACATTACTCATTCTTGAGTCTTCCTTGATAGAACTATACTTGAAACTTGCACCAAACTTGTGTGAATTATTCAACTTGTAAGTAATCCCCGGCGTCAGTCCCAGCGTATAAAAACGGGTATCCACACGCGGGTCGCGCTGTTTGGCAGCTAATGTAGCTACATAATTACCTTCCAACCCCAATGCCCAATGATTACCAAGTAAAGGAGTAGCTGCACGAAACTTCAGATCGTAATATTGATTTCTCCATTTACTTAAGTGCTGGTCTGCGACATAGTAAGGCATTCCCCTGAATGGATCGGCAATGGAGGCGTTATATCCGGCATCTGTCAGATTTTTTTGTGCAAAATTAAATGCTCCCCACACATATGCATTTTTCAGATTGATAAAGCCTTCACTGGATACACCTACGATAGCCTCTTTCTGCCCCTCTTGCGGACGGCAATAGTTTCCGTCCTGTAAGTCATATCCCAATATAACATTCGAATAATTCTGAATATCATCGAATGGCATACCGGCAGCATTCTGTGAATGAGACCATAGTCGTCTTGTTTTCAATTGTTCCATAGCGGCGGGAGAGAAGCCCTGTGCCGCTCCCACCATACTTACAAGGCAGGCTATCATTACCAGCAGGCAGCTTTTCATATAGTTCATATATTGTTTTTTCATTGTTCTGTCTTTTTAGTTAATTATTACAATGTGTGATTCCATGAAGGCATTTTTGCTCCATTACGACGCATTACAGGAACAACGCCACGTTCAAAGTCATCCGTACTGTTGTTTGTATCCTGATATATATATGTACCTGTTTCTTCGCGAATAATAGGATTACCTTCTTCGTCTGTGGACAATTTGCGAGCAATACCTAAACCGCAATAAGTAGCTCCTACCCAAGTAATACCTGCATCAAGTACACCGGGGACACGTTTTGCATTCATCTTTGACTCATTGTTTACTGCTTCAACAGCATCCAATACATATTTAATAGGTATTTTTGCATAATAAACATTGCTGTTCGGTTTGCTAAGATCTGTTGTCTTCATATTTTCATCGTTGACCGGATCCCAAGCTTCTCCTTCAGGAACACGAAAAATCACATAAGCACCTCCGAATACGGATGTCAAATATTGTGGTATACTTCCCATCTCTGCTTTTCCTTGGTAGAAAACATGTTGCATATCATAAGCTGCCTGGTCAGGGAAGTTTGGATTATTCATATTAAACTCAAACTCAGAACTACTGCCGTCTATAGGACTTTGAGGGTTATAGATGTCCAACTGATGGTTAGCGGCAAATTGAGAAATGATGCAAGATTCACCTGGCGCTAACGGATATTCGGTTCCATTTCCTGGAAATTTCCACACACGTTCTCCATATGCATAATTATTACCGTCCGCTTCCGGCCAAATAGGTAATTTAGTGGTAGCTGTACCCGGAGTTAAATTTGCGAAATAAATACCGTCCAAATACAAAATGTCAGCAGAGTTATTGTATATCTCATAGAACTGGTCTCGGAAATAGACTCCTCCTTTTTCCGGACGGCTACCGCAATAATAAATCTCCTTGAATATTAATGGGCTCACTTTAAGCCCTTGTACTTCAATATTCAATGCGCTACCATGCTTAAATAATGCCGCATTTACAGAATTGCCATTGATGTAGTATTCATTGTTTTCTGTATCGATCGCTGTACCGGATACTGTTACCGAATAAATTCCGGGGATAATTCCGTCAACTTTCACACTATTATCAGTTACTTCTTTTACATAATGTAAATCTTCATCGTAATTGTCGAACTTTACAGTCAGATCTTTCAGTGTGGATATATTTTCAACGGTAATATCCAAATATACATCCACTGTGATAGGATTCACTTCTGCTGTGCCAGACATGTCCCTGAACGAATCGCATCCTATCAAAAGGGTACTTGCCAATGTAAACAAATATATTAAATATTTTTTCATAACTTCCTAAACATTATAAAGTGAGTGATAATTCCAGCCCAAAGAAAAATCGGTTATTCAATTGAATATATGAACCCGGATTACGTTTGGATTCTCTGCGCGGATAACTTCTGAACATATTGTTGGCAAAGAAAGAAACACGTAGCATATTGCTAATTTCTTTAGTTACATTCAAGTTAAAACAAAAATAAGGACTGTATGATTCTTTTATAGCATTATTATGACTTACATTATTCAACATATATCCATATCCTGCATCCTTTACTTGCTGGGTAGTGGTATATTTCCCCTTGGGAAACATATTTACAGACGCATCTTCCAATGCTAAATAGCCCACAGGTATAGAATCGTTTCCAAATGTATTCCAATTAGACTGCTGCCAAATAGCTTGTGCTGTCATCGTAACAACAAAACCGATACGCGGGATATTGTGAGTGGCACGTAAAGTCGTTACAAATTGTTGTTTGTAACTTGCATTGCCTTCTTGAGAATAAATGGCCACCGGTTTACGGGCTGAAGCAGCATCTTCGCTATTGTCATAGAAGCTATAACCCTGACGCCAACTCTTAGTACGCATCCATGAGCCATTTATTTGGAAGGCCGTACGGATAGCATCAATACGTCCGATATTCAAATCAAATTCTAAACCTTTAGTTTCTATATTTAAATTATTAGTTGGTTTTGCATAAGTAGACAATACCGGTAGGCTACTACTAAGCTCTATCCCGTTTTCTGTGCGCTGGTATTCATTGTAGATAAATGTATTGAAGGTGTTGAAGGTTTGGCTCATTACATAACCATCCTTCAGACGCTCCTTATAAGCTATTACATTCAGATTGGTTTTACCCACTCGTAAATTAAAACCGACTTCTGCTTTATGATTTTGGGCAATCTTCAAATCTGAGTTATCTACTTGCCGAACTTCTGTGGTAGTCATAAACAAGCGCTGGCTTTCCGGAATATTTTCATTGGTAAGCTCATTTATATTGATATATTCAAAATATGCATTTTCTGGATATAAATAGAGAAGAGAAGGCATCTTTGCAGCAATACCGTAACCTCCCTGAAGACTTAATAGATTCGGAATCAAATCAATGGATGCATTTACACGTGGCGAGAAAATGCCTCCTACTACTGAGGTATGATCATAACGCACACCAGCCTGAATGTTCAAATCATGCGTACCGCTTATGGACCATTTGAAATTATCTTCCACATATGCACCAAATTGGTTAATGAAAGGAATATCCTTATAGTTACGTGGACGGAAAGATGAATTATGACCGTATTGACTACGATAAGGAGGAGTACTTGGGTCATAAGTTTTTCCTTTACCAACGTTACCGTCACTCCGGAAATCCGCACCAATCAAGATGCGGTTGTTTACATGACCGCTCGCCTTGAATAGAGAACTCGTCACTTTAGCAAACAAATTAACTTCACGACTATCGATCTCATAGTGTCCCAAATAGCTGCTTGGTAGATAAACAGCATAATGATTTATGTCTTCCGGTCCAAAATTAGTAATTTGATTACCATTGGCATCATAGATATGCTGACCTGCAAAGTTACTAAGTACCGCACCGTTTGTAGTGGTCATGGAATAAGGAGATGTAGCAGAACTGTATACGGTTTCATAATAACTGTCTTTATCCATATACGTACCTGACAATACATAGCGTAGTGTTTTTAACCAGCCCTTATTTATATTCCATGTACCATTGGTATTCAAAGTAAAACCTATATCGCGGCCTTCCGAAGCTGTTTTAGTTTGTTCATCATCAGGATTACGTTCACGTTGATCCTTACCATAAATAAAATCAAAGCTGGAATTGGTACGTAACTTATTATTAAAGAAAGTATTTGAATAGAGCAACTTTGTTGTGGCACGCTGATAGTGCTGGTAACTGGATATTGGATTATTCGTATTATAAGCATAATCTGCACTTACATTTAAAGCGCCTTTCTTTTTTCCAAGTTCAAAACCGGTTCCCATAGACACCTGATAGATATTGGGATTGGCTTTTGCTTTGACACGTAGCGGCTCACGACCAGCTTTTGTATTAATAATTACTGCTCCTGAGGTCAGATCACCATATTCAACAGAAGGGATACCACGAACGATTTGTATAGACTCTATATTTTCAGTAGAAATACTACGAACATCGGTTCCACCAGCCGGCGAGGCACCTCCGGCCAATGAAGCGGGTGTTTCCGTACCACTTAATACCGTAGGGCTCATCGCAGATAGATTAGCATTATTTGAGATGGGGGCACCATCACGAATTATTGCGGTGCCCATAGCATTCATCGGAGCTTCCGGACCACTGGAACTGGAAACTTGACGGATGTTAATCTGTTGTGCCGAACTCATATCTTGATTCTGTGAAATTCCACCTGGCATCAATGACATTACATCATATAAACTGGTCGCTTGCATATGGTCCATAGCAGAGCGGGAAATGTGAGAAGATGTGGATTTGCCTGAACGGCTGTTGGTTGCAGTTACTGTAACTTCTTTCAACTTAAAATCCTCATTCCTCATTGTAAAATTAAGAACCAAATCCTTATTTACATTTATTAAGGTGTCAATGGAGACTTTGCCCAAATATTGAATTTGCATACGAATTTTACCAGTAGGTACGTTTTCCAGTATGTATCTACCATTTTCATCAGAGGTTGTCCCTAGTGCAATTTCAGGAATAGACACAGCTGCAAATTCTAAAGGCAAACGCTTGTTGTTGTGGTCGTACTCATAAACAGTGCCTGTAAGTTTTACTTTGTAATTGTTTTGCGATTTGATAGGGAGGGCAATTCCTATGCAAATAAGTATAAACAAGTATATAATATTACACCCCAAAATACCTTTTTTCATAAGTAACATCATATTTATTAACAATGCAAAATTATATGTAAATTTTAAATTAAAACAAACCATTGTGTGTAACAAAACTAAAATTATTAAAAATACATGTTGTTTTTGTTGGTGCCGTTGCATAATCTCACAGACCTCAACCGTCTGTTGTCTAACAATATAGCAACTGCATTATATTTAGGAAAATCCAATATATATTAGTACTTTATTTAAGTTCCATACATAGTAATACGGATCTTGAGTGATTAAAAGCAAACTGCAAATCTAAATAAAAAACGGGATGGTTGTAGTTCTGATATGCTATATCTTAATACAACGCAGATAAATACTTATATTTTCATTGATAGATCTAACTAAGTTAAAAAACGGATTTTCTCCAAAATTCTTCTGATAGCTCCGTTCCAGCCTCATATTTATCGCACTTTACAGAAGCCCCAGTTCAAATATAAGGAAACTGTATCTCTCTTCGATAAAAGATCTATTTTAGGACGCAAAATTAGATATTACAAAAGATTATAAAAATACCATTTTTTGGGTATAAAAACGCATCTAATACCTATATATAGGCTGTCTCTTATACACATCTCCGAGCCCACGAGACGGAC
>URDR01000062.1 GCA_900546645.1 uncultured Bacteroides sp. | reverse complement strand
TTCCAGAACCGCACGGGGCGAAACAGGAACCAAACGCTGTTTCCCACCCTTACCTTCTACTTTTATGAAGCCTTCTTCAAGATACAAATCGGACAACTTAAGATTACACAATTCAGAGACCCGCAGACCACAGCTATAAAGCGTTTCCATTATAGCACAATTACGCTGTCCTTCCCTCGTGCTTCTGTCAACAGCCCCTATCAGCAAATCAATTTCTTCAACCGTCAGTACATCAGGCAAATGCTCTCCAATCCGAGGAAACTCCAACAGTTCGGTAGGGTCTTGTTCCAAATAACCATCCAAAACCATAAAACGGAAAAACGAGCGTATGCCTGAAAGTATTCTTGACTGCGAACGCGGATAAATTCCCACATCGCGAAGCCCGGCTGAAAATGTTTCCAGATGTTCCAGCGTTACATCCATCACATCCAGTTGTTCAAGCTCTAAAAATGCCAGCAATTTATCCAAATCAGAGAGATAAGCATCCACCGTATTATCCGATAATGCTTTCTCCAACTTAAGGTATTGCTTATACTTTAATATAATCTTCTTATTTTTATCCCAAATTTTCATTTCTTTTTCTTATCTTTGTACCCAAATTCTTCAACAAAAGTATTAAAAGTTTAGAAGAATCAATATGATGAAATTACAAATTATCAATGGCCCTAATATTAATCTATTAGGAAAACGTGAACCTTCTATTTACGGAGAGGAGTCTTTCGAAAGTTGCCTGACCCGCCTCAAAAGACTTTATCCGGATATTCAATTGGAATATTTCCAGTCAAACATAGAAGGAGAAATGATTAATAAAATCCATGAAGTAGGATTCTCTTATGACGGAATCATCCTAAATGCAGGAGCATACACCCACACCTCCATCGCATTACAAGATGCAATCCGTGCTATTACTACCCCCGTAATCGAAGTACATATTTCAAATGTACATACCCGCGAGGAGTTCCGGCACAAATCCATGATTTCCTGTGCATGCCTCGGAGTAATCTGTGGTTTCGGTCTTGACTCATACCGCTTAGGTATAGAAGCGCTCTTACAAAAACAGAAACAATAAATTTAGTTTAAACATATGATGCTCAAACAAACAAAAATCGTTGCGTCCATCTCGGACTTACGTTGTGAAGTAGATTTTATCAGAGACCTCTTCAATGCAGGTATGAATGTTGTTCGAATGAACACTGCCCATGCCAGCCGCGAAGGATTCGAAAAACTAATTGCTAATGTGCGCGAAGTTTCGAACCGTATCGCTATCCTTATGGATACCAAAGGTCCGGAAGTACGTACAACAGCTAGTGCAGAAGGACCGATTGATTTCAAGACCGGTGAGAAGGTTCGCATTGTCGGTAATCCGGAACAAGAAACCACTCGCGAGTGTATTGCTGTAACTTACAGCGGATTCGTCAATGACCTTTCTGTTGGTGCTGATGTTTTGTTAGATGACGGTGAACTAGAATTAAGAGTCATCGATAAAGATGAAAATGCTTTATATTGCGAAGTATGTAATGATGCTACCTTAGGCAGCCGCAAAAGTGTAAACGTTCCCGGAGTACGTATCAACCTTCCTTCACTTACAGAAAAAGACCGCAACAATATTCTTTATGCTATTGAAAAGGATATTGATTTTATTGCCCATTCATTTGTTCGCAACCGTCAGGATGTTTTGGACATCCGTGAAATCCTAGATGCACATAACAGCGACATCAAGATTATCGCAAAAATTGAGAACCAGGAAGGTGTAGACAATATTGATGAGATTCTGGAAGTAGCCGATGGAGTTATGGTTGCCCGCGGTGATTTAGGTATCGAAGTTCCACAAGAACGCATTCCTGGAATCCAGCGCCTGTTAATCAAGAAATGTATCTTAGCAAAGAAGCCGGTAATTGTTGCTACCCAAATGCTTCATACCATGATTAACAATCCGCGTCCTACCCGTGCCGAAGTAACAGATATCGCCAATGCCATCTACTACCGCACAGACGCTTTAATGCTAAGCGGTGAAACAGCCTACGGAAAATACCCCGTAGAAGCTGTAAGAACCATGGCTAAAATTGCTGCACAGGCTGAAAAA
This sequence comes from uncultured Bacteroides sp., assembly GCA_900546645.1. Taxonomy (GTDB): domain Bacteria; phylum Bacteroidota; class Bacteroidia; order Bacteroidales; family Bacteroidaceae; genus Phocaeicola. The sequence continues at coordinate 16,443 of URDR01000062.1, read as the reverse complement.
GATAAAATGGAGGAAAACGATATTCCTATTCCTTTGACTCCGGAAAATACAGATGTTACAAGCTTCTTGGCAAAACAGGCAGTACGCTCTACCAATCTGATGCCGATCCGCGCCATCATTACTGACAGTTTCAGCGGACGCACAGCGCGTAACCTGGCTGCCTTCCGAGGCAAATATCCGGTATTAGCTATCTGCTACAAAGAAAAAACAATGCGTCATCTTGCGTTGTCATACGGAGTGGAAGCTATCTATATGCCGGAAAAAGCCAATGGTCAGGAATATTACTTCACTGCTTTGCGCAAACTGATCAACGATGGTGTTTTATGTGAAAACGAAATGGTGGCTTACTTAAGCAGTGGAAAACAAGGCACACACACTTCTTTCCTTGAAATCAACCAAGTTGGTGATGTGCTGAACTATGCTGACGATTACGTTCTTCCTAACCGCAACCGTTACCTATAATAATGAAAGAAACGGATGCACTAGATGAATACATCCTTCAGCATATTGACGAAGAAGGAGACTATCTGAAAGCATTATATCGGGCGACGCATGTGAAACTCCTGCGTCCCCGAATGGCTTCAGGTCACTTGCAGGGACGTATGCTCAAAATGTTTGTACAAATGGTGCGTCCCAAACAAGTACTTGAGATAGGTACTTACAGTGGTTATTCTGCGCTCTGTCTGGCTGAAGGATTAGAGGAAGGAGCCATGCTTCATACCTTTGAAATCAATGATGAGCAAGAAGATTTCACACGCCCTTGGCTTGAGAATTCACCCTATGCTGATAAAATCAAATTTTATATCGGTGATGCTTTACAGATTGTGCCACAAATGGATATTACTTTTGACTTGGCATTTGTTGACGGAAACAAGCGCTTTTATGTGGAATATTACGAAATGATTCTCAAAAAAATGAGTTCCGGTGGTTACATCATAGCAGATAACACCCTGTGGGATGGTCATGTGCTGGAAGAGCCCCACCACACCGATACACAAACCATTGGCATTAAAAAATTCAATGACTGGGTAGCTGCAGACAAACGTGTGGAGAAGGTCATTCTCCCATTAAGGGACGGACTGACCATCATTCGTAAAAAATAATTTTAATGAATATGGAAACAACCAGACAAAATAAGATTGCCCGCCTCATTCAGAAAGAGCTGAGTGAAATATTTTTATTGCAAACCAAATCAATGCCCGGAGTATTGGTCTCGGTAAGCATCGTACGCATTAGCCCTGACATGAGCTATGCACGTGTTTACTTGAGTGTTTTCCCCTCTGAACGCAGCGAGGAAATCGTGAAAAATATCAATGGCAACATGAAGTCCATCCGATTTGAACTGGGAAATCGTGTACGCCACCAATTACGAATTATCCCTGAACTAAAATTCTTCGTTGACGATTCATTGGACTATGCAGCCCACATTGATGAGCTCCTAAAAAAATAAACTTATTTTCATTGATAGCCGATAGTGGACAGTTGATAATTAAGCTAATCATCAACTGTCCACTATCGGCTATCTTCTATCAAATGAAAAAATGAACTTCCCCTTCTACATTGCCCGCCGTTATCTTTTTTCAAAGAAATCCCATAATGCCATCAATATCATCTCTGGCATCTCGGTCTGCGGTGTTGCTCTAGCCACATTAGCCATGATCTGCACACTCTCGGTCTTCAACGGATTTCAAGACCTGGTTTCCACTTTTTTTACCGCATTCGATCCTGAACTTAAAATCACTCCTACAACCGGGAAAGTATTCAGTAGCCAAGACGAGAAAATACTTTCCATCCGCCAGTTTCCCGAAATAGAAGTTGCCTCAGAGTCATTAGAAGACAATGCGATGGTACAATATCAAGGGCGACAGGCAATGGCTGTCATCCGGGGAGTAGAAGATAATTTCAGCTTATTAACCCCTATCGACAGTATTTTATTCGGACGAGGTGAATTGAAACTGCATGACAACATCGCCTCATATGCCATACCCGGCATCCAACTCCTGTCGAATTTAGGAACAGGAATACGCTTTCTGGACCCACTAGAAATTTATGCCCCCAAGCGAGGAAGCAAAATAAGCATGACCAACCCTGCCGCCAGTTTTGTCTCCGATAACCTGTTTTCTTCCGGACTGACATTTGCCGTAAACCAAGAGAAATATGATGCCTCATACATCATCACCTCACTCCGTTTTGCCCGCCACCTGTTTCAATATACCACAGAAATAAGTGCACTCAATCTCAAGCTAAAACCTGAAGCCGACCTCAATCAGGTTAAAGAGAAAATTCAAAATACTTTAGGAGGCAAATTTAAAGTAAAAGACCGCTATGAACAGCAAGAAGATACTTTCCGTATCATGAAAATAGAGAAACTTATTTCCTACATCTTTCTCACTTTTATTTTAATGATTGCCTGCTTCAATGTGATAGGCTCACTCTCCATGCTCATCATAGACAAACGTGAAGACGTTGCCACATTAAGAAACTTGGGAGCAAGTGACCAACAAATCGTCCGGATATTCCTTTTCGAAGGAAGAATGATTTCCTTTTTCGGAGCCATATCCGGAGTCATAGTTGGAGTTATACTCTGCCTGATTCAACAGCAATTCGGTCTGATATCTCTGGGGTCATCAGGAAGCTTCGTCGTCGATGCTTATCCGGTAAGCATCCACTTATGGGATGTCGCCTTGGTTTTTATCACCGTACTTTCCATCGGTTTTCTTTCTGTATGGTATCCGGTACGTTTTCTAAGCAAACGCCTGTTAAAGCATCAAGGATAAATTCTGCAAGCATTTTCTTACCTCCTTTCAATCGGCAGCGGCTGTTCCTTCCCGAATGGTCCTTTCTTTTTTCTTCCTTCTATCCACACAGAAAAGAGATAAAAGAAAGCTGCTGCCAGTTGAATCTACCCCTTTTTTAGAGCATAAGAAAGCAATTTCAAATTCACGTTCTTTCCGCGAAACTTCGATAGAAGATAGAAAGTTATCCATAATTATCACTACCTTTGCAAACGTAATATTGTAATTAAAAAACAAGCTATATACGTATATGGAAAAGAAATTCAAAAGAACAACCGTCACCTCGGCATTACCTTACGCCAACGGTCCGGTTCATATCGGTCACTTGGCAGGAGTTTATGTGCCGGCTGATATCTACGTGCGTTACCTGCGCCTGAAGAAAGAGGAAGTACTTTTCATCGGGGGTTCCGATGAACACGGAGTGCCCATCACTATTCGTGCAAAAAAAGAAGGCATCACGCCTCAGGACGTAGTTGACCGCTATCATACTCTCATCCGCGACTCATTCAAGGAATTCGGAATCTCATTCGATACCTACGGACGCACCAGCTCGGATGTACATCACCAAACCGCTTCCGATTTCTTCCGCAAGCTATACGACAAAGGAGAATTCATTGAAAAAACTTCTGAACAATATTACGACGAAGAAGCCAAGACCTTCCTTGCCGACCGCTATATCACCGGCGAATGTCCGCGCTGCCATGCCGAAGGAGCTTACGGCGACCAATGCGAAAAATGCGGAAGCACCCTCTCACCTACCGAACTGATTAATCCGAAAAGTGCCATCAGCGGAAGCAAACCGGTTATGAAAGAAACCAAACACTGGTATCTGCCCCTTGACAAGCACGAAGGATGGTTGCGCCAATGGATTTTGGAAGACCATAAAGAATGGCGTCCGAACGTATATGGACAGTGTAAAAGCTGGCTCGATATGGGCTTGCAGCCCCGTGCCGTAAGCCGTGACCTCGACTGGGGTATTCCTGTTCCCGTAGAAGGAGCCGAAGGCAAGGTATTGTATGTATGGTTTGATGCACCTATCGGCTACATCTCAAACACCAAAGAGCTGCTGCCCGACTCATGGGAAAAATGGTGGAAAGACCCTGAAACTCGTCTGGTTCACTTCATCGGAAAAGACAATATCGTATTCCACTGCATCGTGTTCCCTGCCATGCTGAAAGCTGAAGGAAGCTACATCTTGCCCGACAACGTACCGAGCAACGAATTCCTAAATCTGGAAGGAGATAAGATTTCTACCTCACGCAACTGGGCTGTATGGCTGCATGAATACCTGCAAGACTTCCCCGGAAAGCAAGATGTATTACGTTATGTACTGACCGCCAATGCACCCGAGACAAAAGACAATGACTTTACATGGAAAGACTTCCAGGCACGCAACAACAACGAACTGGTAGCCGTATACGGCAACTTTGTGAACCGTGCACTGGTTCTGACCCACAAATATTTCGACGGCAAGGTTCCTGCCTGCGGCGAACTGAACGACTACGACCGCGAGACATTGAAAGAATTTGCCGACGTAAAAGCGGAAGTAGAAAAGTTGCTGAACGTATTCAAATTCCGCGATGCCCAGAAAGAAGCCATGAACCTGGCACGTATCGGCAACAAATATTTAGCCGATACCGAACCATGGAAGTTAGCTAAAACCGATATAGACCGCGTGGCAACCATCCTGAACATTGCCCTTCAGTTGGTAGCTAACCTCGCCATCGCATTCGAACCGTTCTTGCCATTCAGTTCTGAAAAGTTACGCAAGATGCTGAATATGGAAAGCTTTGAATGGGAACAGTTAGGCCGTACTGATTTGCTCGCTGCCGGACATCAACTGGACAAAGCCGAACTGCTGTTCGAAAAGATTGAAGACGAAACGATTCAGGCACAAGTAGACAAGTTGCTGGCAACCAAGAAAGCCAACGAAGCAGCCAATTACAAGGCCAATCCGATTAAACCGGTCATTGCATTCGAAGACTTTGAAAAACTGGACATCCGCGTAGGAACCGTATTGGAGTGCGAAAATGTGCCTAAGATGAAAAAGCTTCTGAAGTTCAAGATAGCCGACGGACTGGAAAACCGCACCATCGTGAGCGGAATCGCCCAGCATTACAAGCCTGAAGAGCTGGTAGGCAAGCAGGTATTGTTCATCGCAAACCTTGCTCCGCGTCAGTTCAAAAACGGCTTAGTCAGCGAAGGTATGATTCTGAGTGCCGAGAACTTCGACGGTTCATTGGCTGTAACTTCCTTGTTGAAAGAAGTAAAACCCGGAAGCGAGGTAAAATAAAAAGCCTCCGAACCGATTAACATAATCTGAAACGCAGTTTAAGCAGATTTACGCAGAGAGTTCATCTAATCTGCAAGAATCTGTATAATCTGCGTTTCATTTATTTTCCTACATCCACATTAAATTTATGGCAGAAAAAAATCTTAAAGAGAAAACGGCAAAGGGCTTATTCTGGGGCGGATTCAGCAATGGAGTCCAGCAGCTTCTCAACCTTTTGTTCGGCATCGTTCTTGCCCGTTTACTTACCCCATCCGATTATGGTATGGTGGGTATGCTTGCCATTTTTTCCGCCATAGCCGGCACGCTGCAGGAGAGTGGATTCATGGCTGCGCTTACCAACAAGAAAGACATCACTCCGGCAGACTATAACGCCGTATTCTGGTTTAATATTCTGGTTAGCGTTACTGCGTATATTATCCTATTCTTCTGTGCCCCTTACATCGCAGCCTATTACCGTCAGCCCGAACTGACCGCACTCGCCCGATACTTGTTTTTAGGCTTTGTCCTTGCCAGCACTTCCATTGCCCAAAGCACTTATCTTTTCAAGAACCTGATGGTAAAACAGAAAGCCATTTCCCAGATTCCCGCATTACTCCTGTCAGGAACCGTAGGCATCATCATGGCATATAACGGCATGGCATACTGGGGAATTGCAACTCAAACTTTAGTTTATATCTCCACCATTTCAATCTGTTTCTGGTATTTCTCTCCCTGGCGTCCCAGTTGGCATGTTGACCTCCGCCCCTTAAAAGGAATGTTCGGGTTCAGCAGCAAAGTATTGCTTACCAACATCTTTACCCAAATCAATAACAATGTATTTTCAGCCATCATCGGCAGGTATTTCTCCCCCCATTCAGTGGGATACTTTACTCAGTCGAATAAATGGAGCAACATGGGTTCTGCACTGATCAGCGGTATGATAAGCAGCACCGTGCAACCTGTATTGGTTGAAATCTCCGACAACCGCGAACGCCAGCGGAACGTCTTCCGGAAACTGCTCCGCTTTACAGCCTTCCTCTCTTTCCCTGCCATGTTCGGACTTGCCCTGATTGCTCCCGAGTTCATTGAAATCACCATCGGGTCAAAATGGAAACCCTGCATCCCCTTCTTACAGATACTCTGCATTTGGGGAGCCTTCTTCCCTCTTACTACCCTTTACACCAATCTTATCATAAGCAAAGGCAAGTCGAATATCTACATGTGGAATACCATCCTCTTAGGCATTCTTCAAATCATAGCTATCCTTGCCACAGCATCCCATGGGCTCACCCACATGATTGGCGTATTCTGTCTGCTTAACATCAGCTGGCTCCTTGTCTGGCACTTCTTTGCCGGACGGGAGATACACCTCAGCCTGTGGAAAGCCGTATGGGATATTCTCCCCTTCATGGCAAGTGCAATAGTTACCGTCGGGATTACTTGGTATCTGACCCGCTCATTCACCCATCTTTACGGACTTCTTGCAGCCAAACTTTTTACCGCTATACTCATTTACTGCAGTATTATGTGGATAGGCAAGTCACAAATATTCAAAGAAACACTCCAATATTTACGCAAGCGCAAATAAATGTGTATCTTTGAAAACTTAAGAACTGAAAAATCAAGAACTTACCTGATATGAACTACATCGCTACCTGGTTTTATAAAGAATCGAAAGACGAAGCCAGCTTCTATCCGCAAGGTGGTGGTAAAGGAGACTCTCCTCTGCTTCACTCCATCTATATGCAGATTCAAGTACCTTTCTTCGTCACCTTCCGGCACTTTAACCCCGACGCACACCTGCTTTTCTTCACCAACCTTGAAGCAAGCATGCTGCCTCCGTTCCTTCAGGAAGCATTCCGCAGGCTCAAAGTAAAAGTTATCACCCGCCCCTACCAGAACCGGCCACCTAAAGGTTGGTACAGTGCCTGGCAAAACCAGTTTTACATTTATGACATCTTTCAAGAAATGGAGTCACGCATGAAAACTGATGACTGCCTGCTGGTATGCGATGCCGACTGTATCTGCATCAAGCCCCTGACGGAGCTTTTCCAAACAACCCGTAGCGTGGGAAGCGCACTCTACGAACTACAGTATGCTCCTACACAAGTTATCAACGGAACCACCTTAGAGAAAATGGAAGCGTTCTATACCTCCTGCTATGGCAAACAGCCTTCCTCACCCATACGCTATTACGGAGGCGAATTTATCGCCTTGCGTAAAGATAATATACAAGCACTCAATCAGGCTCTTCCTTCATTATGGGAATATAACCTAAAGCAAACCGGGGTAGACAATCTGCGTCTTTGTGAAGAAGCCCATGTATTGAGCCTGCTTGCCGAACGGCTTTCATTCCGGAACAGTCATGCCAACCGATATGTAAAGCGGATGTGGACCAATCCGCATTTCCGGAACATTACCTCCGGCGATGAAGAGCTTCCGGTATGGCATCTGCCATACGAAAAGAAACGGGGGCTTTATTACCTTTACCGCTACTTTACCAAGCTAACATACACTTTAGGAGACGAAGCTGAATTTTTAAGACGCGCCCAATATTATAATGGGATTCCCCACCGCAGCTTCCGCAAGCGTCTCAAAGACCGTATTACCGTAACGATACGAAAGCTATTTGCCCTCTGCTGACAGAAGAGCAAAATGAGTACGAAAGCAAGTCAGTTGCCCGTAAAAAGAAGAACCCAATCTTGTCCGTTCAGACAAGATTTGCTAAGTTTGTAACAAATATCACATTTCATGAACAAACCCCGTATCTATACCCCACAAGAGCTGGAACAGTTACACGAAGTACTCTATGAAATCTTAAATGAAATCGTACGTATCTGCCAGAAACATCAGATTCCGTTTTTTGTCATCGGCGGAACAGCCATCGGAGCTTTATACGATGAAGCCATCCTACCGTGGGATGATGATGTAGATATAGGAATGAAGCGCGAAGACTATAACCGCTTCCTACAGGTTGCCTCCCGAGAGCTTGACAAACGGTACTTTCTTTCTTACATAGAGACTAACCCTCATACGCCTTATTACTTTGCCAAAGTAAAGAAGAACCATACCCTATTTGTGGAAAGGATGTTTAAAAACGTAGATGTACATCCGGGAATCTATGTGGATATCTTCCCCTTCGACCGCATCCCTGATAACCGCCGGCTGATGAAACTTCAGCACGAAACAGTGAAGTTCCTGAACTGCTGTCTGATGGGAAAGGAAGCATGGCTATGGAAGCACTGTGGCACTTGTGAGATAGAAAACCCCTCCAACCGGGGATTTATCCCTTGCTTGATAAACCGCCTTATTGACCTCTTGCTTCCTAAGAAAGCAATCTTCCACCTTATGGTCAAAGCGCAAACTTACTTCAACAAGAAGAAGACCCGCTACTATAACAACGTCATGACTAAAACCGACCATGTAACGGAAGAGGACCTGAATCATCTGGAACCGGTCAAATTCGGTCCGCTCACCCTGATGGCTCCCCAAGGACTGGAAGCCTTCTTGCGGTATAACTACCCGAAACTGCACCGTTTCAATGAAGAAGAGCAGGCACAGGTAGCCAATCACTATCCCGAAGCTTTATCGTTTAATACACAGGCTGAAACCCACTCTACACAGAAAAAGTCTGCACAGCCTCACCTCTAAATACCGATAGCATTATGGAGAATCCTACTTCCACTCATAACGAACCCATCCGATATTCCGGACATCCCGCACTGGTCGATGTAGCCGTACTCATCTTGTTCTTCAACCGGCCGAACCAGCTGAGCCAGGTATTCGAACAGGTAAAGAAAGCACGCCCCTCGCGTCTTTTCCTCTACCAGGACGGAGCAAGAAACGAAAAAGATTTGCCCAGCATCGAGGCATGCCGCAAGGTAGTGACAGACATCGACTGGGAGTGTGAAGTACATCATAATTATCAAACTCAGAATGCTGGATGCGACCCTTCAAACTACAATGCCCAGAAATGGGCTTTTTCGCTTGCTGACAAGTGTATTATCTTTGAAGACGACAGTATCCCTTCAGTCAGTTTTTTCCGCTTCTGTAAGGAAATGCTCGACCGCTACGAGCACGATACCCGCATCAGCATGATTGCCGGATTCAACAACGAAGAAATCACGCCCGATGTGCCGTACGACTACTTCTTTGCCACCACGTTCTCCATCTGGGGATGGGCAAGCTGGCGGCGGGTCATCGCCCAGTGGGATGAACACTATACGTTTCTTGACGACCGCTTCAGCATGAGCCAACTGGAAAACCTCATTGCCACGCGGCGTTACCGCAACGATTTCACCTACATGTGCCACCGTCACCGTGAACACGGAAAGGCTTATTACGAAACCATCTTCCATGCCTCCATCCTGTTCAATTCCGGTCTCAGCATCGTGCCTACCCGTAACATGATCAACAATCTGGGCGCAACTGCCGACTCCGTACACTTCGGAAGCTCGCTCCGCACCCTTCCGCATGGTTACCGCCGTATCTTTACCATGAAGCGCTACGAGGTGGACTTTCCGCTGAAACACCCGCGCTACGTCATCGAGCATACACCTTATAAGGAAAGTGTCTATCGCATCATGGGCTGGCGTCATCCCTGGATTAAAATCGGACGCTCGTTCGAAGAACTTTTCCTCAACCTGCGCTACGGCAATTTCAAGTTCATCGGGCAGTCTATCGTCAACCGACTCAACAAATGGATGGGGAGAAATCAATGTCATTAGCTCAAGTTCCGCAAGCTTGCTTTCGAAGCTCACCTCCCATCCTTATCCAAATACAACCGCTTGAGATGGGTTATCAGATTCTTCTTCAGATAATATTGGCACAATACCGGATTATCATCCTCCTGCAACGAATCCACCAAAGAAGCAAGCTCCGAGTTTCCGTTTCTTGCTATCTGTTCCCGATTGCTATAAAGGAATTCGGCATCTAAACAATCCAAATCCTCATCCGACATTCCTCGCGCAAGCCCAAGATTCGAATAGGAGTTTAAATCCGGCTGAAATACATCTGAAACCAAAATACCGGTATCTCCGTCCCAAACTAATGTTTCCAAGTTATTGACAGACAACAACAAGTAATCGCCCCCCGATTTTACAGCTGTAAGCCCAAGGCTTTGCCCCTCTTTCATCATCACATTCCTTAACTCCATAAACTCCAATCCGGCATGTCCGGCAAGAAAACTTTCGTCCGGCAATATATCCGGAAGATTCACAACGCCTTCTGTCACCATCTTTCCCTCCTTGAAAACATACAGTTTGTTCGACAGAGCCGCAATAAAATAATCCTTTCCCCAGCATGTAGCCATCGGATAATACAAATAGGGATAATATGCTTCTCCCGAACTAAGTGCAGGAGCATCCAACAGCTTTTCCGAAACAAGCCGTTCATCCTCCTGACGGAACACGCAGCAAGCCTTATCAATTTCCATTGCCTTATTAGGCAAAGGGAAGTAAGCGAACAGCGTACCGTCATCCCCAACTCGGAACGAAGATACATTTGCATCCTTCTCATCAAGCAACAAGGTAGAATGATAGCTGCCGTCATAGTTGTAACGGATAACCTTCCGCTCGATGGCACAAAAAATCCATACCAACTTATGCAGACGGTCGATACCATAGCAATCCATAGCATGATATTCCTCCGGTCCATCTCCCTTATGTCCTATTTCATTCAGGAATTTTCCCTTGCTGTCGAAAACAAACAGCCCTCTCTCGTCCTGTACAAAACAATGGTTTCCATCCCGTTTGGCAGACATGATATATCCTAACAGGCAATTATCCGAGGTCTCCAAAGGTATAAATGCAATACTATCGACCATATCGTCCAAACTGACAGACACGGGCGTTTCGGGGTTCAGTATTTGAAGCGTTTTTTCCTGAACCGGCTCAACTTGCCGGCAAGCTATACCGAATGTGCAGAGCAAGTCAATCCATACAGACTTTAACCAAGCTGAAACGATATTACGTCTTTTCATAGCATTATTGTATTTCCTATTCAAATAAATTCCGACAACATATAACTTAATCGAATATAAAGATACAATAATTCATTCACAAAGCCTACTCCAAACGATAAAACACCAGCACCGGATTCCCTTCTTTATCCACCTGCTTCAGACAAGCCTTCAGTTCAAGGGAAGTAACCTCCTCTTCCATATCAAGCAACGAAAGGCTGCCTACCAGCAAATCCCCATCCGTACCGACGGGCAGAGGAAACAGCCCGCCCAAGCCCAAATCATCCTGCACAGCAGCGACTTCCACGTTAATAACTCGTCCCGATACCTTGTTCCAAGCCGACAGGTATAGGTCTTTTTGAACGTAATACTTCACTGCCAAGGCAGTCCGGTTTTCATATACATACAGAAAACGGATGTAATCGTTCGACAAGATTTCATGCATCACGTCTCCCGAATCTTCCGACTTTTCAAAGACATCAGCTTCGGGCAGGGTTCTATCCCCCCATTTCAACTCCCAGCATACCTGCAACGAGTCGTTCACCCATTCATAAATCCGGTTCGAGAAATACGGACAAACACGCATCCTTCCTTCATAACTATAAAACGGAGCTGCATTTCCATGCAATATCCTGCCGGAAGCCGGAGCGTCATAATAAGTCGTCAATACATTGCCCTCCTTATCCGCCTTTACATATTGCTTCCCGCCGAAAAGATCATTCTTCCGCAAAGGAAAGTAATACAGATACTCACCCTCTGCCGGAACACAGAAAGCCAGCGGAGCCAGACCGGGCAGCTTGATTTCTTCCTCGTAATTGAGGTTTTCCAAATCATATTTCAACAGCCTCGACATCATACGGTCCATCACATACAACGAGCCTCCGGAGCGGTCAATCCAAAACGCATGCGGACTGAGAAACTCTCCCGGTCCGTTTCCCGTCCCCTCCATTTTCCGGATAAACTTTCCGTCCGTAGCCGAGAACACCAATACTGCATTGGTCTTATACGTATCGAGCAGATAAATCCGGTCTTTCCATACCTCTAACTGGTCTATACTTCCCAACAGCGAGCGGTCGGATGTTTCCAAAGGCAGAAAACGTTCCACCTTTATCAGTTCCGAACTTTTGCAAGTCTGCACCTTACCGAAATCTACAAACTCCGCTTCCAAGCAGGTCTCGCCTTTCTGCGAGGTACACCCACACAAAGCCCCTAATAACATACCGACAAATAAAATCACATACTTATACATCATCATTCAAATTCTACCAATACTTCCCCCTGATTTCCAATTCTAAACGCCTATTTCTTTATCGGATATCTGTATCGAAATGTCCAAAATCAAACTTGAACTTAACGAGCAACGGGTTGTCTTCTTCTGTTACATCATATCCCTTTATCAAACGAGCCATGCGACTGTCTTCCATAAAAAGAGAAGGGTACAAGATACCATAAAAAGACGTTCCATCAGAGCTTATTACCACAACCGGAGTATCCATGCTCTGATTACCACAGAAAACCTGAGAGGTACTTTTCTGTACAGCAATGCAATACAGCTGCTTCTTCGGTGTAGCCGTACTGACATACAATACATCTTCCGTCTCAAAAGCAGAAAGCAGGCTTTTAAAATAAGGCTGCTCGTCTATTTTTTCCCACTCGGTCACCGTCTCTGCCTTTTCATCAGCCGGAAAGGCCCAACGACCGAAATCAAAAGAATATTTAGGCAACACGCTATCGCCCGACAGGGTCTCGATGGAATACTGCCCGCAGTCTGAAATCAGATTCAACTTACCCGCTGCATCCTGATAAAACTTCTGACAGACAAAAGGAAATCCCCGACGCTCTTTCATAGCAAACAAATGTCCGCCATCGGAAACATACAAACAGTTATCCGGATTTACCGACCAAAAATAAAACCGACTGTTACCTCCATCCGCAAACCGATAAAAAGAGGAAGCCAGTTTCTTATCCAACGCTATCCGATTACGATAAACTCCTGTTTCCAGATCGAACACAAGAATCGAAGTGTTATCCAAAAGTAAGATATTCCGTTTATCCCGGCTTACAATAACGTCCTTAATAATGGAATACTCTTTATCACCAACTCCCAAAGCGTCAATCTGATAGAGAAACTTCCCTTTGCCGTCGAAAACAAACAAAGCTCGCTGCTTGCTGTCATTATATACAATCCGGTTTTCACCAAACACACAATTATTAGCGTAACTCAACATGCAGGAATCATTGGTTTCTAAAGGAATCACTTCCTCTACTTGCAGTATTGCATCCCAGTCGAACTCTGCATCTTCATCATAATTGATAACAAAGGCATTTTCCGCCGACTGTCGCTCGGAGGTACATGAAAACAGAGCAAAAACTATACCCAATAAATAAATATATCTTATCATAACATTCTCTCGATTAACATGAAATAAAAAAAATCTATACAATGATATACAATTGATATCGATCACCCCAATCAAAGTTTTTCTATTCCATCTAAAATACTTACAAAAAACATTTAATCTCCAATAAAAATATAGCGATAACTATTAATCCCTATATTGTCTTAAAAACTCATCATTAAACACAATAATTTAATAGTATTATCGCTATATTTATTTACTGCAAAGCAAGTTTACTTCAATAGACTAACAATCGGATGGATAACAATCTTCACTACCACCTCTCTCACAACTTACCCAACGTTTATACCAAACAGGATCGGGGCACTGACCTGTATGCTTAGTATATCCTCCCCCTCCTTCTCCACCAGCCAAAGCTTCCACATTCTCCAACATCAAACCAGACAATTCTACTTGTTTTTGTGACTGATACACATTATACCCGGCAACGCAGGCAAACACCGCTACAAGCGATAATTTAATAATTCGTTTCATACTGATTATTTTTAATTTTTAAATAATAGGTTCATAAATCACATTTCAATAAGGGAATTTCCTCTTTACCATTCTATTTCCATCGGTCAATCCTCCTTTCGTTTAATGGTGTTATTTAATTCATTCCAATACAACCCTTACTTTCATCCCGTTTCTCGGACAAACAACACAGCCTGTCCCCAAACAGTCTATCACACCGCCTTCCCCATTCGCCAACGCTTCAATGTTTGCCGAAATAATCGAGTCCATTGCCGTACTTCTCTCATTGACTTTCTTCAACAGAATTAATGCCGTTACCACTACCGATAAAATCAGTAAACTGATTTTCATTGCTTTCTTCATCGTTCTTTTATTTTTAAAATTATTGCGAACTAACAGCATAAAGCCGGAAAAAGCAAAAAAAGTTCCTTAGATTTGTCTAAGGAAACCCACATTGAACGATTTTATGATAGATTTGAACGATTTTTCACTTTTTTCGTTACATTTGCGAGCAAACACACGAAGATACCATGAAAAATAGATTGAAAAGGATATCGGTAAAAAGTATTCTTTGGGTTGGAGTTACTGCCGTGTTCCTCTTTTATTCCCCCCTCCAATCGGGAAAAAATACCCTCCGTCACCTATTGGATGAAGCACTGAAGGAAGCGGCAGACATCGACTACCATCAACGCTATGCAGCCGAAATAAAATATGCAGACTTACCCACCGGAAAGAAAACCAACCAGGTTAAGGTTAGCACAGAAAAAGGAACGGAAATCATCATGCTAAAAGACAGCGTAGAAGAACATATTGCCCGACAGTTAGGCGCACAATATGCTTTAGCACAATTCCACCCGCTCAACCCGGATACATTAAACTTACTGTTCAACGAAATATTAAAAGAAAAGGGTATTCATGTTCCTACCGGAATCGTTTACCGAAACAAGAAACAAATAACATATAGCGAGAACGACTCCACCACCCTGCAAGAGGCAGTCCGTTCAAGCATCCAAACGCTTGATGCGAAAAATACCATACACATACAGGCATGGGCAGCTTGCGACCGGAAGACTTTATTGCGTTATACCGACCGGAAAACATTGCTTTCCGTTGCTGTATATTGCCTCTATACACTGTTTGTTTTATGGACTATGCGGAACAAGAAAAAAGAAAAAGCCCCGCAAGCCGAAGAAATTCCTATAACAGAATACTGCCAGCCCACAGAAGAAATTTCCGACCAAATACCGAAGGAAGAAACCGACCCGATACGACAAGCAATCCGGTTGGAAGCTACCAGCCAACGGATGTATATCAACGGTCAATGTGTACATCTCCGCAAGATGAGCTTCCAAATCATGGCATTGCTGCTCGCTACTCCGGCCCACCGGACAACCCGTGAAGAAATAAGCCACGAATTATGGCCAGAAGAATACGGCAGAACAAGCAAAGAGGTTCTAAACAACCGCATGGACGGACACATCAACTATCTGCGCGACACATTAAAAGAATTCCCCGAATTCCAACTGGTAAAACAGGGAGAGTTCTATCGGATCGGCAGACCGGAATCCCCTTTTTAAATCAAAATCCATCCTTCTGTTCTTCTGTCGAACAACAAAAAAAGCGGCTCTCCGAAGAGAACCGCTTTTATATTTAGAATCCTGTAAGTCAGAATTACAATTTCGGACCAGCAGCAACCAATGCTTTACCAGCTTCGTTACCAGTGAACTTAGAGAAGTTCTTGATGAAGCGGGCAGCCAAGTCTTTTGCTTTTTCTTCCCAAGTGCAAGCACATTCGTAAGTATCGCGCGGATCCAAGATTTTCGGATCAACACCCGGCAATTCTGTCGGAACAACGAAATCGAAGAAAGGAATAGTCTTAGTAGGAGCTTTTTCGATAGAACCATCCAAGATAGCATCGATGATACCACGAGTATCGCGGATAGAGATACGTTTGCCAGTACCGTTCCAACCAGTGTTAACCAAGTATGCCTTAGCACCAGTCATTTCCATCTTCTTAACCAATTCTTCTGCATATTTAGTAGGATGCAAGCTCAAGAAAGCAGCACCGAAGCAAGCAGAGAATGTCGGAGTCGGTTCAGTGATACCACGTTCTGTACCAGCCAACTTAGCAGTAAATCCTGACAAGAAGTAGTACTGAGCCTGTTGAGCGTTCAAGATAGATACCGGAGGCAATACACCGAATGCGTCAGCAGACAAGAAGATAACTTGTTTTGCGTGAGGACCTTTAGACACCGGTTTAACGATGTTTTCGATGTGGTGGATAGGATAAGAAACACGAGTATTTTCAGTTACGCTCTTATCAGCGAAGTTGATTTTACCTTCAGCGTCAACAGTAACGTTTTCCAACAAAGCGTCACGACGGATAGCGTTGTAGATATCTGGTTCTGATTCTTTATCCAAGTTGATAACTTTAGCGTAGCAACCACCTTCGTAGTTGAATACACCTTCGTTATCCCATCCGTGTTCGTCGTCACCGATCAACTTACGTTTCGGGTCAGTAGACAAAGTAGTCTTACCTGTACC
>URDR01000061.1 GCA_900546645.1 uncultured Bacteroides sp. | reverse complement strand
GCTTCAATACCTGTGCTTTCTGTGTTAGTGGAGGAGAAAAGCCTGTACGCTCTTTATCTATAGAAATGATTCGCACACGCATTGCCGAAATTCACCGCCATGGAATCCGGAATATCCGAGTGCTCGACCGAACTTTCAATTACAACAATCGACGGGCAAAAGCATTACTCCAGTTATTTTGTGAATTTCCTGACATCTGCTTCCATTTAGAAATTCATCCGGCTTTACTTTCAGAAGAATTGAAATCGGAACTATCATACATGCCCAAAGGGTTACTTCATTTAGAGGCAGGTATTCAAAGCCTTCATGAGAATGTACTGTTAACGAGCAAACGTATGGGTAAATTAGCTGATGCTTTAGAAGGCTTGCAGTTTCTTTGTTCTCTCCCCAATATGGAAACACATGCCGACTTGATTGCAGGACTTCCGCTTTATCATCTGCATGAAATATTCGATGATATACGCACTCTGGCTTCCTACCAGGCTGGAGAGATTCAATTAGAATCGCTCAAACTATTACCCGGTACCGAGATGAGACAAAGAGCTGAAGAATTGGGTATTCAATATTCCCCCCTTCCACCTTACGAAGTCTTGCAAACAAGGGAAATCACCCCTGATGAACTCCAGACAGCCCGTTTGCTGTCCAGACTATTAGATGGATTTTACAACACTCCTGCCTGGCAGAACGTAACCCGTTCGCTCATCATCGGTCATGAAGATTTTCTGCAGCGGTTCCTTGAACACCTTACATCGCTGCATGTCATTGATACCCCTTTAAGCTTGGAACGCCGCGGTATACTATTATATGAATTCTGCCAGACTCACTATCCGGAATATACCCATTCTGTTACACTGGCATGGATTGAAGCCGGCATGTCACTTAAGAAAAAGCCGGCTGAACGAGTACGGACTAAACATGTATCACTACCTTCGCTATGGGAAACCCTGAAAGGAGTCTACCATGAACGTCTTCGCCTGTGTCGGATAGACGACGAAAAGAATGAATGCAGCTATTGGTATGGATTCGAGACAGATATACAGCAAAGCAGACCTGTATTTAAGGGAAAATCCCCTTTGGCTAAAATTTCAAATAGCCTCTCATAGTTCAAATAAAAATCGTATATTTGCCCCGTTATGAGAAAAATAATTTTTGCAGCAATACTCTTCCTAACCTGTGTGACCCTGTCTGCACAGAATACGATACCCAATCAATATAGCCAGTTCGGAGGTTCAGCCTCCGGCATGGATGGCAACCGATATGACCGAAACGGAAACCCCATAGATACAACCGCAGTAATTGATGCCAATACAATTCCTATCGGATTATTCTCATGGAAAATAGATGAACGTTTGGGAAATATATTTGAAACGCCTGTAGACACCATACAGCATGCATTTCAAAATACCAATGATACAGGAGGACCTACCGGACATTACACCTATCTGGGTAATTTAGGAGCCCCACGCATCTCACATGTTTTCTTCGAACGAAAAGAAACCAGTCAGTTCTTCTTCACCGACCCGTATGATTTTACAGTACGACGTCCGGAAGACATTGTTTATACCAACACCAAATCTCCCTTTACGAACCTTACTTATTACAAGCAAGGAGACGGACGATATGGGGAAGAACGATTCAAGGCCTATTTTGCTGTCAATGTCAACAAACGGTTGGGCTTCGGGTTTGATATAGACTACACATACGGACGCGGTAAATACACCAGTCAGTCTACCGCTTTATTTAACGGAAATCTCTTCGCTTATTACCGAGGAGATAATTACGACATGCACTTTAGCTTCATCAATGAAAATCTAAAGGTTGCAGAAAATGGAGGTATTGCCGATGACCGTTATATCACCCATCCTTTAGAAATGGCAGAAGGACGAAAGACTTATGCCACTTACGACATTCCTATTAACCTGAATGATATATGGAATAAAAATACCGGATACCATGCGTTTCTTACCCATCGGTATAATTTAGGTTTTTATCGTGACGTAACTCAGGAAAACGATACGGTTACTCGCACTGTATTTGTGCCTGTAACCAGTTTTATCCATACAGTAAAAATGGATATGAACCGACGAAAGTATATTTCTTACGACAAAGAACAAAACCAAACCTATTTCCAGAACAACTATCTAGGAAATGACTCAACAGATGTAACGAAGCATTTCTCTATAAAAAACACGGTAGGCATCTCATTGCGTGAGGGCTTTAACAAATGGGCAAAAGCCGGACTAACCGCATTTATGAGCTTCGAACACCGCCGTTTTACCCTTACAGATACTTTAGACGGTACAGCCGGACGCCGTATCCCTACTGACCACAAAGAAAATATACTTTCAGTAGGAGGACAGCTTATCAAAGAGCAAGGTAAAACAATCCATTATAATGTATTGGGAGAAGTAGCCCTGATTGGAGAAGATGCCGGACAATTCAGCGTGGAAGGTCAAGGAGACTTAAACTTTCGCCTATTCGGTGATACAGTGCGACTAGAAGCCAATGCTTATATAAAAAATTTGAATCCTACTTTCTATTTCAGACACTTCCACTCCAAGCATTACTGGTGGGATAATGAAGACCTTTCTAAAATAATGCGTACACGCATTGAAGGCAAGCTGAATATAGACCGTTGGCGTACCCAGCTGAAAGTAGGAGTTGAAAATATCAAGAATTATACGTATCTGGACAACACTTCCATAAAAATAACCGATAAACAAAATGAAGTTTCTTTTAAGAACAACATAGCTGTACGCCAGCACAGCGGCAATATCCAAGTGTTTAACGCGGCCTTGCGCCAAGATTTTAAATTAGGAATCTTGCATTTGGACAATGAAGTTGTTTATCAGAAATCAAGCAATCAGCAAGTGCTGCCACTTCCTGACCTTGTATTATACCATAACCTCTACATTCAGTTTGGATTGGCAAAAAGGGTGTTAAATATAGAATTGGGAGCCGATGTCAGGTATTTTACCCAATACTATGCCCCCGATTATGCACCGGCTATCGGACAGTTCTACCTTCAGAACCCGGAAACTCGGTTTAAGTTAGGGGGATATCCTTTGGTTAATGCCTACCTTAACCTCCATCTTAAACGCACCCGTATCTTTGTACAGATGTATAATCTAATACAAGGTACCGGAGAAAAGAGTTATTTCCTTGCACCTCATTATCCTTTGAATCCGCGCATACTGAAAGTAGGATTGTCTTGGAATTTCTTTGACTAAATCGCAAAAATAATGAAAACAGTCCGCTATTTACTGATAACCGCTCTCGTGATGATTGGCATTATCTGGCTCAATACCCAAAAAGAGCCACAAGATAAGTTCGCCCAAAGAGATTATGCGGATATCCTTTCTTCCAAAGTGTTAAGGGCGGTAACCGAGTATAATTCCATCAGTTATCACGTTGATGGAGATACTATCAAAGGGTTTGACTATGAAATACTTCAGACCTTTGCCCATGAAAAAGGTATGAAGCTGGAAATAACTCCTGAAATGAGTTTTGAAAAACGGCTTAAAGGAGTATGTGAAGGGCGTTATGATTTGCTTGCAACAGGAACTACCATTACCACAACCTCAAAAGACTCCTTACTGTTTACCCGTCCTATATTGCTGAACAAACAAGTATTGATTCAGCGCAAGCCGAAAAAAGAAAATGACAGTTCTTATATTAAAGGACAGCTTGAATTAGCACATAAAACCTTATATGTAACTAAAAACTCGCCTGCTCTTTTACGTATTCATAACTTGATTGAAGAAATAGCTGACACCATTTACATCCGTGAAGTTGAACTCTACGGAACAGAACAGTTAATCTCAATGGTGGCGGCAGGAGATATTGATTATGCGGTATGCGATGAATATATAGCCCGTGCCTTTGCACAAAACTATACCAATCTGGATATCAACACTGATATCGGCTTTACCCAATTTTATGCATGGGGAATCGGGAAGCATGCCCCCATACTCAGAGACAGTTTAAACAGCTGGCTACAAGACTATCAAAAGAGTAACTCTTACAAGAAACTATACAAAAAATATTTTTGAGTTTGCGTGCCTTCTTTCTTCTCTCCAACAAGGATTCAAGCGAACTTAAAGGCATAAGCCCTAAAAAGAAACTCGAAAACTAAAAAACAAGATTCATGACACCATTAAAAAAAGTACGCTGGGGATTTATCGGCTGCGGAGAAGTGACCGAGAAAAAAAGTGGACCAGCCTTTAACATGATACCGGGATCGGAAGTTGTTGCCGTAATGAGCCGTGATGAAGAAAAAGTAAAATCGTATGCCAAACGGCACAATATTCCACGCTGGTACACCGATGCACAAGAGTTGATTGGCGACGAAGATGTGAATGCAATATACATAGCAACTCCCCCATCTTCACATGCCACCTTTGCCATCATGGCCATGAAAGCAGGGAAGCCTGCCTATATTGAAAAGCCCATGGCAGCAAGCTATGAAGACTGTGCACGCATCAACCGCATTTCAAAAGAAACAGGCATTCCTTGTTTCGTAGCTTATTACCGTCGGTATCTCCCATACTTCCAAAAGGTACGCCAGCTGGTAGAAAGTGGAGAAATAGGCAATGTCATTAATATACAGATTCGTTTTGCACAACCCCCGCGCAACTTAGATTACAACACTAAAAACCTGCCGTGGCGTGTACAGCCCGACATCTCCGGAGGAGGCTATTTCTACGATTTGGCGCCCCATCAGCTCGATCTTCTCCAAGATATGTTCGGATGTATTCTTGAAGCCGAAGGTTACACATCGAACCGAGGTAAATTATATGAAGCAGAAGATACCATCAGTGCCTGCTTTAAGTTTGACTCCGGACTTCCCGGTTCGGGCTCATGGTGTTTCGTGGCTCATGAGTCTGCAAAAGAAGACCGCATCGAAATCATCGGAGACAAAGGAATGATTTGCTTTTCCATCTTTACCTATGACCCGATAGCCCTTCATACTGAAAGAGGAAGAGAGGAAATTTTGCCTCCTAATCCGCCTCATGTCCAGTTACCTCTAATTCAAGCTGTAGTGGAGCACTTGCAGGGCAAAGCCATCTGCACATGCGACAGTGTGAGCGCAACTCCTACCAACTGGGTAATGGACCGAATTTTAAACAAACTGTAATTTTCAATAAAATACCGGTTGTCTTTCATCTTCCTGAAATAGACAACCGGTACATTTATCTTATCTGTAAATGACTTAATAGCATCCCCCTCCAAGCGAACGATAAAGGAAAGCATGTACTTTACAATAAGTTATATTCAATTCCACTCGTTCTAACTCACATTCCAAATAACGTTCATCAGCCGAAAGTACATCCAAGTACCCTGCAAAACCCGTTTCAAACAATTCATTGGCATTATATATCGAACGGTGATGAATACGGCTCTCCTCTTCTTTTAAAGTTCTACGCTTATCAATCTGCCAAGAAGCTGCCAATAAATTAACAACCTCTTGATAAGACTGGAGTACAACCTGATGATAATCAAGCAGTGCTATGCGCTGACGGCTCTTTGCTTCACTCCATAACACACGAATTTCATTCTTCCTGAAGATAGGAGCTGTAATACCAGCAGCAAGATTATATACCAACGATGCAGGTGAATTAAACCACTGCTTCAAATTAAATGCATTAAATCCTGCACCCCCACCTATCAAAAGAGAAGGGAAAAATGCTTTACGGGCAGCCAACACATCCGACTTACTGGCAAGAAGTTCCAGTTCTGCAGCCTTAATATCCGGACGGTAATGAATCCACTGAGCCGGAATACCTGTCTGAGAAGGAAACTCCATCTTACAGACTTCTTCAAAATCAGACCGCAATATTTCAAAAGGCAGCTTACCGACAAGTAATGCCAATGCACGTTCTACTTCTCCGATGCGCTGTTCTGTATCCAAAAGCATCTCTTCCAATTTCAAACGACGAGAGCGAAACTGATCAACAGACAAGCGGGAAACTTCCCCTTCTTTCATTAATTCATTGGTCAACTGGTAAGAATCACGGGCTTTACGAATTGCTTCTTTTAAAATAAACCTTTTCTTATCCAGCCCTACCAGATCATAATATTGAGTAGCAACTTCAGCAACCAGCAAAGTCTGCGCTAAACGCTTGGCTTCTATTGTTTTCATCCAACGAGCCACAGCAGCACGCTTCTTATCAGTCAGTTTTCCCCATACATCAGCCTCCCAATTAAAATTAAGTCCGATATTTATATTTGTATAAGGGTCTGGGATATGCTTGTCACTTGAGAGTTCCGGAGTATTGGTTGTTGAATTTCCCACTCCATCCATCGTATAATCTCCAAAGCGCTCTACACCTCCACCAAGGCCCAACGTTAACTCAGGGAGTAATGCTCCTTTACTCACCCCTACCTGTCCGCGAGCAATAGAAACAAGCTCTATTGCTTTCTGAAAAGAATGATTGCGCACCAGTGCCGTATCAATATACTGCTGCAAATATACATCAGGAAAAAAATCACTTCTTGAAATAGAAGCTATTGATACCGTATCAAAGTCTCCGGAAAAAGTTTCAGGAAGCTCTACTTTTTCCACCGGCAGTCAAGAAGGTGCTTTACAGCCTTCCCACAGCAACATTGCAATAAACAGTAATAAAAAATTAATCTTCTTCATCATCTTCATAACGTACTTTATTCCGACCTAAACAAGTCGATAAGGTTTCAAAAATCAGATATAATCCGGGAACAAGAAAGATTCCAACAAATGTTCCGACAAGCATTCCTCCTGCAGCAGCTATACCGATAGAACGATTACCCAAAGCACCTGCTCCGCTTGCCATCACCAAAGGAATCAACCCGCAAATAAAAGCAAACGAAGTCATCAGAATAGGACGCAAACGACTCACTGCTCCCGTAATTGCCGCATCAAGTATAGACATCCCCTGATGACGAAACTGATTTGCCATCTCTACTATAAGAATTGCATTCTTTCCTAACAAGCCGATTAACATCACCAAAGCCACCTGAGCGTAAATGTTATTTTCCAATCCGGATATTTGCAAAAACAGATATGATCCGAAAATACCAGCCGGAAGAGATAAGATAATCGGAAACGGCAATAACAAACTTTCATATTGCGCAGCCAACAGAAGATAAACAAATAACAAACAGATACCAAAAATCAAGAGAGTCTGTCCTCCTGAATCTTTTTCCTCACGTGTTACTCCCGACCATTCCACGTCATAACCACGAGGAAGTACCTCCTCACAAATATCTTCTACCACTGCAATAACTTCACCAGAGCTGACTCCTTTTTCTCCTTCACCGGTAAGAAGTGCAGAAGTAAACATATTATAGCGTGTTATCTGGCTTGGACCATAAACACGTTCCATTGTCATAAAGTTTGAATAAGGAACCACATTACCATCATTGTTTTTTGCAAACAGACGATACAAATCTTCCGGATTCATACGATATTCCGGCGAAGCCTGAATCATCACCTTATACATCTGTCCGAACCGTACGAAGTTAGAAGAATAAAAACTTCCGATGTATGCCTGAAGGGTTTCCATCGCCCTATCAAGCTCCACGCCCAACTTGGCAGCTTTAGCCAAATCGACCTTCAACATATATTGTGGAAAGTTTGGATTAAACCCAGAAGTTACTCCTTTAAGGCGCGGATCAGCATTCAATCTATCCACCAAGTTATCAGCCACAGATGCAAACTCATGAAAATCGCCAGCCGTTTTATCCTGCAAACGAAGTTCAAAACCACTTGCATTACCAAATCCCGGAACAGAAGGAGGAAGGAAAAACTGAATATCAGCATCCTTGATATGCGATGTTTTATTTTTATATACCTGCATCAGCTCTGTAACACTTTGTTCACGTTCGCTCCACGGCTTAAGATTAATCATCCCCATTCCGTAACTGGCTCCTTCTGTTTCGGTCATTAAGCTGTAACCAGCCAACGTAGAGATACTTTCTATTTCATCAAGAGGAAGCAAAGCCGCCTGCACTTCACTTAACACTTCCTCGCTACGTTCTACTGTAGCTCCCGGAGGGGCATCGACATTCACATAAATCATTCCCTGATCCTCGTTAGGAATAAAACCAGCAGGAAGAATTAAACTGACTCCATAAGTAGCCAATAAGAATATAAGCAAGGTAGCATAAGTAAATACTTTTCGACCCAAGTATTTATGTAGCCCCAAATGATAACGGCGCTCAAACTTTCCATATCCTCTGTTAAAACCGATAAAGAAACGACGTAGCCAGGTTGCTTTTTTCCTGCCTTTATTACCTACTGGTTTCAATAAAAGTGCACATAAGGCCGGAGAAAGGGTCAGTGCATTTACTCCTGATATAACAATAGCCACAGCAAGAGTCAATGAAAACTGACGATAGAAAATTCCCACTGTTCCCTCCATAAAGCCGACCGGTACAAACACAGCAGACATAACTAAGGTAATAGCAACAATTGCTCCTCCAATTTCTTTCATAGCCTTTACCGAAGCCTGATAAGGAGAAAGACCGTCTTCGTGCATCTTCACATGAACCGCTTCAACCACCACAATGGCATTATCTACAACAATACCGATGGCTAAGACCAATGCAAAAAGCGTAAGCATATTAATAGAGAAACCCAGCATCTGCATAAAGAAAAATGTACCTACAAGAGAAACAGGTACAGCTATGGCAGGAATTAATGTAGAACGGAAGTCCTGCAAAAAAACATATACCACTACAAATACCAATAAAAAGGCTTCAAGCAATGTTTTTAGTACCGACTGAATGGAAGCATCAAGAAACCGCGATACATCATAGGCTATGTTATACTCCATTCCCGGGGCAAAGCTGCTTTCTTTTATTTCCTCCATACGCTGCTTGATATTCTGAATCACCTCACGTGCATTCGACCCAGGACGTTGCTTAATCATAATAGATGCAGACGGACGCCCATCAGTCATTGAAATCATGTTATAATCTTCCGAGTCGAATTCGATGGTTGCCACATCACGCAACCGAAGCAACGAACCATCGGACAATGCTTTGAGCACAATCTCCCCATACTCTTCCGGAGTACTGAATTTTCCTGTATATTGCAAGACATACTGCAGTTGCTGAGGCAGTTTGTCTGAACTGATACCGGTTTTTCCGGGAGCTGCTTCAATATTCTGCCGGCGAATAGCTTCGGTTACATCCTGCGGAACTAAGTTATAGGCTGCCAATCGGTTCGGATTCAGCCAAACCCGCATTGCATAATCACGACTACCCATGATTTCCACCAAGCCTACTCCATCAATACGCTTTAACTCTCGTAAGATATTAATATCGGCAAAGTTATATACAAACTTCTCTGTATGCGTGCTATCGGTACTATATATATTTAAGTACATCAACATACTGTTGACTTCTTTCTCGGTCACTACACCTGCCCGGATTACCTCCTCGGGAAGCTCATCCAATACAGTCGTCACACGATTTTGCACATTGACCGAAGCTACATCCGGATCTGTTCCAACTTTAAAATATACAGTGGTAAGAGACATTCCGTCATTTGTACAAACAGTAGTCATATACGTCATACCCGAAACACCATTAATAGCTCTCTCCAGAGGAGTAGCAACTGTTTTTGCCATCACATCAGCACTGGCACCGGTATAACGTGCCGTCACCGTAACTGAGGGAGGAACAATATCAGGAAACTGAGTGATGGGAAGCGATACGATTGCCAATGCCCCCAGACACACAATAATTACAGAAATAACAGCCGAAAGAATCGGTCTGCGAATAAATAGCTTAAACATAATACACTCCGATTATTTCTGAACAGGATTCAACTTCAACTCTTTCTTTACCTCCTCAAAAGGAATGGTATCTGTTTCTATTTTCATGCCGTCTCTTACCATCTGTACGCCTTCGTATACAATGGCAGTCCCCTCCGGAAAATCTTGCGTCACGTAATAATTCTGATAACGTTCAATCGGATGAAAGCTTCTTACCTGAGTTTTACTCTCCTTGTCTATCAGATATACATATGTAAAATCTTGAATTTCAAAAGTCGATTTCTGAGGAATCAAGCACACATCCTCCATGTGAGTCATCATACGAATCTTTCCCGTAACCCCATGTTTCAGCAATCCATCCGGATTAGGAAAACGTACACGGAAAGCGATAGAACCCGTTCCACGCTCAAAATCGCCTTCTACCGTTTCCTGACGCCCCCGATAGGCATATACAGTTCCGTCCGGTAAAACCAGTTCCACACTATCACGTTGCTGTAAATTTTCTCCCTTAAGCTGAGCTCTTCTCAAACGCAGGTACTCGACTCATTCACACGATAATAAGCAAATACTTCCGAAATATCACTCACTGTAGTCAACAAGCTTTCAGGATTCACCAAACTTCCAGTCTTATATGGAATTCGGTCAACATACCCCGTAAAAGGAGACAATATGGTGGTATATGAATAATCCATCTGAGCTCGCTGCATTTGGGCATGAGCCTGTTCCACCCGCATACGAGCCACATCATACTCCCGTTCTGCCTGTACCAGCCGAATAGATGAAAGAATTTGTTTTTCAACCAAACGACTAATACGCTCCATTTCATACTTTGCCATTTCTAATTGGGCTTGTGTCTGCTTATAATTCGACTCGGCTTCTTTCAAAGCTTCAGCATATCCGGCTGCACTTAAGCGGAACAATGGTTGTCCTTTTTTTACAAACTCCCCCTCATCAACCAATACTTCTTCCACAAAACCTTCTACCTTAGGTTTAATCTCTACAAACTGAATAGCTTGCACATCAGCCACATAAGAACGGGGTAAATCAATGCTTGCTCCATGAAGCAATGTCACGGGAATTGTTTTATCAGGCGATGCCTGCTTTGTGCCTGCACGCTGGCAAGCAGGAAGCAGTACTATCACGCACGACAGCACTGCAACCTTCTTTAATGAAAGTTTCATACAAATAAAAAATAAAGATTACTATGTGATTTTTAATAAAGAATGCACACTTGAATACTTTCTCCGCCTAAGCGCAGAAAGACACTTAACAAAAACATAAACTGCTAAATAAGCAGCAAACAATAAAACAGGCAGACGCTTGAGATTCTACTGAATAAAGATACGGCTGCAACCCTATGCAAGCGAATCGTTTTCGTACATAGACATAGAGGAGTCAAAAAGCAAAGAAAACTTAAGGATAACTTCACAAACAAACGGAATGTGGAAGAAGGAGTCCGATAAACAGGGTCAGACCAGGACGCATTTTCCTGATTACCTTCTGCTAATGATTCCGGAGCTGACAAAGAATACATCGGCTGAACATTCTCTCTAAAATGTCCCACCATCTCATATCCATAAGCATCAAACTGTATGAGTACCAGCATAACCATACAGATGATACGAAAAAGAAAAGTTCTTTGCTGCTTATGAGATGACATTTTGTGTTCTTTCAATTTTATTTATAGTTACAAAATTAGTACCAATCAAATAAATATAAAAAAAACTTCCACTATTTAGGCTGTTTTAACAAATTGCTTCTTATTCTTGGGTCACTTTCAGTAAAATGACAATAAACCAAGCAATAAACACCTTTTTATTTGGATATATCAAAAAGACATCGTACTTTTGCCTCAAACAGAAATTAGATACAAAAAATGAAACAATCAATGGCAAATACATTCTTCTGGTGGCGCCTCTTACAACTTCATAAGTCGTAAGGGAAATCAGTCGTGTGTGTATATACCATTATTTACCAAGATACTATCAAGCGGGCTGTCGTACTTTACGGCAGCCCGCTTTGTTTTTTAATTTACCTAATCCAATTTTAAACATGAAACAAAATACCAATAGAACAATGAAAACTTACCAAATCAATCAAGAAGGTTTTTATGGAGAATTCGGCGGAGCGTTTGTTCCCGAAGTTCTTCAACAGTGCATTACAGAGTTAAAAGAAGCCTACTTACAGGTTTTAGAAAGCGAAGATTTTAAAGAAGAATTCAATCAGCTGCTACGTGACTATGTAGGGCGACCTTCTCCTTTATTTCTGGCTAAGCACTTATCTGAAAAGTACGGATGCACCATTTACCTGAAACGAGAAGACCTGAATCATACCGGTGCCCATAAAATCAACAATGCCATCGGACAGGCCTTGCTGGCCAAGCGTATGGGGAAGAAGCGAATTATTGCAGAAACCGGTGCCGGACAACATGGAGTAGCAACAGCCACCGTCTGTGCCCTGATGGGAATGGAATGTGTGGTTTACATGGGAAAAACAGATGTAGAACGCCAGCATGTCAACGTGGAGCGCATGAAAATGTTAGGCGCAACAGTCCATCCGGTAACCTCTGGCAGCATGACCTTGAAAGATGCCGTGAATGAAGCAATCCGTGACTGGTGTTCTAATCCAGCCGATACCTATTATCTTATCGGTTCAACCGTAGGTCCGCACCCCTATCCAGATATGGTAGCTCGCCTTCAGTCGGTTATCAGTCAGGAAATCAAAAAACAACTCATGGAGCATACCGGACGTGACTATCCCGATTACCTGATTGCCTGCATTGGAGGAGGAAGTAACGCTGCCGGAACTATTTATCATTATTTAGACGACGAACGTGTGAAAATTGTTCTTGCTGAGGCAGGAGGAAAAGGTATTGACACCCTCATGACTGCAGCAACCATCCAGTTAGGACGCTTGGGGATTCTTCACGGGTCACGCACTTTGGTCATGCAGGATGAAAGAGGACAGGTCATCGAGCCATATTCTATTTCTGCCGGACTGGATTATCCGGGTATTGGACCGATGCATGCCAATCTTGCCCGGCAACAGCGTGCTACCGTACTGGCAGTCAATGACGATGAGGCGGTACGTGCAGCCTTTGAACTCACCCGCATGGAGGGAATTATTCCGGCACTGGAATCTGCTCACGCATTAGGAGCACTCAACAAAATAAAGTTCCGCCCCGACGACATCGTAGTGCTTACCGTTTCGGGACGAGGAGATAAAGATTTAACCACCTACCTAAATTATTCATCAACGGATATACATGAAATATGAAATAAATCCCTTCTTACACCCCATATTACTATCCGCCATTGATTCAGGCAAAACCTTATGCAACAGCGAATTAATGTTTTTCACAACGTTTTTCCAATGTCATATCACACTATTATACTGAAAATAGAATAACTTAGCACCCCAATAATGCATAACCAAAGGGTTATTCTACTTAAGATACAAAAAAAGAAATCATGAAAATAGTTATCATTGATAATTACGACTCATTTACCTATAACTTGAGTCACCTCGTAAAAGAAGCCGGAGCTGAAGTGACCGTACTCCGCAACGACCAGTTTCAGATGGAAGAACTGGAGCAGTTTGACAAGATTCTGCTTTCTCCCGGACCGGGCGTACCGCAGGAAGCCGGTCTGCTTCTTGACGTTATCCGGAACTACGCCGGACGAAAACCCATCCTGGGTGTTTGCCTGGGAGAACAAGCCATCGGAGAAGTCTTCGGAGGAAAACTCATCAATCTTACAGAAGTATATCACGGCATCCAAAGCCCTGTGAAAATCATAGCCGATGACTACCTTTTCAACGGATTGCCTACAGAAATTCCAGTAGGCCGTTATCACTCATGGGTTGTTGACAACAATGATTTTCCCGAATGCCTGCAAATAACAGCAGTAAGCCCAGAAGGATACATCATGGCCCTCCGTCATAAAACCATGGATGTACACGGTATCCAGTTTCATCCCGAATCAGTGCTTACTCCCGACGGGAAACAAATGATCCGGAACTGGCTGAACCATTAAAGTAGAATCCTTACCCCTATTCAATTTATAAGAATGACAAGCAAACATTTACACTTAGAAACCTCCCGCCTCATTCTCCGCCCCTGGAAAGAAACAGATGCAGCCTCACTTTATAAATACGCCCGAGATCCCATGATTGGGACAAAGGCAGGATGGCCGCCTCATACCTCTGTAGAAAACAGCCTGACTATTATTCGCTCCGTTTTTTCTGCTCCTGAAATCTATGCGGTGGTGCTAAAAGAGACTCAAGAACCCATAGGAAGCATCGGACTGTTGCTCAAAGAAGCTAATGAAAATCAGGAAGCCGAAATAGGATATTGGATTGGAAAGCCTTACTGGGGACAAGGGCTAATACCGGAAGCAGTACGCTGCATATTACAGAGAGGTTTTACAGAGTTAAACCTTATAACGATATGGGGAGGATATTATGAAGGTAATAACCAATCATGCAAAGTCATGAAAAAATGCGGCTTTATTTATCACCACACTGAATATGATAAAATATCACCTTTAGGCGATATACGAACCGAACATTTCACCCGGATTACATCGAATGAATATCTAAATAACAGCATTTTATAAAAAACAATAAAAAAACAGACATTCATTCAGCAAAGACATTTTGTTATTTTACCCCCACACTTCTTTCAGATTCCAACATTTACCACTATCTTTGTGAAAAAATTAAGCCAAGAAAATTATGATTAGACCTGATTATCCTTCCGTTTTGCTAATTTATACCGGAGGAACAATCGGGATGATAGAAAATCCCGAGACCGGAGCACTGGAGGCTTTCAATTTCGACCAGCTTCAAGAAAATGTTCCAGAACTGAAGCGCTTTAACTGCCGCATTTCTTCCTATCAGTTCAACCCTCCTATTGACTCTTCAGATATGGAGCCGGCTCTTTGGGCAAAACTTGTAAAGATAATCCATTATAATTATGATAATTTTGACGGATTTGTCATCCTTCACGGAACCGACACCATGGCTTACACAGCATCTGCGCTCAGCTTCATGCTGGAAAACCTAAGCAAACCCGTGATTCTTACCGGAAGCCAGCTTCCCATCGGCATGCTGCGCACTGACGGAAAAGAAAACCTGATTACTGCCATCGAAATAGCGGCAGCACGGAATCCCGACGGTACAGCCGTAGTTCCGGAAGTGTGTATTTTCTTTGAAAATCACCTTTTACGCGGAAACCGTACCACAAAAATCAATGCCGAAAACTTCAATGCGTTCCGCTCTTACAACTATCCGGCCTTAGCCACCACGGGGATTCACATCAAATATGAATACGACCGTATACGCAAGGTTGACCCATCAATTCCTATGCACCCACATTATGTGTTCGACACAAACGTAATCATTCTTACCCTATTCCCCGGAATACAAGAAAACATCGTACGTATGGTACTGAGCACCAAAGAGCTGAAAGCAGTTGTTCTGAAAACTTACGGATCAGGAAACGCTCCGCAAAAACCATGGTTCATCCAACTGCTAAAAGAAGCAACCCAAAGAGGTGTGGTCATTGTGAACATCTCGCAATGTCAAACCGGCATGGTGGAAATGGCGCGATACGAAACCGGACTTCATCTGCTTGACGCAGGTGTTATCAGTGGATATGACGCCACAGTAGAAAGTGTACTTACCAAACTGATGTTCTTGCTCGGACACAACATGAGCCCAGAGGAAATCAGAAAAGAAATGAGTCGTCCGCTTGCAGGAGAATTCACACGTCCCGAACTGTAACCGAATTGTAACATCTATTTCATAATCACGAAACAAAATAGGGGCATCTTTGCGGAAGATAACAAAAAAGCATATTTTTGTAAATAAACTCATTATAAGATAAGCTCTGATTCCATCGGGAAACAGGGCTGCGTCTATTCTTAAACAAAGAAAGATATATGAACGAATTCCGCATTTTAGTTGTTGATGATGAAGAAGACCTTTGTGAAATTCTCAAGTTTAATCTTGAAATGGAAGGTTATCAGGTAGATACAGCCAACTCAGCTGAAGAAGCCTTAAAATTGGAGTTAACCCGTTATGACTTGCTTCTGTTAGACGTAATGATGGGAGAAATATCCGGATTTAAAATGGCGCGCATGATGAAGCAGAACAAAGATACTGCCAATATTCCGATTATCTTCATCACAGCTAAAGACACAGAAAACGACACCATCACCGGATTCAACTTAGGAGCCGACGATTATATTTCCAAACCGTTCTCACTTCGTGAAGTTATCCTTCGCGTAAAAGCCGTTTTGCGACGCACCGGAAATGTACAGACTGACAATGAGGAAAAACTAACATATAAAGGACTAACCATTGATATCCCCAAAAAGAAAGTAACCATCAATGACGAAGAAATTTCACTAACTAAAAAAGAGTTTGAGATTCTCCTTTTCTTACTTCAAAACCAAGGCCGTGTTTTCTCGCGCGAAGATATCCTTGCCCGTGTATGGCACGATGAGGTCTATGTACTTGACCGCACCATCGATGTAAACATCACCCGTCTCCGTAAAAAAATAGGCGAGTACGGACAGCGAATCGTTACCCGCCTGGGATATGGCTATTGCTTTGAATGCGAATAAACAATATTTCACCTACCATGATTAAACCTGCATATCGCATCCTCTCGTTCAGCCAGAGGCTGTTTTTATCTGTCATTATCCTTTTCCTGACTTTCGCAGGATGTTTTATGGCTTTCCAATATCAACGGGAAAAGGCCTATAAAAGTGACCTGCTGAATACACAACTACAAAACTATAACAACCAACTTTGCGACTTTATAAGCGAACAAGGCGGAGTTGACATAGAGGTCATGCAGCACTATGTCGGTACCCATATGATACCCAACCTGCGCGTCACCCTGATCAATCCCAACGGAAAGGTGATTTATGATAACACCAAAAAAAATTTAAGTGATTTTAAAAACCATTCCTCGCGCAAGGAGGTTCAAGATGCCCTAATGTACGGAAGCGGCTATTCTATCAACCGCTCTTCAGAAAGCATCGTGGGAGAAGAATATTTTTATTCAGCACGGTACTATCCGCTACATCGGCTCATTATCCGGTCGGCATTGCCTTACAACCTCAGCCTGAGTCAGCACCTGAAAGCCGACTCAACCTACCTGTGGTTTGCTTTTGCCATCAGTCTCATCCTGGTCATCGCATTCTACCGCTTTACACGGAAACTTGGTAAATCAATCACAAAACTGAAAGAATTTGCCATGAAAGCCGACCGCAATGAGCCCATTGATGTAGAAATACTCAATACATTCCCCAAAAATGAATTAGGAGACATCTCACAACATATCATTAAAATATACAAACGACTGCACCGCGCAAAAGAAGCATTGTATATAGAGCGTGAAAAACTGATTTCTCACCTACAGACCGCCCATGAAGGTTTAGGGGTTTTTACGAAAGAACGAAAAGAAATCTTGGTAAACAACCTTTTTACGCAGTACATCAATATGATTTCTGACCGTAACCTCAGTTCTTCCGACTCTATTTTTACCATTCCGGAACTGAAGCCGATTGCCGATTTTCTAAACAAAAATGAAGGGAACTATAGCAAAGAAGAAAAAAGACAGTCACTGCACATTAATAAAAATGCCC
Source organism: uncultured Bacteroides sp. (assembly GCA_900546645.1). Lineage (GTDB taxonomy): Bacteria > Bacteroidota > Bacteroidia > Bacteroidales > Bacteroidaceae > Phocaeicola. Next base: position 1,133 of record URDR01000061.1, on the reverse strand, counting down.
GTTCTTTTACGGTGGAATGTATTATCTTTCAAGACTTGTCTTTTGAAATTTCCATCAATGACATCACACAAGAAGAAGAACAGGCTCGACTCAAGCGTCAGTTAACACAAAATATCGCTCATGAGCTGAAGACTCCGGTAAGCAGCATACAAGGTTATCTGGAAACCATCATCAGCAATCCTAATATTCCACAGGAACATTTGCGGACATTCCTTGAGCGAAGCTATGCACAAAGCAATCGGCTAACCCTGCTACTGCGCGACATTTCGATGCTAACCCGGATGGATGAAGCTCCTGAAATGGTGGAAAAAGAAACGGTGAACTTAAGCCGGATTGTAGAAAATATTTTAAACGAGGTTGCTTTGGGACTGGAAAAAAAACAGATACGTGTCATCAATCTGTTGCCCAAGAATCTGATTCTTTCGGGAAACAGCTCACTGCTTTATTCCATTTTCCGCAACCTGACCGACAATGCCATTGCCTATGCCGGAACAGGGGTTCAAATCACCATCAACTGTTTCCGCGAAGACGAGAAATTCTATTATTTCAGTTTTGCTGATACCGGAGTAGGTGTTCCCGAAGAGCATTTAAACCGCTTGTTTGAACGCTTCTACCGCGTTGATAAAGGTCGCTCACGCAAACTGGGTGGAACCGGACTGGGATTGGCTATCGTGAAAAACTCCGTACTCTTTCACGGAGGAACTATCTTTGCCAAAAACGCCCCCACCGGCGGACTGGAGTTTGTCTTTACTTTGCAAAAGAATGATGCGGGAAGCTCTGCTGCTTCTTGAAACAAGCATCCAACTGATTGATTCTAATCCCCCTCCTGACCGACAGACAGAAAAGTCTTCGTCGAGTCAAGAGGGGAATTTTATTTACTACTCTCCCATTACGGTAGCCACCAGTTTTCTTCCTCCCCCATCGTCACGAAACTCACAAAGGTAAATACCTTGCCATGTTCCAAGGTTCAAACGCCCCTTGGTAATCGGTATGGTAAGTGAAACACCTGTCAGTATGCTTTTGGCATGAGCCGGCATGTCATCAAGACCTTCAAGGATATGGTCATAATAAGGTTCGCCTTCTTTCACCAAACGGTTAAAAATCTTCTCCATGTCACTGCGCACATCAGGATC
>URDR01000060.1 GCA_900546645.1 uncultured Bacteroides sp. | reverse complement strand
GAGGTCGGAAAACGAAAGTAGGAAGAAAACTGCTTCGTTTTCCTCCTACTCGATTTTAGCGAATCCATCTTAGCCTCTAAGATTTCATTCATAGCCAGATAAAATGCAGTCCTTACGATATTAAAATTGTTTGAAAGAGCTGCATTTTCTTTTATCCGGTAATGAGGTTCAACAGCTTTCCCTTCACGAGGATTACCCTTGAAAGTCGTTTTAGGTTTCCCATATCCAAGTGAGAAATAAGTATCATGGGAAGTACAGAAAGTAAGTGGTCTAACTCCAAAATCACCAGTTGTTTCCTCACCCACAAGAACAGCACTACCGGACTCCTTCAGAATACTTGCAAGATATTCGGCAGCTGAAAAGGTATTTTGGCCAATCATCACATACAGTTTACCCTTGAATGAATCTTCAGACGGAGTTATTAGAGTCTCAGCTTGATAGGGGTGTTTTAAGAGAAGGGCAGCTATCTTTTCCATATTCCTGACAAGTCCACCATGATTATTCAGCAGATTCAGAATGATACACTGATAGTTCTTGACCTTATTGTATTTGAGTATGAATTCCTCAGTTTCTTCATCTGTAAATCCTGATAATGACAAGAGGGTTAAGTATTCTTTCTTATCTTTAGGTGAATTCATAATACTTTTAGTCTCTGCACTCCTGATTTCTTTGTTATGCTCGGATATGCGCTGCATTCCATCTCTGCTCAATTCTACCGTAACATTAAAAACGTAGTCATCTCTGCAAAGACATAGGTTCCTTACTGTATCGATATAACTTGAAAATACATAATCCTCTGTATGAACATATCTCCCCTTTTCAGTGGATCCAGGAACGTAATTCTTCATACTATCTCTCCATGACACTACATCTATACCATCTACAGACAATATCCTGTCTCCTTTCTTTAATGGATATTCAGTCTGGTTGGCTGAAACATACAAAGAATCACTTCTCCATTCCGCATCCGCCATAGTCGTGTATTTACTGTATCTCAAGCAGGTATGTGAATTTCTCAACTCAGAGAAATACTGTTGGATAGCTAAAAAATATTCCCTGTTATTCTTAGCATTCATTACTTTTACAGAATACTTATCACGTAAAGACTTTAAGGATATTCCCTTATAATCAGCGAGAGAATAATGTTTCTCAACAATGTCACATATCTCTTTGAAATCATCCATATATTCGTCTGGTTCTATATCTTGTTCTAAAACGAATTGTTTCTCTGCCTTCATTGTAAGATGATACCCGACCCAATAAATAGGATAGTTCCTTACGGCAATATATATAGTCCCCAAAAGAATCAAGAGGTATGATATGCATACTATCCAGAATCCAAGTTTTTTTCTTTTAATATAGATATATACAGTAGCTCCTACTGTGGTAATCAGACATAGGATCTGGGTCCATAAAAATATATTCATAATCATCTACTTGCTACCAATGTTATTTTTACTCTATCAATATCATCATGCTGGCTTAACCCCCAACATAGTTTTTTATCCTTAACAAACTCCTCACAAAATTCATGAATTGGCTCCATCTCATTCATCATCAGTTCATTCTGAGAGTTGTATTCTATGATCATAACAAAGCGTTCATAGTCCTTGCCCAAATTAATTAAGTCTTTACCCAGCTTGTCCATTACTTCCTTTATCCTTACAACATTTTCATTTGTCAAGGAGGTATGAGAAAAACATTCGACTTCATGTTCACTCATTAAATAACCATAGTCTTCCATACCAAGATTATTCATCGGGTACTTGTTCTTTGCCAGTTCACTTAAAATCTGAAATGCCTTTTCTTTTTCCATATCGGTTGTTTTTTAATGATGAAGCAAAATTATTCCACCTATGCACACATATCTTATGCACCATTATACTATCTTGTAAAAAGCAGAAAACGCCATAAAAACAGAATTTGCAATATGGATGGTATCTTATCTGCTTACTACCAATGTTATTTTCACATCCTCAACATCTTCATACTTACTTAACCCCCAACACATTTTGCTGTCCTTTATATACTTCTCACAAAATTTATGAGTAGGATCCAATTCATTCATTATCATTTCATTCCAAGAAATGAATTCTACGGTCATTAAGAAACACTTAACCTTACTACTGGCGTTAAACAAGTCGATATAATAATTGTCCAATTTCCTCTTTACTCGTTTAACAATCTCATCAGTAGAGGAGATATGAGAAAAACATTCAATTTCATGCTCTTTCTCTAAATAACTATAATCTACCAAATCTATTTTCAAAGGACGCATGTGCTTTGTCAACTCATTTAAAATCTTAAGTACTTTTTCTTTTTCCATGTCTGGTATATTTTTGATGATGTTACAAAATTACCCCACTGGTGCATAAATAACTTGTGCAGTATCACATTATCTTTGCAAAAAACAGAGGAAACCATGAAAACAGAATTTGCTATATGGATGGTGTCATATCTTATAAGGAGAGGTCCTGATACCCAAGAAAATATTATAAACGAATGGTCTAAATACATAAATGAAGATGTAGAGATTCATAGGAATACATTCGGGAACTATAGAAAAAAGGCTGAAGAATTGTTCGGAACAGAAATATCATACAATCCAGTTACCAAAGAATACTACATAGAAGATAAGGGATTAATAATCCATAATGCCATGTATAAGTGGTTGCTTCAGTCTGTTTCAGCTTCAAATGTGATAAGCAGAAGAAGCAGGCTAAAGGATCGAATAATGCTTGAAACCAGTTCAGGAGGTGAAGAATTCATTGAACCAATAACGGAAGCGATGGAGAAAGGGCTGTGTATTAAAATGATTTATCAGGCGTTTTGGGATGAACCGAAAGAAAAAATCGTAGAACCATATTACATAAAGCTCTTCAAACGCCGTTGGTATCTGATTGGAAAGAGACGTGATATTGGGGAATTCCGAACTTACTGCTTTGACAGGATAAAGTCAGTAACTGTTTCAGATATTAGATTTAAGTTTATTAAAGAACAAAGTGCTGAAACCTTGTTCTATGACTATTATGGAATTATCCAATATCCGGTAGAAAAGGAACGTGTTGTAATCAAAGTGGGATGTGAACAGGGAATGTATATTAAGACTCTTCCCCTCCATCATTCACAAAAGCTGATACAGCAGGATGACGACTACATGACATTCGAATTATATCTGAAACCCTGCTATGACTTTGTACAGGAATTACTATCTTGTGGATCAGACCTCGAAGTAATAAGTCCCCAGTCACTAAGGAAAGAAATAAAGCAATATGCAGAAGAAATGTGTGAAATATATAACCCCAAAGATAATGGATAGAATAAGACATTTTATTGATAAACTTTCAAGAGAGGTATCTACACCAGAACTTACCAACGTATATTCTCCGGAAATACCTCAGAGTGAAGTATGTAGGGAAAATCTGTATAACTACCTTCAAAGAATCAGGAATAATAACAGTAATGTGATGCTAATAGGTGAAGCACCTGGTTATCATGGTTGTAGACTATCAGGAATCGCATTCACTTGTGAGGAAAACTTTACTGAGGATATAATACCAGAGATTATGGGAAAAGACCTTGGATATAAGATTTACTCCGACGGGAAACCAGAAAGAGAATTTTCAGACTGTCGGGTGCCCGAAAAACAGCACCTCCTTTTTCACACTTTTTAAATTTGTTAATTTTGAACATTTCACCCCGATTTTTACCCTCGAAAACCCGCTCACAAGCCCTGTGGGCGGGTTTTCTATGTTCATTTTTAACATTTTAAGATTCCAGAAGAATCATGCATCTTTGTGTGTTATTAATTTGAGAAATGGATAGAAAACACATGACAGTCTTTAACCGGTGCTTTCAGAAGACCGGTAGTTGCCTGACCGACCTCCCCGCATGGATCGAAGAAATCCGCAGCGGAAAGTATCAAGAGGCGGTCAGTCGCTTGCGCAGCTTGCGCAATGAGGGAAAGTCGGCACAAGCCGACGAAGTAAAACAAACCTTGCCTGCTCTTGCTCCGGCAGGCAACTGCATGGAAGGACGGCAAATCCCCCGGCTGAAGGACCGGACGGGCGTGGCGATGTTCGACCAAGACAAGATGTCGCCCGAACAGGTGGCCCATGCCGCTCAGGTGCTCCGTGAAGTGCCGTGGGTCATGGCGGGACACGTCACCTCATCGGGATGCGGATACCGCACCTTTGTCGATATTGGAAGGGTGCATCCCGATGTCTATCGCGAAGCCTACCTTCAGGTGGCAGAAACCATCGGACAGCTCACCGGCTCGCCCTGCGATACTGCCACCTGCGACCTCTGCCGCTTGTCGTATACCTCCTTCGACCCCGACGCCTTCTACCGTGAAGACGCCCTCCCGTACCCGTATCCAGCCGGACGCAATCCGCTGAACTACGTACCCCTTCCGTCGGGAGGCGCAGCCGAAGATTTTTCCGAAGACTTCTATCGGATGAGCGGATTCACGGAGGAGAAAACAAAACCGGCAGAAACGGCAGAAAGCTCGGCATGCAAGTGTGTTCCCAAGGGAGTGGGAGACCAGAAACGACTGATGGAAAAGGTGGACAGCGTGCTTCAGAAATACCTGAAAAAGCATCCGCTGGTGGTGGGACGGCGACACTTGACCCTTTTGCGGATGGGACAATATGCTTGTTGGCGCAACCTTTCCCGACGGGAATTCGAAAGCCTTAAGATAGAGGCATTTAAGCTCTGTCCCGACATGCACGAAAGAGAGGTTTCACAGGCTCTGGAATGGGGCTTTACACACGGCTACAGCGACCTCGTAAATAAAGGGTCAGTGCCAAAGTGTCAAGACACGGATTTCTCCTGCGCACGCGCGAACGGTCCCGATGGGGGAGAGGAAGGCGAAGATTTCAGTTCGCCGGAAGAGTCGGAAGAAGACGAGGTGAAACGCCACTGTCCGCTCTTCCCCGAAGAAGTCTATGAAAACCTTCCTCCCATGCTGCAGAAAGGACTGGCAGCTGCACGCACCCCGAGAGAACGCGACATGCTCCTCATGGCCATGCTCACCAACCTCAGCGGTTGCCTGCCCGGCACCCACATGCTCTATGCCCGTCACGATTACACCCCTCATCTCTACTTTGCCGCCATCGCTCCGGCAGGGTCGGGGAAAGGGGTCGTGTCGCTGGCAGCCGGACTCGGAGCCCGCATCGAACAGATGTATGAGGCAGATAACGAACGAAACAGCATGGAGTTTACCAAGCAGAGCTATGCATGGGAAATGGAAAAACGCCAGGCACAGAAGGAAGGGCGCGAACCCAACTGGGACCTGCAGCCCGAACCCTTCCGCCGGAAAGTCTTCCTCCTCCCGTCGAACATCTCCAAGAGCCAGTTTATGCTCAATCTGGAGGCAGCCGAAGAAGTCGGTATGGTGGCAAACTGCTCAGAGATGGACTCCTTTTCTTCCTCCCTCGGCAGCGACTGCGGAAAGTATGCCGCCGAACTGCGTATGATTTTCCACCACGAAACCGTGGGACAGAACTACAAAATCGACGGCCGTCCCATCGTCATCAAGAAACCCCGCCTTGCCATGTGCATGTCGGGCACCCTGCTGCAGCTCGTCCGTTTCGTCAACTCGAAGGAAGACGGAATGTACAGCCGTATGGCACTGCTTACCGGTGAAGGCTCCTCCGGATGGATTTCAGCCGCCCCCGATGCCGAAGGCGTGCTCGATGGAGGTGCCCTCTTCGAAGTTCTTTCCGAGCAAGTCCTTGAACTCTTCCGCTTCTCGCAGAACCATCCGTTGGAAGTCCGCTTCAGTTCCCGGCAGTGGAAAGAACACACCCGCTGCTTCGGTCTGGCATGGAACAACGTCTCCATGGAAGAAGGAGAGGGGAACATGGCCATCGTAGGACGTCACGGACTCATCGCCTCCCGTCTCGCCATGGTCTTCACCGCCCTCCGCCGCTTCGAGACCGGCTTTGCCGTCGACCGGATGGAATGCTCCGACGAAGATTTCCGCCGCATCATGCTCATCGCCCAGTGTCTGCTTGAGCACAGTCTCTCACTCTCCACCATCCTTCCCGGCAACGGAACCAAGCGGAAGCAACAAACCACCTTCTTCCGCATCCGTTCTATCTTCAGCCAGATGTCCGACGAGTTCACCTTCTCTCATTACATTGAGTGCATAGAAAATGCCGGACTTTCCAGACGCAGTGGCACCCGTGCCCTGACCAAGCTGATCGAGAGCGGAGAGGTGGAAAAAGTGGAGCACGGACTCTACCGGAAAACCAGTGCCGGGAAAAAGGGTCAAGAAAAAATTTGGCACTGACACTTTGTTTAAGACACCCTTTTAGAGCGGTATTTCAGATGTAACAGTCTGAAATACCGCTTTTTACAAAAGGGTCAAACGGCTCCTAGAACGGGGTTTACGAAGCACGGATTTCCTTGAAAAATTACGCTACGCACTTCCTTCTTTATTGTTAATAATGTATAAATGTTGGGGGTTTGTATCCGTTCCCAATGTATTGCACCTTATCTTTGCTTATCGGAAATCATCCATAACCAAAGTAATAGAAATCGAAAATGGCAAAGAGCAAAAAAGGCTTTACATTACTTCTCATTGCGCTCTTTTGCAGTTCTTTGGCTCATGCACAAAAGCAAGTTCCTGCAAAACGGAAAGACTCCATTGACAATGGAAGTAACATAATAAAGATAGTTGGAAGTCATTCCAACAAGGGTGCAGCCAACAACGCCCTCGACGTGTTGAGTGGTCAGGCTGCTGGTGTCAATGTGACATCCAACGGTCTGGATCGTATGGCAATGCTCAACAGTGTGCGCGTACGTGGTACAACCTCCATCATCGGAGGCAATGACCCTTTAGTGCTGATTGATGGTGTCACTTCTGACGTACTTACCCTATCAACCATCTATCCTGCAGACATCGAGAGTTTTCGTATATTAAAGAATGCTGCGGAGACCGCCATGTATGGTTCACGTGGAGCGTCTGGTGTTATAGAGGTGAAAACCAAGAAAGGCACAGGACGAGGATTCCAGATTTCGTATGAGGGTAATGTGGGGTTCGAGCAGATGTACAAACACCTGGAGATGCTCAATGCTGCAGAATATGTTGCAACGGCAAAGGCATTGGGTATCTATTGCAACAACGGAGGTTTCGATACCGATAACTACAAGGTGATAACACGCACGGGTATGGTGAGCAATCATTACCTTGCATTCAGCGGAGGTACGCCACAGTCAAACTATCGTGCATCTTTCGGAGTAATGAACCACAACACCATCATCAAGAAGATGGACTATAACGTTTTTGTTGCCAAAGTTGATGTAACCCAGAAAGCCTTCAATGACCGACTGACCGGAGAATTCGGCGTTTTCGGCTCTTCATTCAAGAACCATGACATCTTTGATACGCAGATGCTGTTCTATTCCGCAGCATGCCAGAACCCAACTTTCCCTGCTGGTACCGACGAGCATGGAAACTGGCTGAAAAACGAATCGGCAACGTATATCAACCCACCCGGAATCTTGCTTGAAGAGAAAAACGACTCCAAGGATTTGAACTTTGACGCACACATAAAGCTGAGCTACGATTTCAATAAGAACTGGCGTGTATCTACGTTCGGCTCTTACCTGTATGGCTCTACCGAAAACGGACAATTCTGTCCGACATGGGTATGGGCACAAGGCAACGTGTACCGTGGAGAGTTCAAGAAAGAGGAATGGCTGGGCAATGTATCGCTTGATTTCAACAAAGAGTTCGGCATACATAAGGTCTCTGCTGGAGTAAGCAGTGAATACAGAAAACTGAGAAAAACCGCTTTCTGGGTGTATGCCAAGGGAATACCTACAAACGATTTTCATTACGACAATCTGGGTGCTACAGCAGCCCGTCCATACGGTGGAACAGAAAGCACATACGAAGACCAGTCTCTGGCTTCTGTAATGGGAAGCATCACTTATCATCTGCTTGACAGATATGCCTTAGCGGTAAATGTACGCGGTGACGGATCGTCCATGGTAGGCGACAAAAATACATGGGGCTTCTTCCCGTCTGTATCATTCACCTGGGACTTGAAGAAGGAAAGTTTCCTTGCCAACATAAAACCGCTGTCAATGCTTAAACTCCGCACGGGTTTGGGACAGGCAGGCAATCTGGGCGGTATCTCCGCCTACACCACCATGAACACCGTAAGGCAGACGGGTATTGTTCCGGTAAAGAGTTCTCCAACAGTAACCCTGGGTATGGTAAGAAACAACAATCCTGATTTGAAGTGGGAAACGAAGACAACGTTTAACCTCGGTGCAGACATGGGGTTCTTTGCCAACAGGCTGATGCTTACAGCGGAGTATTACTATTCCAAGACCACCGACATGCTCTACGCCTATGAGGTTCCGGTTCCCCCATTCCCATACAGTACATTGCTGGCAAACATTGGCTCTATGTCAAACCGCGGATTTGAACTGGGGCTGTCCGTGCAGCCGATAAGCAAGAAGGACCTGGAGCTTAACATCAATATGAATCTGTCGTTTCAAAGCAACAAACTCATCTCGCTAAGTGGAGATTACAAGGGAATGAGCCTGTCGGCAGCAAACATCACCGCTATTGGGTCATTGGATGGTGCCGGTCAAAACGGCGGCGACAACAACGTGGTCTATCAGATGGTTGGACAGCCGCTTGGCGTTTTCTACCTGCCTCATTGCAAGGGATTGGTCAAGAAAGAGAACGGCGGCTATTTTTACGACATAGAGGACCTTGATCAGAATGGCAATGTGGACTTAAGCGATGGAGGCGACCGATACATTGCAGGACAAGCCACACCCAAGGTGATTCTTGGCTCAAACATCAGTTTCAGATACAAGAACTACTATATCTCCATACAGATGAATGGAGCATTCGGACACAAGATTTTCAACGGAACCGGACTGGCTTACACAAGCATGGCTTGCTTCCCAGACTACAATGTCTTAAAGGACGCTCCAAAGAAGAACATCATCGACCAGAGAGTCTCCGACTACTGGCTTGAAAAAGGTGACTACCTGAACTTCGAGCATCTGACAATAGGCTACAATGTGCCTCTGAAGAGCAAGCTTATTCGTTCCTTGCGTGTATCATGCAACATTAGAAACATGGGAACAATCACCGGATATAAAGGTTTGACACCCATGATAAATAGCTATGTTGTCAACAGTACGATGGGTATTGACGACAAGCGCAACTATCCATTATACCGTACTTACTCATTGGGAGTGAGTGCACAGTTTTAAAACGAAAAGCGTATGAAGACGATTATTAAATACATATTCGCAGCACCATTGATGCTTTGTTTCAGCAGCTGTCTGGATGAGCATCCCAAAGACCAGCTGGACCAGGAGGCAATCTACAACAATGCTGATAATATCTACAAAAACGCAGTAGCTTCCCTGTACAACTACATAGGGAGCAATCAGGAGTCGGAAGGGCTTCAGGGAACTTGCCGGGGCATTTACGACTACAATACCTTGACCACTGACGAGGCAATGAATCCTATCCGTGGTGGAGACTGGTATGATGGCGGTTTGTGGGAGAACATGTATCAGCACAAATGGAATGCCAATGATATGAATTTATATAATGTATGGAAATTCCTCTACAAGGTAATTGTTCTATCTAACCAGTCGCTTTCTGTCATTGATAGCCATCAGACTCTGCTTTCAGCAGAACAGGCAAGCGGTTTCACGGCAGAGGTAAGAGCTGTACGAGCCTTGTTCTACTATTATGCGATGGATATGTTCGGGCGTGTTCCTATCGTGACATCATACGATGTAAAACTGGAGCAGGTAGTGCAAAGCGAAAGAAGCGAGGTATTCAGATTTATTGTTGACGAGTTGCAGGATGTTGCCTCCCGGCTCGCCGATGCGCATTCCAACAAGGAGGGCGACTATTACGGACGTGTGACACGCCCGGTTGCAAACTTTCTGCTTGCAAAGCTTGCCTTGAATGCGGAAATATATACGGATGATAACTGGACCGACGGCAAGCGTCAAGACGGAAAAAACATTTACTTCCATGTGAACGGTGAGAAAAAGAACGCTTGGGAAACCTGCATCTGGTATTGCGAGCAACTGCGGCAAGAAGGCTATGAGTTGGAGAGCGACTACGCATCGAACTTTGCGGTACATAATGAAAGTTCCAAGGAGAACATCTTCACAATCCCATTGGACAAGAACTTATACTTGAACGAATACCACTATCTTTTCCGCTCACGCCACTACAAACATGGCGGAGCTTATGGCGGTTCTTCCGAAAACGGCACCTGTGCAACTGTTTCAACCGTCAAGGCTTTCGGTTACGGAACGGACCATGTGGACAATCGATTCAAGATAAACTTCTATGCTGACACCGTGCTTGTTGACGGAAAAAAGATCTATTTGGACAACGGGAAGCCGTTGGTGTATATGCCGCTTGAACTGAAACTGAACCTCAGCGACAGCCCATATAAACAGACGGCAGGCGCCCGTGTAGGCAAATACGAGGTTGACCGAACCGCCTATTCAGACGGACGGCAGGTTGACAACGATATCGTCCTTTTCAGATACGGTGACGCACTGTTGATGGAAGCCGAGGCGAAAGTTCGCAACGACGAAGATGGTTCAAGAGAGCTGAACGCTATCAGAGACCGAGTAGGAATGCCTCATGTGGAAGCCAATTTAGACAACATTCTAAAGGAGCGTCTGCTGGAATTGGTTTGGGAAGGCTGGAGACGTCAAGATCTCATCCGTTTTGGCAAATACACCCAAGCATATGATCAAAGAACTCCATTAGAAGGGGAGTCTGTCGGGTTTACAACGGTTTTCCCAATACCACAAAGATGTCTGGATTTAAACAAGAAATTAAAACAGAATCCAAATTATTGATAGAGTTGCCATCAGCTTTTCATTCACCTGAAATCATCAGGAAGACACATACGAACGGTTGCTATATCGTTACCCGATTTTCAAGCAATCCGGATAACCGTTTCATTCTAAGACAATTGCAAATTCTGCGATTTTAATAAAAAACGCTTCGGTGTTCAGAAAAGAACGCCGAAGCATTTTTTTTAGGCGACTCGGCATTCCGTCTTAGCTGCCTTGTAAAAAATATCCTAAATCAATTCTTGCACAATTTTTTTAAAACAGCTATCTTTGCACCTACACCAGTCGACGGGTCGCCCGGTCAACTACACTGGCCGCCTGGCCACCTGGTCAACTGGTTTAAAAAAACAACAAAATGAACCGAAGTAAACTGCTGCCCGGAGCATCCGCTCCACAGTACATACGTAGATAAGCGATTCGATGTCACTGGATAGTACCGAGCCCCTTTCTACCGCCCCCATAGGCACCCCTCATACCGAGCCCGCACAGACACGTGCTATAGGTCCGGAAGTAGAAGTACACCCTTGCAACAAGAGCCTCCATGCCCAAACCCCCTGCACCACGTGGAGCTACCTTTTTCTCCACCACACCCGTGTAGAGCGCATGGCAGCCACCCTTTCCGTTCATTTTCCCACCTACGTTCACACCACCACCACCTACCTGCGCACCCGCAAGCGAGTGGTACAGATAGAACGCCCCACGGTGTCCGGTCTGCTCTTCATCCAAGGCAACCCCACCGCCATCGCCGCCCATCTGCGTGAAAACTTCCCCGGACATTACCTCGTGCGCAACTGCGCCACCGGACACGTAGCCGTCATCCCCGACAGCCAGATGCAACCCTTCATGCGCATCTCCACCCTCGATGCCCAGCGCCTCCGCTTCCTTCCCCACGGACTGGATTACTATGCCGAAGGCCATCCGCTGGTCCGCATCATAGGCGGTCCGCTGCACGGCATGGAAGGCTACATCCTCCGCATCGCCCGCGACCGCCGTCTGGTACTCTCCATCGGCAGTTTCACCCTCGCCCTGAGCGGCATCCACAAAGAACAGTTCGAAAACGTAACCCAATACATCGCCGACCGTCAGCAAGCCGTACCGGTATCCCCGTTGTGCGGAACCCCGCAACAGGAAGCCATCCGCACCAGTCTGCTCCGTCCGCAGACCCTGCTCGATCACCTTGCCGTGGCACACGTCATCGAAGACTGGCACTGCCGTGCCCTCCGCTGGGTCAAGGAAGAACGGCAGGAAGAAGCCCTCCGCCTCCTGCTCGACCTGCTGCACATCGTAGGCGACCTTTACCGCCGTGTGTGCGACCGCCGCATCTCCCGTGCCGACTGGGCAGAAGTACACGTCCAGCTGCGCAACGTGCAAGCCGAAGCCGTTTCCTTGCTGACCCATCCCTCGCTTTCGCTGGATGCGAAAGAAGATGCCGAAGCAGCATTGGAAGCACTGGAAATGCAGTTTGGAGAGGTGTGGGGAGAGATGTAAACTTGTAAAAGGGTGATTGATTGTGTGGTATAGGAAAATAGGAAAATAAAAAGAAAACCAGTCTTCCTGAAATTTGGGTATAGCTGTATAGAACTCTGGCAAATGCTTGTGCTTTTCAAAACAATTACCTATATTTGTATTGAAAAAAGCAGGAAGTAAGGTTTTAAATACCTAATTATAATATACTAAAAGCAATAGCATACAGTCATGTTTAACGAAAATATAATTGAACAGATTTGGAATCATGCAACGCAAGTAGAAGGTTTCAATCCGGATATTATACGGAAAGATGCCTGTGGGGCATGGATTATGAGAAATCAATACGCTAACAGAGATTCAATTTTTGGTTGGGAGATAGATCACGTTTATCCTATATCTATGGGCGGTGCGGATGATTTCGTTAATCTTCGTGCCATGCAATGGGAAAATAATGCGTCAAAGGGAGATGATTTTCCTACTTATAGATCAAAAATTCAGTCTGAAGAAAATAAAAACATTTACAAGGAAGTGCAGTATACCATAAATGCTGATCTTCAGCAAAAATTGAAAAGCATGTATGAACGGTAAACTTCTTCTGCCTTGCTTTCATGCGAGTTCTAAAAAATAAAGAAATGCATTTTAACTATCTCAATATAAAGAAGCTTTTCGGACTATACGATTACAAAATAGTCTTTTTTGATGAAGATAAGTTGACTATCCTAACCGGTCCCAACGGATATGGCAAAACTACGATTCTAACCCTTTTAGACAGTCTTTCGCCCGAATCATTGTATTACTTCTATCAGTTGAAGTTTGAAATGATAGAAATAGGTTTGAGTGACGAAACGCGTATTCTGGTGGAACAGCGGTTTACGGAAGAAAATGATGACAGGCAAGGTGGGGGAGATATACGGCAAGCACTGGTGAAAGAAGTGCGTTTCAGCTGGTTGGATAAAGATGAAAAAGAGTTATGTTATTTTCTTTATAATGATAAACTCATCAGGAAAGCAAGAAGAGAAGTCAGCTATCGTTCTCGGTCTTGGCTATTCGACTTGAATGAAAGTCCGAAGGAAGAAACTCGTAAGAAGTCTTTTAATGAAGTTATCGCCCATAATCTAGGTCAGGATATTTTTCTTATGCAATTGGAAGCTTTACGTACAAAGTTTATTCATGCTAACCGTATTTACAATGAAGCTAAGGAAGAAAATGATTCTTTGCCAATCCAACGAATCAGAAAAAAACTGCAAAAAGAGCTTTATGATGCCTATCAGTATTATTTGCAGCAGTCTCAACGCATTGACAGCCAGTTTATAAATCGAGTTATTTTAAAACAAAAGTCGGAGGTATCAGAAAAAGAATATAGATACCTGGCTTCAGAAGTAGAGAAAAAGAGGGATTTGCTTTTTTACTTCAGACTTACAGATTATATTGAAATTCCCACATATGACAAAGATAACAGCTTTATTCTTTATAATTACGTTAAAGGATTAGGTGAAAAATACGATAAGTATGATGGCTGGACAGAAAAACTGACCTTGTTTGACAAATTGCTTAAGGCGAAGAAATTTGCCAGAAAAAATATCATTTTCTCACCCCAGCATGGTTTTCAGATTTATTCTTCAACCGGTGATATTATCGATGAAAGCCTCTTGTCGAGCGGAGAGCAGAATGAAATTATTTTGCTTTTTCAATTAATATTTGAAGTTTCCGATCATTCTATTCTCTTGATAGACGAGCCGGAGAACTCTTTGCATGTAGTTTGGCAACAGACATTTTTGGAAGATATCATGGAAATAGCTAAAATAAAGAATTTGCAGGTGATAGTATCCACTCACTCCATCAGCATTGTATCAAAAGGAAGTGATAAAGCAATTGATTTGTACTATCTGCAGCAACATCAATAACTATGGGAAACACAGTATTGGAAGCGGCTTCCGACTTGGTAGTTAAGCAAACCGAACTGATAGGAATGAGTAATCACGAGGCAAACGAGGGCAAAGTGTTCGTTCTTGTAGAAGGACCGGATGACGAGACAATCTACCGGACATTTATAGATAAAGAGAAGGTGAAGTTTTATCAGACCAAGAATTGCTTGTATATAGTTGAACTTCTGAGAAGCTTAAAGAATAACTCTTCTTTTGGTAACCGACTGATTGGTATCAAGGATGCTGATTTTGATCATATTTTAAATCGCAGCTACCCTGACCTAGATAATTTGTTTCTTACCGATAACCATGACATTGAGATGACTATGCTCTCTCATCCCAAGAATTTTGAAGATTTATTGAAATCCGAATATGATTTGCCCGCTCAAACAGAGCTGGTTGAAAAGATTATGGAAGATCTTAAGAGTCTGTCCTACCTTAGGTTGTACAATGAAGTAGAGGTGTCAGCGAAGAAATCAGTAGGAATTAAATTGGATGGAATTAATTTCGAGGCAATAACCTTTTGTGATTTATATACAGGTTCCGACCCGGTTGATATGGTTCGCTGCCTTGCTTATGTAAAATCGAAGTGTAACAATGCTAGATTGATACATTTCCCCACAGAGAGAATGATGAATACCTTTATCGTTGAGTATAATAATCCAGACCTGAAACAACTCACTCGGGGACATGATTTTGTATATGCCTTGCAGGTACGTCTGAAAAGTCTGGCAGGGAAAGATCCGTGGGGATATAAAGGTTTATGCCTTATGTTGAGGACTAAGTTTACTCAAGAGGAGTTTAAAACCACATCCTTATATCATGATTTGGCTGCTTGGATGACAAGCAGAGGCTTGAATTTGTGGAAAGTGGCATAAAAAGAAGTATGTGAAGTAAGCAGTCAAAAATTGGCTCATAATTGAAAAACCCTATCTTCGCTGCGAACAAGAATTTTAGCATTTATGTATAGCAGTGAAGATCTTGAAAAGTTTTACTTTCAGTACCAGACTGAGGCCTTGCCTCATGGAGAATTAGAAATGGTACAATGGAACCCCATTAAGGGATTTTTCTAATAAATAGTGCAGGTACGGCAGAAGATCAGAAAGACCGATACACACAATACCTTGCTGAGCAGAATCAGGATCTCAGGTTGACAAGTGATGCCGGAGCAGAGATGGCTGCCACCTATCACAGTGTGATAGGAACGGTAAAGCTTCATGGTAGTTCTGTCTGGAACTTCATCGGAACTTTTTTCAAAAATATCTATCAATCACTTTGGCTACCAGCCAATGTTAAATTCAAAACTAATTAATTAACAAAACTCGGTTTAGGGGTACTGGAATGTGCTTCTGCAAGAGGGGTATGCCCTGAATTGAGTGATTACTATTCAGTGACAAAGTAGATTGAATTAAATTTTGAAAATATCTCCAAACTTTGAAATTGCAGAAATCTTTAATATCATTATGGATAAAAACGTATTATATCATCATACAAGATTTGACACTCTAAAATTAATACTGACCCCCGATGGAATAAGTTTTCGTGGCAGTTATTATGATAAGTTTGATAACAACGATTATCAGTGGACCAAGCGAGAAGTGGCTCCAATTATAAAAGAACTATGTGAGTCATCGGGTGAACCTTATGATTCGGATTCTTCTTTCAGACCTATCATTATTTCATTTGGACAGGAACCTTGCTCAGATTACATGTGGACGCATTATGCAGATGATTATAGTGGAGTCCAAATCGTTTTAGATTATGCGGAAATAAAAAAATATGCGTTATCGAAACTTGATTACTTGCATGAGTGCGTTTATATGAAGGATAAGGTGGATATGGCTGATTTCTTGGCGAATTTTACTAATTTGGAGGTAGAATCGGTTAATCACATGCAAATGAATTACGAGGCAATCTCCTGTTTAATCAAGCGACCTGAATTTGACGAAGAAAAGGAAACTCGTTATATTCATTCGTATCCATATTTATTTTCTATTCAATATGCTGATATTTTGGCAGAGAAAGAAAATCCTTTTAAAGAGGTTAGTCCCGAATATGCCCCCCAAGAGTATTTTATTAATTTGCCTAAATCTGCTTTGTTTGGTGTGACTGTAGGTTATAAATCTGCACACCGTCTGGAGGAGGTGAAAGAATGCCTTGTTGCTCGAGGATTTGATATGTCTAAGATAAAGATCCAGATTTGTAATCAGAATAATCTCTAAGTGATTTATTTTCACTTTCGCATTTAAAACTACTTCTTGCTCATTAGCTTTCAGAATTTGAAGCTGGGACATAAGTTAGTAAATATTTCCTAGATTGATGAAAAGAACACATTACAATATCGTAATCGTATCCAATGAGGGATATATCCAGCATGCAGCAGTCATGTTGACTTCCTTATTCTATACCAACAGAGGGAAGGATTTCATAGTCTACCTCTTGACGGATGGAATTACATCCCAAACAGAAAGTAAGTTAAAACAGGTCTGTGATAATCACGGAGCAGAACTTCATGTAATGAATTGCGGCATTGCCGATTTGGGAGAATTCCCTATTGGACAATGGCAGCCGATTATGTATTTCAAGTTATTAATACCTCAGTTGCTCCCTCAGTCAGAAACTCGCTGCTTGTTCTTAGATGTGGATATGATTATTCACGATGATATACAGCCCTTATACGATTGGGATATGCAGGGAAAAGTACTGGCAGCAGCAGAAGATATGCCGGACTGTGTGTCGTTTAAGCCCCGTTTAGGATTAAAAGAATCAGACTTGTGTATTAATTCCGGTGTGATGGTATGTGACCTCGTAAAGTGGCGTGAACTGGAACGTAATCAGCCTATTATGGACTTTGCGAGAATGATTATTGCAAAGATTCAAAATGAACAAGATGTAATAGCTTGCTATTTTACAGGAAAGTTAGCTTTGTTGCCTATCCGTTGGAATATGACTACGTTTTATTTTTTGCGTCAGCCTAAAATATTCGATAAGTACTTACCGGAGTTATCAGACGCCAAACGTAATCCGGGAGTAATCCATTTTGCAGCTCCAATCAAACCTTGGTTTAAAGATTGTCAGCATCCCTACCGGAAACTATACAGAGAGTATTTGATTCAAACTCCATGGAAGGAATATCGTTATCCTATCTTCGAACAGCTTTCTGCATGGGGACGGGTGAAGAAAACAATACGGAATTGGATGAATAGAGTTGGAATATTACATGATGAGGGATATACAGTGAAAAAGTGATAAGAAATAAATTAGTACATAACAATATGAAAGGAATAAGCATAAAATCAATAAAAACCGTAACGGGGGGGGTGATTTGTCACTTGCAAATTGACGGAAATGATGAATATATCACAACAACCGTGAATGATGAATGTATACCCTATCTTTCTGCAGATAGAATAGATGCCTACGTGGTTGGTCTTTTATATTTTTCAATGAAACATGGCTTTGATTTTCATTCTAATCTACCGATAAGTGAAGATTTATATTATGCAATAAAGGCGCATTTTATTCCTGGTTTGCTGTTGGGAAACAAATCCTTGCATGCAGTAGAGATACATGCTCCTTTGATATCCGCCCCAGAGTGTAATGATAAGTCAATCAAAGGTACTGGAATTAGTTGTGGGGTAGACTCTTTATACACGCTGGCTGTGAACGAAAGCGGAGGTGTTCCAGAATCTCATCGAATCAATTCACTATTCTTCTTCAATGTAGGTGCTGGATTTAAAGGGGAAAAAGATTTACGTACTCCTTTAATAGAAGGAAGACTGAACCTTGGAAAAAAATTCGCCAAAAAGTATGGTTATCATTTTTTCTTCATCGAATCAAATATTCATTTGGTGATGCATAAATATTTCTCATACGACCATTTAGAAATGGAGTCGTTCATGGCATTGTTTTGTATATTTACCTTGCAGAAAGGAATCCAATCTTACCACTTCAGTTCATCGAATTCCATTGCGGACTTTTCAGTAGACGGATCAGTTGTTGAAAGAGAAGGAACTTGTATGTTTGATATGTTTACTTATGCCTGTTTATCTGTAAATGGAATGAAGTTATACAGTGAAGGATCCGAGGTAGAGCGCTTAGATAAAGTAAAGGTCCTTTCTACCTGGGAGCCAGCATTTGAATTTCTTAATGTTTGTGTCAATGAATTAGACAATTGTAATGTTTGTGGAAAATGTATACGTACAATATTAGAAATCAACGCAGTAGGTGATATACATAAATTCAAGCATGTTTTTGATGTAGATTTTTTTGAAAAGAATTATAAATCGTATTTGAGAAGACTGTATATCGATGCTGTTTTCAAAAAGGATTTTTTCTTGCGAAAACTATATGTGTATTATCGCAAGGAAATTTCAACTATGGATAAGTGTCGGTGGATTTTCTCGATTCTAATGAATAAATTATTGAAGCGGAATGAAATCCTATAATCAATCTAGACTTAGTATGTCGGTAACGAAAGCCGTTATGACTTTTAAGGACTTATTTTTAAATCCTATATGTATCAATGCTTGTTTGCACTATTCTTATGGGAAGTTGTTGCATCGTAATTGGGGAGATGATATAAATGTAATCATTCTATTTTCCGCCACGACAATTTTATCGGCTGTTTTTCAACCGATAAAATAAAAATGCCCGCAAGAAAATATTTTTGTTTTAACATTCCGGTTTA
>URDR01000059.1 GCA_900546645.1 uncultured Bacteroides sp. | reverse complement strand
TACACGAGCCTTATCGTCGGCAGCGTCAGATGTGTATAAGAGACAGATATAATACGATAAAACATTAGGTCAATTGTTTTTGTTATATGTGTAAGATAAAGAATGGGACAAAAATGGAAGAAATAGACCTTGTAGGATTTTCGGGTATGATGTTATTTTGTAGCCGTTTTCATGAGGGAGTCATAAATCGGCACTTGCTAAATAGAATAAGCCCTTTGGGGGCTGTAAGAGGAATGAAATACGGCTTGTATGATTCTGGCTGTACTTTTTTTCAAATCAAGATAGAATAATTTTTTCATTGATAAAGTTGTTTAAAAGAATGCCTTGGCGAATCATTTGAAACGCCAAGGCATTTGACTGAAAACGTTTAGGTCTTTTAAATTAAACGCCTAAGCGTTTTGAATCGATGCTTTTTTCTGGCTTTCCTGCCCGTTTGGCGATAAAAAAATCCCTATTTTCCTGAGGTTGAAAAAGTCTGTCTGATTACATTGGAATCGATGTCTGTTTTAAAGTAAATGCTTAAATTGCATTCCTTTTCTGTAATGTTGCATAGAATATTTTTTTAATTTTAGGCGAATTGTTAATGGATAATATAGATATAAATCCGTTATTTATGAGAGATAGTATGTGATGTGAATAAAAAAAAGAACAAAAATAAAATAATTAGACCTTGCACACTTTTTCAGATTGCCGTTACTTTGCATCCGATAAAATAGGCATGTGCCTGTTGCTTAAATTAATAATAAAATAGAATTAGATGAAAAAGAGTATGTTTATTCTTCCGTTGCTGGCGGTAATGTTTGCCGGATGCAGCAACGATACAGAAAATGACGGATTGAACGGGAAGGCAAGTGTAATGCTGAACCTGTCATCCGACTTGTCGTACAGTCGCGCTTTTGATGAAAGTGAGTATAAGAATACGGCTAATTATCAGGTTGAGTTTGTGAAAACAGAAACGAGTGATGTAGTGTATTCGGGAAAATATAGCGATATGCCGCTGGAACCTTATAAAGTGGACCCGGGAGTTTCTTATACCGTTACTGCTTCTTATGGTGAGGATGTGGCTGCCGGCTATGATAAGTTATATGTAAAAGAAACACAGACTTTTGCGGTGGCTGAGGGCGATAATAAAACAATAAATCTGGTATGTAAACCTGCTAATGCTCGCTTGAAACTTGCTTATAGCGATGACTATACCAACTTTTACAGCGACTGTAAGGTGTCGGTAAAAACATCTTTCATGAACGAGCCCTGGGAGATGGGTATTGCTGATAAGGGCAAGGAGTTGTTTATGAAAACCGGTGATAAGGGTACCAAGGCGACGCTTTCCTTTACGGTTTATAATTTAGATGGCAAACCGGTGGAAGTGAATAAAGACCTCTCACAGGAGCTGAGCTTGAATCCACGTGATTCTTATACCTTGACAGTACAACCTGAGTTGAATGAAATAGCAGGCGGAAAAATTGGCATCAATGTGACTATAAACAGCGAGGTAACCGAAGAGAATATCACGATTCAGCTTCCCGGTGAATTACTGTAATTGGAGTGTATAGAGATTTAATTGATAAACAATGAGTATTATGAATAAAATATTGAATATTGCATGGGTGTGCCTGATGTGTGTGTGGACTCTTACCTCATGTGAAATGAAAGATGAGCTGAAAGGAAAAGGTGCCGGAGAAACTGCCGGAACAGTGGAACTTGGCTTGAGTTCAGTATATAATGGACAGATTGCCGGACGTGCAGACGGAGTAGTGGACAATGGCGGAACTACAGGAAATTTTGCGCCAGACGATGTAAATGTGGATAAATATACTTTGGTGATTAAGAACACCGAAACGCAGGAAACGGTAAAGGAAGGAATCATCGGCGAAATGAGAAATGAGGATGGTAGCTTGAAATTCGTTCTCCCGGAAGGAAAGTATAAAGCTGTGGCTTATAATTATGACGGTGCTGAGGTGAATGTATCTGAGCGTCCTTATTTTATGGGGCAGCAGACTTTTTCTGTGCAGGCTGCGGTGACAAGCAAGGTGGATATTCCCTGTAAGTTGGCTTGTGTGGAAGTGGAATTGCATCTGACAGAAGAGTTTCTCTCTACGTTTAAGGATGATTATTCTATCATTGTTGACAATAGTGACGGAGCCAACATGGAATTTACGAAAGCAAAAGGAAATGTGGGTAAGAAGTTTTACTTTAAGACTCCTCAGGACAAATCTTCAATGAATGTCTCGGTGAAAGCTACTACGCAGACTCTCGGCTCTTTTATCAATGTGAACTGTGTGATAACTAAACCGGCTGATGCTGAAGGAAACTCGTTCTTGGCTAACGGAGATTCGTTTATCGTGAACTTGACTCCGGAGGGGGTTACCGAATCGCATGTAACCATTGGAATTACGGTTGATTTAACCTTTACTGAAAAAGGGGTTTCAATTAAAGTTCCGGCTGAGAACATCACGTTTGATGACGGCGGAACAACCGACCCGGAACCATCGGCTGATATTACTTTCGAAGGACTTCCTGCCGAATATACCTGTGTGGCAGGAGATCAAACCATAAACGGACTGAAAGATGTGCATATTCAGGCTTCGAACGGAATCAAGAACTTGAATGTGACGATTTCGGGAGCGATAGAACCACTCTTGGGAGCGGTGGAGCTTCCAAGTACGTTTGATGTGTGTCATCTGGATGCGGCTGTAAAAAGTTCGTTGATAAGTCTGAATTTGATAACCGAGCAAGATTATACTGCATTAAATGCCGGTACCTGCAAGGATTATACCTTTAAGTTGGGAGGCTTGCTTGTGCTTCTTCCGCAGGTAAATGTAGAAGGGATAAGTACCTTTAGTTTATCTGTTTCAGATGGAGCTAGCCAAAAAGGTGGAGATATTAAGGTAACAGTTAACCCTAAACAATAAGCGTACGATGATGAAAAAAATAAATGTCATGATGGGCATGCTCTTGATGATGGGGGCATGGTCTTCCTGCCAGTCGGACAAGAATGACGGAGCAGAGGGGTATGGTTATATCCAATTGTCGGATGTGGATGTGAATAAAGAGGTGGAAATTTCACGTGCAACAGCCGGGGACCAGTTGGCTTTGGATATCTTGGACTCGGAAGGAATCGTCAGAAAACATGCCGACGATTGGAATGAATTGAAGGCAGAACCCGTGTTGCTTCCTGCCGGAAAGGAATATACAGTAAAAGCATATTCTTTCGGTAAAGAAGCCGATACGCAAGGTTTTGATGCTACTCCTTATTATGCGGGAGAAACGAAAAAACTGGTAGTAGCCAATCGTTCAGAAACGGTGGAGGTGACCTGCCGTCTTGCTCAGGCAATGGTGTCGGTGGCATATACGGAAAACTTTAAGAAGGCTTTCGGAAGTGAGGTTTCGTGTACGTTGACCGATGGAAAAGAAACTCCCGAGCTGAATGTAGTCTTTGCTCCTGCTGAAACTCGTCCTGCATACGTGAAGGCAAATCAGCCCTTGAAGGTGGCGTTGGCTTTGCCCGGAGGAAAAACATTCTCGAAGCAGTTCGTTGAAACGGCTAAAGCGGCTTATCACTATAAGTTGACTTTCGACATGACGGACGGAAAAGGTGACTTTAATGTCTCAGTCGATCAAAGTAAGCATGAATATACCGTGATATTGAAAATCCCTACCACAAGTCCGGACTTGCAGACTGAAAACATTGCTAACAATGTATCAAAAGTGTGGGGACAGTTTGCTTATCTGTCTGGTACATGTAAGCTGGAGGGAGCAGTGTCTTTCAAATACAAGAAGAAAGGTGAAGGTACAGAATGGACAACAGTTGATGCTGAAAAAGCCGCAACCGGTGAAAATGCTTATCAGGCAAAGGCTGCTCCGTTGGAACTGAATACCGAATATGAATATTACATTGCTTGCGGTGCTCAGACCGGTGAGACTTGTTCATTTAAAACCGAGGCTTTGGATGCAAGTCTGACTAACTTGGGATTTGAAACCTGGACTCAGGATGGTAAAAACTGGTATCCGAATGCAGATGCATCTAATAGCTATTGGGCTACAGGAAATGAGGGAGTAACTTTAGGAGGAAACTCAAATACAGTTGGTGTGGATGATTCTCATTCTGGTAAGTCTGCTAAAATGGAAACAGTTCAGGTAACAGTCTTGGGATTTATTAAAGTAACAGCCGCAGGTAATATGTTTATTGGAAGCTATAAAACAAACGCTTCTAAACCGGCGAGTAGCGTAACATTTGGTCGTCCTTATTCAGGTGCCCGTCCGGTGAAACTTTCTGGTTGGTACAAATATACTCCGGGACCAGCCATGAATGATGGTACAGTGCCTTCTGACAGAAAATTAATAGTAGATGAATGTGACATCTATATCAAGCTTTGGGCAGGTGAAGAAGTAATAGCCGAAGCACATCATATCACAAACGAGACGGTGTCGGAATATAAGAAATTTGAATTGCCTATTAACTATAAGGATGAAAGTAAGCGTCCCGATAAAATCACGATTGTGGCTACTTCAAGTCGTTACGGAGGAGAATTTAGCGGAACAAACGTTATTGGTCAGCTTGCGGTAGGCAGCACCCTTTGGGTTGATGATTTTGAATTATCATACTATTAATAAGAAATGAGTTTTTAGGTTTGTAAGTTTCGGGGTTTTGCTGTTCGGCAGTTACCCCAGAAACTTATAAACTTAAAAACTTGCATACTTTATATGAAGAAACTTACATTTATACTACTTGCTTTTCTGTGTATAGCTCCAGCTTATGCCCGTAAAAGCTATGACCGCGGAATAGTCAATTCTTTGTTCGTTCCCAAAGGAACCTGGATGGGAGGTACAACTTTCTCTTATACAGAGATGAATGGAGATGATTATCAGTTCCTTGTTTTAGATAACATCAATGCCAATGGATATACCTTTAAGGTCAGTCCGTATGCCGGTTATTTTTTTAGAGATAATATGGCAGCCGGATTGCGATTGGGTTATAACCGTACCTATGGCGATTTGGGCAATATAGACATTGACTTGGGTGATGACCTGACTTTCGATGTGAGCGATTATAAGTATTTGGAACATAAATATACCGCAGCAGGTTTCCTGCGCACTTATCTCGGCTTGGGAAGCGGAAAAATATTCGGCTTTTTCAATGAGGTGCGGTTTGCTTATGGTTTTGGTCAGGGAAAAACCACCTCAGGAACAGGTAATGATTTGACTGGTACATATCAGCGTTCGCATAGCTTCCAGATTGGTATCGCTCCGGGGTTGACTGCTTTTGTTACCAATAATATGGCTGTTGAGGTGTCAGTCAATGTAATGGGACTTGATTTTGACTGGGTAAAGCAGACCACCAATCAAGTGGAGCATGGTTCGTATCGTAAAAGTTCTGCCGATTTTAAGATTAATATCTTTTCTATAAATATCGGTCTTTGTACTTATTTTTAAGATAACGTAATATGAGCATTAAAAATAGCATATCTTATTCTTTGCTGGGAATAATAGGTTTGTGTTCCAGCTGTATTGAAAATGATATACCTTATCCTCACATTGAAGGGGTTATTCAGGAGTTTCAGGTAGCTGGAATGAAAGGAGAACCTACACTCAATACGCAAGCCCGCACCATTGATATTACCATCGGTGAGGAGGTGTTGATTGATAGCCTTCCTGTTACTCGTCTGGTGGCAAATGCTGAATCAGCGATTTATCCGGACTCTGTAGCCTGTATTAAGGCTGCTAATTTCCCGTCGTTTAGTTTTCAGACGGAAAGTGACCTTCCCGGTAATGCCAATACTGCGATCAACTTTACTCGTCCGGTACGTTTCCTGCTGAAGACATATCAGGAATATGTATGGACGGTTTCTGTAAAGCAGGAAATAGAACGGACAATAGAAGTGGAAAATCAGGCTGGTAGCCCGAAAATTGACGAACAAAATCGTGTCGTTATTATTTATGTGACCGATGAGGCGGATTTCCACGATATTACGATACATAAGTTGAATCTGGAAGGAGCAAAAACGAAACTGGAACCTTCGATTGCAGAAGTGACCGACTTTACCCGACCGCGTGTGTTCAAGGCGTACCGTAACGGGCGTTATATGGGCGACTGGACGGTGGATGTGCAACATTCAAATGTACCTGCCAGTGTAACTTCACTCAACCCCTGGGCAAAAAAGGTCATGCTTGAGGGTGAGATGCGAAGCGGAACGACGCCTTCACTTGAATACCGGGTGCAAGGGGAGGAAGAATGGCTGGAGGTAGATGCTTCTGCTATTGAAGAAACGGGAAAAACTACTTTTTCGGCTACGATAGCAGGATTGACAGAGAATACGTCTTATGAGGTTCGTGCCTTGTCGAACGGTGAAGCTGGCGAACCGGTCACTTTTCAGACCGAGCGGATTATACAGATTCCGAACTTGAATTTCGATACTTGGACACTGGGCGATAACGGAAAGACTTGGTATCCTAATCCGGTAGCGGTGGCAGATGATGCAACGAATCCTCAGACTTATTGGGCTACTGGAAATGAGGGGGTGACCATTTATAAGGAGTCGAATACGGTTCCGGTAGAAGGCAAAGAAGCTTACAAGGGAAAGGCTGCTCGCATGCATACGTATGGTGATATCCTGCTGGTAGGAGCTGCTGCCGGGAACTTATTTATCGGTACATATAAAACGAACATGGGAAGACCGGTGGAAAGTCCGTCTTTCGGCCGTGAATATACAGGGGCTCGTCCCACCCGGTTAAGTGGATATTATAAATATACTTCAAAGCCGATTTCTTATAACGGCTCAGTTCAGGGAAATCTGAAAACCGACCAGTGTCATATTTACCTGTGGCTGAAAGACCAGGCTGGAAATGAAATTGCTTATGGCGAGTTTGTGGGCAGTGAGACTGTGAGTGAATATACAAAATTTGAGTTTGAAATAGAGTATAAGGACAAGAAGGCAAAACCGGCAAAGATGGCTATTGTAGCGACTTCGAGCAAATATGGAGGCGACTTTGATGAAGCCGGAAAGAAAGTCATCGGTCAGGTTGGCGATGGAAGTACATTGTGGGTAGATGAATTTGAATTAGGTTATGAATAAACAAGTAATAAGATATTTAAAGTGGACGGGCAAGTTGGCGTGTGTCATGCTGGTTGCTGCTTTAGCCGGATGTCAGTCGGAAGATGAATTTACCTCTTCCGGACAGACTGGTTTACGATTGGCATTGACTGATGAGGCGGAACATGCTTATTCGCGTACGTCTCCTTCTGAATTGGAACAGCCATTAGTGAGTGCTTTCAATTTGCAGGTGGTGAGCAGTGGCACAGGCAAGACGGTTTATAAAGGTAATTTTAAAGAATCAGTTTTGTTGAAGGAAGGTTTTTATAACTTGACTGCAAGTTATGGAGAAAATCCGGTGATTGCGCTCGATGCTCCGTATTATGTGGGAACGCTTGAGGAGCAAAAAGTAGTCAAAGGAAAAATGACTTCTGCTTCTATATCTTGCTCGGTGGCGAATGCACTGCTTTCTGTGATCTATAACGAAGAAACCTTGAAAAAAGTATATGAAAGTTATCAGGTAGTGGTTTCTGTAGCTGATGAATCCGTAGTTCTGGACGCATCATCGGGTAAGAGTGCCTACTTCCGTGCCGGTTCTTCGGTTAAATTGGTTTTTCAAGGAAAGCAGTTGGGGTCGGGGAAAGAAGTGAGTTATGAAATTCCCGATAAAGAACAATTCAAAGCTATCGCAGCCAAGAAGCATGTCAAGGTAACATTGGGCGTTAATGTCGAATCTATACCTTCAGGCGTAGGCGTTTCAATTGAAAAATTGGAGGTAGAAACGGTTTCAATAGCGGAAACTATTCCGATGGAATATATGCCAAAACCAAAACTGGAGGCAGAAGGATTTGTGAATAACGAGCTTTCATTTGCCGAGACGGAAAAGAAATCAGCTTCTGTACGCTTGAAGTTGGCTTCGCCTTTGCAGGACTTGAAACTAAAATTTAAATCCACAGATGCGAAGTTTGCAAGTCTGAGTTCAGAAAAGGAATATTTATTGTCGAATACAGAAGACAAGGCTACGGTTGAAACGGCCTTGGGTATTACCTTGCCTGAAATCGGAGCGAAGGAAGGAACGCTTGACTTTACTTCGTTGATACCGCAGTTGATGACAGATAAAGGTGCTACGGTGGAGTCGGTTGTTGAAATTGACGTGAAAGCAAACAACCGATGGAGCAGTGAAAAAACGGATGCTCAAGCTCGGACTTATAGCTTGAAGTGTAATAAACCTGTTTTTCGGGTTAGTGCATATCCCGGCAATATATGGACAAAGGAGTTTACTGTAAATCATTTACTTTCCGAGGATGTGGAGAGTGGAGATTGTGAAGCCCTTTCTCAAAAGATGAAATATCAGTTTAGCGTAGATGGAAATTCTGGTTGGACTGACTTAGGTGAAGATTTGCGTAAAACTGAACTGACTCCCGGTACAACTTATTATATTCGTGGTGTGTATCGTGATGTGATTGAAAGTGAGGCTGTAGCGGTGAAAACTTATGATGCTTTAACGATTCCGAACTCTACCTTAGATGAGGGTTATGATACTACATATCCTAAAGATAATAACCCTTTATATACATTTAGGGGTGGCTGGATTGATACTCGTAATGAGTTGACTTGTCATGAAAAGGGTGTAAATGCTTTTTATGTATCCAAATCAAGTACATTGCCAATAAGCGATAATGGAAGTACTGTTGCTCATCTGATGATGCTTGGCTGGGGAGCAGGTAATACTTGTAATTTTGGGAACAAGAGTGGAAGTGTCATTTATCATGTTTCTTCAGGGATTGTATGTGTGGGCGATTATGAGCCTGTTGAGGGGAGTATAAAGGCGAAAGAAGCTTCTATTCGTCCTACTTCTTTAATGTTTACTTACAAGGCTGCACCTTATAGTGATGATGAGTATTTGATTGAGATAGCTTTATTGAATGTGGCAAATGAGAATGAAAAGGTTCTTGGTTATGCCAAATTACAATCTGGAAATCCAGTTGCTGACTATACATCCCAAACTCTTGATATCATATATGATGATGAGTTGAAAACTCTTCCTATAACTCATGTACGGGTTATTTTTAAGGCTGGGGTAAAAGAAGATAAAGATCATTTGGAAGATAAGTTTAAAGATGCATCAATTTGGAACGGATATAGCAATGCTTATCTGATAGGAAGCCAGTTTTGGTTAGATTCATTTTCCTTAGTTTATGACAAATAAAGCAAGAAATTCATGAAACGAAATAAACTTTATGCATTGTGTGGAATCTTCCTGTTGGCAAGCTGCCAGCAGGAAGAAACTCCTTCGGCAGAAGGAAGCCTGTCTGTGGCAGGAATCGAACTTCGGAGTGCAGAAATTGAGCAGTTATCACGTGCGGTAGATGAGCCATTGACCGTAGATCTTTATAAAGGTGGAGAGAAACTTCGGACATTGACCGCAGAGGAGATGCAATCTAAAATCAATCTGGATGCGGCTTCCGATTATTCTTTAAAAGTGTATAGTGTAAATTACGGTTCAGATGTGAATTGGACAAATGAGCAAAAGGGAGAGCCAATCTATTATAAAGAAGAACCATTTTCTGTGAAACCGGGAGAAACCACCTCACTGAAGGTGAAGGTTCCGATGTCGAACTATGCCGTGAAACTTGTTCTTCCGGAAGGGTTGGATTGGGTAAGCAGTTCCGAATTTACGGTGACTTCCGGTGAGCGTTCGGTAAAACTGCAAAACGGAGAAACCGCTTACTTCCCTTATGCGGAGGGAGACTCGTTTACTTATCAATTGAATCTTACCAATGCGGATAATGAAACGTTTGAACTTACAGGCTCGTATGGTACAGAAGAAAATAAGAAACTGGCTTTTAATACATGTTATGAGGTAACCTATAGTATGGCTACTCAATCTTTGCAAACAGAGGAAAGATAAGAGAACAGATAGAAAAGGAAAGCGCAATGCCCTTGTTTCAGATGAATACAAAGGGAATTGCGCTTTTATTATGTAGTTATGTGAATAGAATTCTTATCCTACATTTTTTACTTTAATCAGATATTCAGCAATCTGAACCGCATTCAGAGCGGCACCTTTTTTAATCTGGTCGCCTACAATCCAGAAGGTCAGTCCGTTTTCATTGGTAAGGTCTTTACGGATACGTCCCACATAAACGGGGTCTTTACCTGCAAGGAAAAGCGGCATAGGGTATTCTTTCTTTTCAGGATTATCCATTAAAATCAACCCTTCACCATCGGCAAAAGCATTGCGGGCTTCTTCTATGCTGATGGGGCGTTCTGTTTCCAGCCAGATGCTTTCAGAGTGAGAGCGAAGTGCGGGTACACGTACGCAGGTAGCACTTACCTGAATGTCGGAGTGCATGATTTTACGTGTTTCGTTATACATCTTCATCTCTTCTTTGGTATAGCCGTTTTCGGTAAATACGTCAATCTGCGGAATCAGGTTAAATGCCAGCTGATATGCAAATTTCTCTACGGTTACAGGTTCGCCTGCCAACACCTGACGGTATTGTTCGTAAAGTTCGTCCATGGCAGCTGCACCGGCTCCGCTGGCAGCTTGGTATGTAGATACATGTACGCGTTTGATATGGGATAAGTTTTCGATGGCTTTTAATGCGACAACCATCTGGATGGTGGTGCAGTTCGGATTTGCAATAATGCCTCGCGGACGATTCAATGCATCTTCAGGGTTTACTTCTGGAACAACCAATGGTACGTCGTTGTCCATGCGGAATGCGCTTGAGTTGTCAATCATCACAGCACCGTATTTAGTAATTGTTTCGGCAAACTCTTTGGATGTGCCTGCTCCGGCTGAGGTGAAAGCGATGTCAACTCCTTTGAAATCATCGTTGTGTTGCAAGAGTTTTACTTCAATTTCTTTACCGCGGAAGGTGTATTTTCGGCCGGCACTGCGTGATGAACCAAATAATACTAACTCGTCAATCGGGAAATTTCTTTCCTCGAGCACGCGCAAGAACTCTTGTCCTACGGCTCCGCTCGCACCAACAATAGCTACTTTCATTTTCTTTTTTCTTTTTTTTGTGTGCGTTAATAATCTCTTGTTTGTATTCAACTTGAATATCCTGCTGCAAAAATAAAACATTTTGAAATAAAAAACGGGATGTGCAGAACTTTTTTCGTATTTTTGTTCCTAAAATGAAATTAGAGTGTACATCTTTATGAAAGAATGGTTTGATTTGGTAAATTTTGATATCCATTTTCCGATTGCTGACCCTACGTGGATTTTTTTCCTTGTGCTGGTTATCATACTTTTTGCACCAATTGTGCTGGAACGTTTGCGCATTCCTCATATCATCGGCATGATTCTTGCCGGTCTCGTGGTGGGAGAGCATGGTTTTAATATTCTGGCGCGTGACAGCAGTTTCGAATTGTTTGGCAAGGTGGGCTTGTATTATATCATGTTCCTTGCCGGACTCGAAATGAATATGGAGGATTTCAAGAGTATTCGTGGTAAGGCAACTGTATTGGGACTTCTGGCATTTATATTTCCGCTGGGAATAGGGATATGGACCAATCAGTATTTGCTGGGATATGGTTTAATGACCTCCATACTGCTTGCCAGTATGTATGCTTCTCATACATTGATTGCTTATCCTATTGTGATTCGTTATGGAATAAACCGACAGCGGGCTGTAAGTATAGCGGTGGGAGGTACTGCGGTTACAGATACGTTGACTTTGTTGGTCTTGGCTGTAATCGGAGGTATGTACAATGAGAGCGGTGACTCGGATTGGTTTATTGTATGGCTGGTTTTGAAGGTTCTGGTACTGACCTTGATTATCATGTATTCATTTCCTCGTATAGGCCGATGGTTTTTCCGTCGTTATACAGACTCTGTAGTGCAGTATATATTTGTATTGGCGATGGTCTTTTTAGGAGCCGGACTGATGGAGTTTATAGGAATGGAAGGTATTTTGGGAGCTTTCCTCGCAGGTCTGGTTCTGAACAGGCTGATTCCTCATGTGTCTCCTTTGATGAGTCATCTGGAGTTTGTGGGCAACGCTTTGTTTATTCCTTACTTCTTGATAGGAGTGGGTATGATGATTAATGTGAAAGTTTTGTTCGGTCATCTTGATTCCTTGAAGGTGGCAGGGGTAATGATTGTGGTGGCTTTGCTGGGAAAATGGATTGCTTCATGGTGTACGCAGAAAATATATCGGATGCGCGCATTGGAACGTGAATTGATGTTCGGATTGAGCAATGCGCAGGCTGCAGCAACTTTGGCAGCCGTATTGGTGGGATATAATATTATACTGCCTGATGGGCAGCGACTGCTTAATGAAGATGTATTAAACGGAACGATTTTGCTTATCTTGGTGACTTGTGTGGTGAGTTCTTTCATTACGGAATATGCCGCCAAGCGTGTGGCGATGGATGATGCGGAACTGCATGAAGAAAAGGCGCAGGAGAAGGAACGTTTCTTGATTCCGGTAGCTAATCCGGAAACTATTGATAGCTTGATGGAACTGGCTATGGTGGTGCGTGATGAAAAGCGAACCGATAATCTTGTGGCATTAAGCGTGGTCAATGATAATAACGATTCGGTTAAGTTGGAGATGAGGGGAAAACGGAGTTTGGAACGGGCTGCTCAGATTGCGGCTTCCGCCAATGTTCCACTTAAAACTGTGAGTCGCTTTGACTTGAACATCACTACAGGTATTTTGCATACAGCCAAAGAGAATGAAGCAAACAGTATTATTATAGGTTTGCATTATAAAGCAAGCATTGTGGATTCTTTCTTTGGAAACTTAACGGAAAACTTGTTGAAGAGTACTTACCAGCAGGTGATGATTGCTCGTTTCTTGATTCCGGTGAATACGTTGCGGCGTATCATTGTGGCTGTTCCGCCTAAGTCGGAATTTGAGCATGGCTTTGTGAAATGGATAACTCATCTGTGTCGTATGAGCAGTCAGTTGGGATGTCGTTTGCATTTCTTTGCTCATCCGCAGACGTTAGGTTATATCAAGGGATATATTACCAAAAAACATAAGGATGTTTTGACTGAATATCAGGAACTGGAAGACTGGGACGATTTGCTGATTATTACCGGACAGGTAAATTTTGATCATTTGCTGGTAATTGTGAGTTCACGTCGTGGTTCGATTTCTTATGACTCTTCTTTCGAGCGTCTTCCGATGCAGATTTCTAAATACTTTAATAATAATAGTATCATGTTGCTGTATCCTGACCAAAAAGGCGACCCTAATGAATCGCTTTCATTTGCTGATCCACGAGGTATGGCAGAAACACAGTATTATGATAAAGTGGGAAACTGGTTCTATAAATGGTTTAAAAACTCATGAGTAACGATGTAAGACAGTGGCAGCAACGTACCGAACTGTTACTGGGTGAAGAAAAAATGGAACGTCTGCGCAAGGCGCATGTGCTGATTGTCGGAGTGGGCGGAGTAGGAGCTTATGCGGCTGAGATGATTTGCCGTGCCGGAGTGGGACATATGACTCTTGTGGATGCCGATACGGTACAGCCCACTAACATAAACCGGCAGCTTCCTGCGACTCACTCTGCATTGGGACGTCCGAAGGCTGAAGTCTTGGCGGAACGTTTCCGTGATATTAATCCTGAGTTGGATTTGACTGTACTTCCGGTTTATTTGAAAGATGAGGCTATCCCGGAGCTGCTTGATAGCCGGAAGTTTGATTTTATCGTAGATGCTATTGATACGGTAGCTCCTAAATGTTACTTGATTTATCATGCAATGCAACGGGGAATAAAAATTGTAAGCAGCATGGGTGCTGGAGCTAAGAAAGATATAACTCAAGTACGTTTCGCTGATTTATGGGAAACTTATCATTGCGGCTTGAGTAAGGCTGTAAGAAAACGATTGCAGAAAATGGGAGTAAAGCGAAGACTTCCGGTGGTGTTCAGTACTGAACAAGCCGATGAAAAGGCGGTTATCTTGGTTGATGATGAACAAAATAAAAAATCTACCACCGGAACTGTCAGTTATATGCCGGCTGTGTTTGGCTGTTATTTGGCTGAATATGTAATTCGGAAAATATAAGAAGGGGAACGGAGATATAGATGCCAGGTTTCAGATGTATTTGAGAGGATATAATACCGATATCTATTATGTATCTGGCTGGTTGAAAGGAAAAGTTTTGATAGCTTAAGACTAAATTCAACAACTTATAAACTAAACAACTTGAGCAAATGATAGAATTACAGGGAGTAACCAAGAGTTTCGGTTCACTTCAAGTTCTGAAAGGAATTGATTTAACAATCACTAAAGGTGAGGTGGTAAGTATTGTGGGTCCGAGTGGAGCAGGAAAGACTACGTTGCTTCAACTGATGGGTACCTTGGATAAACCCGACAGTGGAAATATCTTCTTTAATGGTGTAGCTGTCAATTTGCTGAAAGAAAAAGAATTATCAGCTTTCCGCAATAAAGAAATTGGTTTCGTCTTTCAGTTTCATCAGCTTCTTCCTGAGTTTACCGCTTTAGAGAATGTAACTATTCCTGCTTTGATTCAGGGTGTTTCGGCTGGAGAGGCGCGTAAGAAATCGCTTGAAATGCTGGACTTTTTAGGCTTGTCTGATCGTGCTTCGCATAAGCCGGCTGAACTCTCAGGTGGAGAGCGGCAGCGTGTGTCAGTAGCTCGTGCGCTCATAAACCATCCGTCGGTAGTTTTCGCTGATGAGCCGTCTGGTAGTCTTGATACGCAGAATAAAGAAGAGTTACATCGTTTGTTTTTTGATTTGCGTGATAAACTGGGACAGACGTTCGTTATTGTAACTCATGATGAGGGGCTGGCCGGTCAGACAGACCGTACTATTCATATGGTAGACGGGCAGATTTTGGATGTGCTTTAAAGCTGCAGATAGTAAGAAGAAAAAACTCACCAAGGTGAAACCGGAAAAGGTTTACTTTGGTGAGTTTTTAATTCTAATCAGTGGCTGCTGAATAATAAATTGCTAATACCTATTGTTGTAATCAGCATATGTTATCCTTATCTTTTACCTGTTATCGTCGGTTGGGTAAATCTTCCATTAAAATATCAAAGTAGCTAAATGCGGATTGTGGTCGGAAAGAAATCCGGTTTGTTCCTCTGTCTCTTTAGGAATAAAACTGTTTGATACTTTGATTTGTGGAGTTACAAAGATGAAATCAATTTTTTCGCAAGAGTCACCCGGTATTTTACCAAAATCATGGAAGGTATAGTTTATACCTTCTGTTTTTTCTGCAATTTTAGCAACATCTTTCATTATAAATTCATTGGTGGTAATGGTTTGATAGGCATCCCACTTTTCCGAAACATTAAAATCGCCAGTAAGTACAGCGGGCTGGTTTCCCACTATTCCCTTTATTTTTTCGATGATAAGTAAAGCACTCTTGGTACGGGCTTCTACTCCGATATGGTCAAAGTGAGTATTTACAGCCATAACGATTTTCCCGGTTCCCTTTTCTTTTAATTTTGCCCATGTTGCAATGCGGGTGCATGCTCCGTCCCATCCAATGAAACCAACGCTGTCTGGATATTGAGAGAGCCAGAAAGTATTGCTGTCGAGAACGTCAAAGCGGTCTTTTCTGAAGAATATGGGAGCATATTCTCCTTCGGTTTTTCCATCATCGCGTCCTACGCCAACTTCTGCATATTCAGGAAGTCGGGCTTTGAGGTCTTCCAATTGATTGTGTAGAACCTCCTGCATACCTACAACATCTAAATTATGTGCTTTGATAAAATTGGCCACTGTATCTTTTCGATACTTCCAATTATTTAAACTGTCTTCAGGATTGTCATAGCGGACATTAAATGTAGCCCATTTTACCTCAATCGTTTCTGGCTTTTGAGAGCAGGCTGCCAGAGCTAATAAAGCCAATCCTGCAAACAGAGAAGTGAATTGTTTTTTCATGTTATAAGATTTATATGAATTAATACCATGTGTTATAATAACAAATTTAAATGAAAAAATACTTAGCGTGAGGCTTGTTTTTTGTAAAAAAAGTAATTTACTTGTTTTTTCAGTTTTTGTGGCGTGATATATCTGGCTGAAATGTTCGAAAAAGTATTTAAGGTTTATGAGAGGAGTGCCGGGACCTTATTATTATAAAGTGTTAAGCTATTATAAGTATCTTCATAAAAGCAGGTCGTAAAAATAAAACTCGACAAGTTCATCATGTTTAACCAGAAAAACTTTTTATCTTTACAGCAAAATAGGAAAATATGAGCCATATACTATTAGGAAGATATAATCAACTGGAGGTTGTAAAAGAAGTAGACTTCGGTATGTATTTGAATGGAGACGAGGATGGTGAAATCTTGTTGCCCAAACGTTATGTGCCTGAAGATTGTAAACCGGGTGACATACTGAATGTTTTTATTTATCTGGATATGGATGAACGCCTGGTGGCAACGACATTAACCCCTTACGCCCAGGTGGGTGAATTTGCTTATTTAGAAGTAGCCTGGGTGAATCAGTATGGAGCTTTTTTAGACTGGGGATTGATGAAAGACCTTTTTGTTCCGTTCCGTGAACAGAAACTGAAGATGCAAAAAGGAAAGAAGTACTTTGTACATGTTCACTTGGATGAAGAAAGTTACCGTATTGTTGCTTCGGCAAAGGTAGAGCGTTATCTGTCGAAGGATAGAGCTGGATATCGGCAGGGAGAAACGGTAGATTTGATGGTGTGGCAGCAAACCGATCTTGGCTTTAAAGTAATTGTGGATAACCAATACAGCGGAATGTTATATCGTAATGAAGTATTCCGTACTTTGGAACCCGGCATGCGTATGCAGGCTTATGTAAAGCAAGTGCGTGAGGACGGAAAAATAGACTTGGAACTTCAGCGGGGAGGAGTACGTAAAGTAGATGATTTTTCAGAGGTTCTTTTACAGCATATCAAGGATAATCAGGGATTTACCACGATGAATGATAAAACAGATGCCGAACTGATATATGCAACGTTTGGTGTGAGTAAGAAAACATTTAAGAAAGCAGTAGGCGAGTTATATAAGAAGCGTCTGGTTGTTTTAGAAGAGGGAGGTATCCGTTTGGCGGATGCTTAAATTAATAAAGATTTTCCCCGGAAGGTGGTTAATGACATGTTGTTTGCATACATTTCATTAATCACCTTTTTTCTTTGGATGCTCTTCCTTATGGATTTCACGGCTCTTTCACTTAAAGCCAGTACTCTCTTGGAAGTACTGGAGTACTCCTTAGAAAGTACTGGAGTACTCCTTAGAAAGTACTGGAGTACTTCCCAAGAAGTACTGAAAGCAGACCTCATTGTTAAATGAAAGTGCCGCACTTGAATGAACCAAAGAGCCGTGCTTATGATTTAAAGTCTTTGTAGAAAAATTTGTACTATGGTTTTTATTTGTTACTTTTGTCTCACGAAAAATAAAACGATTTAATATTATGAATTGGCTACAAGATTTGTTAACGAATCCTAACTCGATAGCCCACATTGTTGCATTATATGCATTTGTCATCGCCGCAGGGGTCTTGTTGGGAAAAATTAAATTCTTCGGTATTTCACTGGGAGTTACATTTGTCTTGTTTGTGGGAATTATGGTCGGGCATTTCGGTTTCACCGGAAATCCGGCAATTCTTTCGTTTATTCAAGACTTCGGACTGATATTGTTTGTATTCTGTATCGGTTTACAAGTTGGTCCTTCATTCTTCTCTTCATTTAAGAAGGGAGGTATAACCATGAACTTGCTTGCGGTGGGCATAGTCATGTTGAATATTGCAGTTGCATTGGCTCTTTACTACGCTCTGCAGGGGCGTGTGGAAATGCCGATGATGGTAGGTATCCTTTGTGGTGCGGTAACGAATACTCCAGGTCTTGGTGCGGCGAACGAAGCTTTGCAGCAGTTGAGTTATAACGGTCCGGAAATCGCGATGGGTTATGCCTGTGCTTATCCGCTGGGAGTAATGGGTATCATTTTGTCTATGATTGTAATCCGTTATTTGTGCCGGGTGGATATGAACCGGGAAGCTGAAGAAATCCAGCAGGAAGAGGAAGCCAATCCTCATCTGAAACCTTACACTATTTCACTGAAGGTGCAGAACGAGGCTTTGACGGGTAAGAAACTTTCTCAGGTTCAGGCTTTTCTGGCACGCGATTTTGTATGTACGCGTATCATTCAAGATAACCGGATGGTTTCGCCAAACGCAAATACGGTGTTGCGCTTGGGAGACAAGATGTTTATCGTATGTGCGGAGGATGACTCAGAAGCTATCATGACCTTTATCGGTCCGAGTATTGATATGGACTGGAATGCGACCAATCATTCGGATAAGCCGATGGTTTCACGCCGAATTTTGGTTACACAACCTCAGATTAACGGAAAAACATTGGGTGAACTGCACTTCAGCAGCATGTATGGAGTGAATGTAACTCGTGTAAACCGTTCAGGTATGGACTTGTTTGCTGCCCGTAACTTGCGTTTGCAGGTGGGAGACCGTGTGATGGTGGTAGGAACACAAGATGCTATTGAACGTGTTGCAGGTCTGTTGGGTAATCAGTTGAAGCGTCTTGACCATCCGAATATTGTTACCATTTTTGTGGGTATCCTTTGCGGTATTTTCTTCGGTAGTCTGCCTATAGCAATTCCAGGTATGCCTACTCCGGTGAAGCTTGGTTTGGCTGGAGGTCCGCTGATTATTTCTATTTTAATCGGGCGCTTCGGACATAAGGTTAAGTTAGTGACTTATACAACCATGAGTGCGAATTTAATGTTGCGTGAGGTAGGTTTGGTACTTTTCCTTGCCAGTGTAGGTATAAAAGCCGGTGGTAACTTTGTTCAGATGGTTGTGGAAGGTGATGGACTGCTTTATGTCGGTTTAGGATTTTTAATAACGATTATTCCATTGCTGATCATGGGTATGATAGCACGTTGGCATCACCGTGTGAACTATTATACATTGATGGGACTTATTGCTGGTAGTAATACAGACCCTCCTGCATTGGCTTATGCTAATCAGATTTCAGGAAACGATGCACCTGCCGTAGGCTATTCAACAGTTTATCCGTTGGCAATGTTCCTTCGTATCCTTACAGCTCAGCTTCTTATTTTGACATTGGCGGGTTAAAATGGATATTTGATTGAATTTCTGTTTTTTTTCACGAAATAATTTTCTTGATAAAAGAATTATGCTTTAATTTGTAATCAAGAAATAAACCATAAAAATAGAAGACACACATGAAAAGCTTGTTAAAGAACTTGGGAGTAATATTGGTGATAATCGGTGCTGTTATTCTGATTGCTTGTTTTGCAAGTGGCAATGTAAATAACAACTCTGTTTTGGGAGTTTCATTGCTGTTGGTAGTAATCGGTCTGATTTCTCATATTATCCTGAACAAACGTATTACAGATTGATTTTAAGTTATCTGATTTAACAAAAAAGCCTGAATCAACTAAATGATTCAGGCTTTTTTATTCATATGCTGTTGAATGAAAATGGCTCAGTAGATTTTTAGTGGGGATAGCCATATAAATTTGCTATGCGGAAAAGG
>URDR01000058.1 GCA_900546645.1 uncultured Bacteroides sp. | reverse complement strand
GCGCAAAGATAGGTTAGGCTGCAATGTGTGTCAAGGCGGAGAATAGAATGGTTACCAGTCCATAGTAAATGTATGAGTTATTGGTTGCATAATGTGTAAATATAATACTGCAAATATAAATAAAGTTTCGGAATATAAAAAGTTATATTATAAACGCAGAGACGCAAAAACACAAGCCGTTTATCAGAGAAAAGACAATGCGTTGTGTTTTTGCATCTCTGCGTTAAAAGTTACCGTTAGGGGTATGTTTTGTTTTTACTTGATTTCAAACTCTTCTTTCATATCCATTTCTTCGCCTTGCATGTCATAGAATTTATATTGCAGGAAGGCCAGGTTTTGGTTAGGGATGATTTTCATGCCGAAACCATATTTCATTTGCCATTTCCGCTTCAGGGAAACCAGTCCCTGATTGACGTATGCGGCAACGTAAGGGTGGATATGTAAGGTGAACTTCTTCACTTTCAGTTTATTGACCATGTAGTCTATTTTACTTTCTAAAGTATCTGTAAACAGGATAGAGGGTTTGATTTTTCCTTTACCGAAGCAAACCGGACAGTCTTCATCTGTCGCTACATCCATGGCAGGGCGCACACGTTGGCGCGTAATTTGCATAAGTCCGAACTTGCTGAGTGGCAGAATGTTATGTTTTGCCCGGTCTTTTTGCATGTTTTGGCACATGCGTTCATAAAGCTTTTGGCGGTTTTCTGCCAGATTCATATCAATAAAGTCGACCACGATAATTCCTCCCATATCTCTCAGGCGGAGTTGGCGTGCCAACTCATCGGCTGCTCCCAAATTCACGTCTAAAGCGTTAGCCTCTTGTCCGTTGGCAGCTTTTGAACGGTTGCCGCTGTTGACATCCACTACGTGGAGGGCTTCTGTATGTTCTATAATCAGATATGCCCCGCTTTTATAAGAGACAGTCTTTCCGAATGACGATTTGATTTGTTTGGTGATACTGAAGTTATCAAAGATGGGAAGCTGACCGGTATAGCGTTTCACAATTCCTACGCGTTCAGGAGCTATGAGCGCTACATAATCTCTTACTTCGTTGAAAACGGTTTCATCGTTTACATAAATATTTTCGTATGAAGGATTGAACAAATCGCGGAGCATGGCTACCGTACGGCTTGTTTCTTCATAAACCAATGAAGGCAATTTAGTTGCTTTCTGTACTTTGGTGATGGTTTCTTCCCAATGTTTTAATAGCACTTTGAGTTCAGCGTCAAGTTCGGCAACCCGTTTTCCTTCGGCAACCGTACGTACGATGACTCCGAAGTTTTTAGGCTTGATACTTTGTAATAGTTGCTTAAGGCGTGCCCGTTCCTCGCTCGATTTGATTTTCTGAGAAACTGAAACTTTGTCGTTAAAGGGGATAAGTACCAAGTAACGTCCTGCAAAAGAGAGTTCGCAGGTTAATCGGGGCCCTTTGGTTGAAATAGGCTCTTTGACAATCTGTACGATAACCTCTTGTCCTTGCTTGAGAACGCTTGAAATAGTTCCGTCTTTCTCTATGTCAGGCAGCATGTTGGCCTTAGCGATTGGGAATAATTTCTTGCGGTCGCTGGTTACTTGTTTAAGATACTTTTGGTAAGAATAGAATTGAGGTCCTAAATCCAAGTAGTGAAGAAAGGCATCTTTTTCGAAACCTACATCAACGAAACAGGCATTCAGTCCGGGCATGAGTTTTTTGACTTTGCCCACGTACATGTTTCCGACGGAGAACGATATGTTTCGTTCTTCTTTTTGAAATTCTACCAGGTTCTTGTCTTCCATGAGTGCGATAGAAATCTCTTTAGGCTGTACGTCTACTACTAATTCGCTTGTCACTTGTTACTTGGTTTAAGGGGTTAATACTAAGTTGTAATTACGACATGCAATTAACTTTCCTTTTGTGGGTGAGATTAAGCTAATCCATGTTTAGAGCTAATACACAAAGAACAAACCTGAAAGACTGTTTTTAGAATGTGCCTTGCAAGTTTGTTCTTTATTGAAGTCGGACAGACTAACAATTATTTTTTGCTTTTATGTCTGTTCTTTCTTAGTCTTTTTTTACGCTTGTGAGTAGACATTTTATGTCTTTTTCTTTTCTTTCCGCTTGGCATAGCTTTAAAAAATTATAGGGTTAATACTAAGTTAATTTATTTTTTTACCGAAAGAGTAAACGTTTTGGCGGGTTTGAAAGCTGGAATGTTATGTTCCGGAATAATAATTGTTGTATTCTGAGAAATATTCCGTGCAGTTTTCTGTGCTCTCTTCTTAACGATGAAGCTTCCGAATCCGCGTAAGTAAACATTTTCATCATTTGAAAGTGAATCTTTTACCGATTCCATGAATGCTTCTAAAGTTGTCAACACGGTCTGCTTATCGATTCCAGTGTTTTTAGCAATTTCGTTTACAATATCTGCTTTAGTCATTTCGCTAATAATTATTATACGTTATCTTAATTTTTTGGACTGCAAATATATAGCTTTTCTTGCTCTCTGAAAAATATATTTCAAACATTTTTTTCAGAAAGTACGTTATTGGTCTGAAAAATACAGCTATTTTTGTCTTATAGTGTTGGCTTAAGGTCTTAGCTTAAGTCTCATTTGTTTGCTTTGCGGCTTACATGGTGTCCGGAATGAATGGATGAGTTCTGGAAAAGGCCGACTGCTTTCCGGTAGGCAGAGTGCCTGTTGGCTGATAGATAAAGAGTCTGTAAAATT
This sequence comes from uncultured Bacteroides sp., assembly GCA_900546645.1. Lineage (GTDB taxonomy): Bacteria > Bacteroidota > Bacteroidia > Bacteroidales > Bacteroidaceae > Phocaeicola. The sequence goes on along the minus strand of URDR01000058.1, from coordinate 17,039 downwards.
GGGATTGTATTCATATTTATATATAGAGCGAAGGATAGAAGAAGGATGGGAAGTTTATTTGCTACTGTTTTAGTAGATTGGTATCGTGTGAATCAGAGGAATCTGCCTTGGCGTGAGACCAAAGATCCGTATCGGATTTGGATATCTGAAATTATCTTGCAGCAGACTCGCGTCGTGCAGGGGTATGATTATTATTGTCGCTTTATTCAGCGTTTTCCTGATGTGAAGGCGTTGGCGGAGGCGGATGAGGATGAGGTGATGAGGTTTTGGCAAGGGCTGGGCTACTATTCTCGTGCAAGAAACTTGCATGAGGCTGCCCGTTCGATTATAGCCGGAGGCGAATTCCCGAAAACGTATGAGTCGGTTCGCAGGTTGAAAGGAGTGGGCGACTATACGGCTGCTGCCATTTGTTCATTTGCTTATGGAATGCCATATGCTGTGGTCGACGGGAATGTTTATAGGGTCTTGTCGCGCTATTTGGGGGTGGATGTCCCTGTTGATACGGTTGCGGGGAGAAAGACCTTTGCCGCTTTGGCTCAAAGTATGCTTGATACATCTTCTCCAGCTCTTTATAATCAGGCTATCATGGATTTCGGAGCTTTGCAATGCGTCCCCCAGTCTCCCTCTTGCGGAGTTTGTCCGTTGGCTGAAACTTGCTGTGCCTTTCGGGAAGGGAAGGTAGCCGATCTGCCCCGTAAGCAACATAAGGTCAAGTCAAGAAATCGTTTCTTTATTTATTTATATGTCCGTGCTGGGTCATTTACTTTTATAAGAAAGAGAGAAGCCAATGATGTTTGGCGAAATTTATATGAATTTCCTTTGATAGAAACTTCTGCAGCTTGTCTGCAAGAAGAATTACTTGCTTCACAAGCATTTAAATCTTTGTTTGAGGGGTTAGACATAGAACAGGTTTCTTTGGTGAAGAAACAGGTGAAGCATGTGCTTTCCCATCAGGTTATCTATGCCGATTGCTATGTGGTAGAATTGGCCGATGAAAAGAGTTTACTATCCGGTTATCGTTGTATTCCAGAGAATGAATTGCACAATTTTCCTACATCACGCTTGTTATCTCGTTTTTTTTCTCTAATTTTGAGACCTGATTCTTAAAAATGAAAGGATATGTCATTAAATAAAGTACAATTAATTGGTAACGTAGGTAAAGACCCCGAAGTGAGATATTTGGATAGTGGAGTAGCGGTAGCAACTTTTTCGTTGGCTACTACCGATCGTGCATATACGTTGGCCAATGGTACGCAAGTGCCTGAGCGTACGGAGTGGCATAATATTGTTCTATGGCGCGGTCTGGCAGAAACGGCAGAGAAATATGTGCGTAAGGGTGATAAACTTTATATCGAAGGAAAAATCCGCACTCGCTCATACGATGACCAAAATGGTATCAAACGGTATGTAGTTGAGATTTTTGGCGATAATATGGAAATGCTTACACCGCGTAATACCACTCAACCACAGGCTCCGGTTCCGGCTCAGCATGTACAAGCTCAGCAACCGGTGGCTTCTCAAACACAGACGACGAATGCGTCAGATGATTTGCCTTTCTGAAAGTAAGGCGGAAGACGCAAGATATATTGTTTAACTAAAATTTGATTCCTTGGACCCTGACTCGTGTTTATCTTATTTGACTGATTTATGTAGTGGCGTGGTAGTGACAGCTCCTTCGTTGGGAGCAATTATAGCCTTGGTGTTGGCTGTTATGTTGCTTTATGCTTCAGGTTTTGTTTCGGCTTCGGAAATAGCTTTTTTTTCGCTTTCTCCGGGTGATTTGAATGAAATAGAGGAGGATAGTCATCCCTCTGATAAAATCATCAAGACGTTGCTTGATGATTCAGAACGGCTGTTGGCCACGATTCTTATATCGAATAATTTTGTGAATGTAACCATTATCATGCTGCTTAATTATTTTTTTGCATGTGTGGTGGATTTTGGTTCGGCAGAAATTCTGGAATTTTTGCTGGTAACGGTTGTGCTGACTTTTCTGCTGTTGCTGTTTGGAGAGATTATGCCTAAAATCTACTCTGCTCAACATACACTGAAGTTTGTACGGAAAGCTGCTCCCGTTATTTTGTTCTTGCGTTCGGTCTTTCGTCCGATATCGAGTGTTTTGGTGCATTCTACCTTTATTATCAATAAGCTGGCGCAGAAAAAGAAGACACGTAATCTGTCGGTGGATGAGTTGTCGCAGGCTCTTGAACTGACCGATAAAAATGAAATCTCCGAAGAGAGCAATATGCTGGAAGGTATTATCCGTTTTGGAGAAGAAACGGCAAAAGAGGTGATGACTTCTCGCTTGGATATGGTGGACTTGGAAATTAAAAACCATTTTTCGGAAGTATTGAAATGCGTGATTGACAATGTTTACTCACGTATTCCGGTTTATGAAGATACGCGTGATAATATTAAAGGTATCCTGTATATTAAAGATTTACTGCCCTATCTGGATAAAGATGACAATTTCCGTTGGCAGAATCTAATCCGTCCGGCATTCTTTGTTCCGGAAACGAAGAAAATCAATGATTTGCTTCGCGACTTTCAGTCCAATAAGGTGCATATCGCTATTGTGGTTGATGAGTTTGGAGGAACATCGGGCATTGTTACCATGGAAGACATTATTGAAGAAATCGTGGGTGAGATTAACGATGAGTACGATGAGGAAGAGTTGCCTTACGCTAAGATAGACGAAAAGACGTACATCTTTGAGGCAAAGACTTTACTTTCCGACTTCTATAAAATCATGAAGGTAGATGAAGATGAGTTTGATGAGGCTGCCGGTGATGCCGATACCTTGGCTGGACTCTTGCTTGAATTGAAGGGTGAATTTCCCGCACTTCACGAGGTGATTGATTTCATGAATTACAGTTTTGAGGTGCTTGAAATGGATGAGCGGCGTATATTGAAAGTGCGTGTAACCATCAATCCCAAGATTGAGACCGATGACGTAAAAGAATAAAGTCTATGCCGCTGTTCAGACAATGGAATACCGAAGGGGGAGGAGTATGGGGTATATGGAAAGTTACAGAAAGTTTCACGGAACTGCGTGATCAACTTTCGGCTGTTCTTCCTTATGATGAAGAGCTTCAAGCGATGAAGTCGGCTTCCCGTCGCATGGAATATGTTGCGGTAAGAGTTTTGTTGAAAACTCTTTTAGGTAAGGAGTACAGTATTCTTCATTATCCTTCGGGCAAGCCTTTCTTGGAGAACGAGACTTTGAGAATTTCAATTTCGCATACCAAAGGTTATGTGGCAGTAGGTGTGCATGCACGGCAAGAGGTAGGTATTGATATAGAGCAGCGTACAGAAAAAGTTTGTAAGGTCCGTTCCCGGTTTGTTCGGGAGGATGAAATGCAGGGAGAGGCTTTGGTGTCAGAGGAAGAACGGCTGTCGTTGTTGTTGCTTCATTGGTCGGCTAAGGAAACCCTATATAAATTAATAAACAGTTCAGAGGTTGATTTTCTGGATCATTTGAGAATCCGTGATTTTTCTTTATTGTCTTCAGGTCATTTTATGGCAGAGGAATATCGTACAGTAAACAGAAACCTGTTTTCGGTCTCTTATTGGGTTCATCCGGATTTTGTTTGCACATGGAGTGTGTTTTCCGGCGAAAATGAATGAAGCTGTAAAACTGCAAGTTTAAGAACTTATAAACTCGGAGGTGTTTTATTCGGTTATTCCGGTGATATTCTGTATCTTTGCCTCCTGAAGACAAGAGGCGAGGCTTTTGCTGTCTTTGTAAACAATAAAATAAATGTTTAGTTCCTTGGCTTTGAGTTTATAAGTTTGTTGTTGGCGTGTAATAAAACGAGATAAAACTTAAAAACCAGTAAACTAAAAAAACTCACAAACTTTAAAGATATTTGTTATAAACGATGATTACAGTTTCAAACGTAGCCGTTCAATTTGGTAAAAGAGTGTTGTATAATGATGTGAACATGAAGTTCACAAATGGTAATATCTATGGAATTATCGGTGCCAATGGAGCCGGTAAGTCAACTTTCTTGAAAGTGATTTCGGGGGAGTTGGACCCTACTAAAGGAAGTGTAACTTTAGGACCGGGTGAACGCCTTTCGGTATTAAGTCAGGACCACTTTAAATTTGATGAACATACGGTGCTTGATACCGTTTTGATGGGACATACCATTTTGTGGGATATCATGAAGCAGCGTGAAGCGCTGTATGCGAAAGAAGATTTTACAGATGAAGATGGTATAAAAGCAGCCGAACTGGAAGAAAAGTTTGCCGAACTGGAAGGATGGAATGCAGAAAGTGATGCAGCTATCCTGCTGAGTGGTTTGGGTATCAAAGAAGATAAGCACTATACGCTGATGGGTGATTTGAGTGGTAAGGAAAAGGTGCGTGTGATGTTGGCTCAGGCTTTGTTCGGTAATCCGGATAACTTGTTGCTTGACGAGCCTACCAATGACCTTGATATGGATACGGTTACTTGGCTTGAAGAGTACCTTTCTAATTTTGAACATACTGTGCTGGTGGTAAGTCACGACCGTCACTTCCTTGACTCTGTATGTACACATACGGTTGATATTGATTTCGGAAAGGTAAATTTGTTTGCCGGTAACTATAGTTTCTGGTATGAGTCAAGTCAGTTGGCTCTCCGTCAGCAGCAAAACCAGAAGGCTAAAGCTGAAGAAAAGCGTAAAGAACTGGAAGAGTTTATCCGTCGTTTCTCTGCTAATGTGGCGAAGTCGAAGCAGACCACAAGCCGTAAGAAGATGTTGGAAAAACTGAATGTTGACGAAATCAAGCCTTCTTCTCGCAAATATCCGGGTATTATCTTTACTCCTGAGCGTGAACCGGGAAATCAGATCCTGGAAGTTTCCGGTCTGCGTGCGGAAACCGAGGACGGCGTACTCTTATTTAATGATGTTAACTTCAATGTTGAGAAAGGAGATAAAATTGTATTCTTAAGCCGTGATCCGCGTGCCATGACTGCCTTGTTTGAAATTATCAACGGCAACCGCAAGGCACAAGCTGGACATTACAGCTGGGGAGTTACGATTACTACTGCTTATTTGCCGCTTGATAATACCGATTACTTTGAATGCGACTTGAATCTGGTAGACTGGTTGAGCCAGTATGGCGAAGGCAATGAGGTATATATGAAAGGGTTCTTGGGCCGTATGTTATTCTCTGGAGAAGAGGTGTTGAAGAAAGTGAATGTTTTGTCTGGAGGTGAAAAGATGCGTTGTATGATTGCCCGTATGCAGTTGCGTAACGCTAACTGTTTGATACTTGATACACCTACCAACCATTTGGATTTGGAATCTATCCAGTCGTTCAACAATAACTTGAAGACTTATAAGGGCAATGTGCTGTTTTCGTCACACGACCATGAATTTATTGAGACCGTAGCTAATCGAATCATTGAACTTACCCCGAATGGAATTATCGATAAGATGATGGACTACGATGAATACATTACTTCTGATCATATCAAGGAAATGCGTGCACGTATGTATGGAGATAATAAATAAGTCCATTTGCCAATCTGAGGATTTATTTGAGATGTTTTAGAATCGGCAACAGAAAGAAAAAAAGAATCAGCCAACTCAATCTAAAAGATGATGTTGGCTGATTCTTTTTCCTGTTATTCTGAGATTTTCTAAAATTTATTCGTTGGGTTTGGTATAAATAACCTGCATTTTAAGTTTGTTGTCTGCATTTTCTCCGCCGAACAGACGGGCTGAGCTCACTTCCAAATCATGTGAAACTCCGATGATATTTCCCTGTGCGTCGGTTTCGGTTTGTACCGGAATAAGCAGCAACTTGTCCCAGTTGGCGCTTTTGGCAGAGTTGTTTCTCATTTCGCTGAATATATGACTGATAAGTCGGTTCAGCTTAGAGAAAGAATACGTACTTGTACTGCTGTCATAAGTACCAAGGAAAGAAGTCTTGTTGTCGAAAGTTTTATTTTCCTCAAAGAAGGTTTTCATATCATCCTCTCTAACGAGCAAGAGATACTTGGGTGTACCCATCTTGTACGTTTTGTCTTGGTTTTCGACGGTTTCCTTATACTTGGTAAATTTGAGCGATACAGAGTTTAGCGTATCGTTCTTTAAGTCTTGATACATTGCTTCCAGGGGAAGGGTAACTTCCGTCCATAATCCGGCAGGAGTTTTCAGGTATGAGTTGTTCTTGTCATTCACAAATGCATCAATAGCTTCTTTTTTGCTTTCCAGATTGGCTGCCATGTATATTTCCTTTGTAGCAGCAAGTGACCGGTTTGCATAAACAACAGAATCCTGGTCTTTCGAGCCCTTGACGGTATACTTATACTTGGTACGCAACCAAATATCCTCAATGTATAAAACCGAGCCGTCTCCTCCTGTTGTTTCTACATAGAATCCTTTCAGTACCTTATTGATAAAAGTAAATGCATCGGCAAAGTTTCCTGCTTTGTATTGTGCCGTGAGGTAGTCACTTAGTGTTGTATATCCTTCATAAGGCTTATCCATATCAATAATTACATTCGGGTAGAAAGTCTTCTTCCCGTTTGCGTCGGTATGATTACGGATAGAGTCGGGTACAGAGTTATCATAGGCACTGTAATCTTTTTCAGCGAAAAGCGGATTTTCACCGTAATAATTTTTCGGATTGAAAGAGGTGTAATACAACTCCGGATTTTTCCCGTTATCTTCAATGGCAGTGTTCAAGAATCGCACTCCCACGCGCATCGGTGCCAACGAGTCTCCATAATAGCTCCGGTAATATAACTCAAGTGTGGTACTTTCTATCTTTTCGAAAGTTTTCGGATATTCGAATCCTTCCGGACAGTTTATTTGCGTGATAAAATCAGCAGTAAATTCACCGAAACTCGGGTCGGTAAAGTTGCCAAGATAAGCTGTACTGGTACGTGAATAAACCCCGTTAGAGTTGATGCCAATTTTTTTGTTGATATCTGCCACTGAAACCGTTTTAGTTGTTACATCGTAGGTTTCCGAGTAAGCATTAATCTCATCGGTATCGGCTATAAAGTCACCGATACCGGTGGTGCTGTCATCACAGCTATAGAGTGTAGCGGCAAATCCGATTGCTGCCAAGAACTTGAGTTTCATTTTATATGGTTTTATAATTTTATTTTTTTTCTTCCGCCCATACTTTATCGTAGAAGGCATCACAGGCGTCGGCATAGGTTTCTTGGCTCTGATGGTCAAGAACCGGAATATTCAGGCTTCGTGCATACTCCATTACGTCCGGATTAACGTTCTCGCTGTTTTGTATTACACCGTCGGAATAGGCAATGGCCAATTTACACAATTCATCATAGTTTACGGGAGTTTGAATCATGTTTACATCTTCTGGAGTAATGTCCTTTAATAAGAGTTGGTTGGTGAAGTTTGAAGCCAGGTTCGATTTGAATCCTTCTCCATAAACAGAGAATACCACTTTTGAGTCTCTGAAAGAAGGTTCGTCGTAATATGCCTTTTTAATATACAGAGGAACCATGGCACTCATCCATCCGTGGCAGTGGATGATGTCTGGACACCAACGAAGTTTTTTCACGGTTTCCAATACACCTCTGGCATAGAAAATAGCACGTTCGCCATTATCTTCATATTCGGTTCCGGATTCATCTGTAGTCATCAGACGATGCTGGAAGTAATCATCGTTATCAATGAAGTATACTTGTCTGCGTGCTGCCTGAATGGATGCGACTTTAATAATCAGCGGATGATCTGTTTCATCTATAATTAAGTTCATTCCTGACAGGCGGATTACTTCATGTAGTTGGTTTCGACGTTCATTCACATTGCCCCATTTAGGCATGAAAGTTCTGATTTCGCGACCTTTATCTTGAATAGCTTGAGGAAGGTTTTGACCAATGATAGCTAAATCACTTTCAGGTACGTACGGAGTAATTTCTTGTGTAATGAATAAAACTTTTTTTGCGCTCATTTTTATTTTCTTGTTGCTCTTAAATATTTTGCAAAGATAGTAATTTTTTTGACTATAACAGCCATTGCTCTGCTTGATTAATCCTTATAGTATGTTAATACGTTGCCTCATAGAGGATTGTCGGATGGGGAATTGAGGCTGTTTTGAACAAGAAAGAGAGGAAAATAGGAGGATAAATTGGCACTCTTTGGTTAAAAGAAAAAATAAATAGTTAACTTTGCAGCCGTTTTAAAACAGTAGAGTGGTTAAAACTAACGAATAATGAAATTAATTCAGACAATTAAGGAGCTTCGTACCGAGCTGGACGGGCTTCGTAAAGCAGGCAAGACAGTGGGACTGGTGCCTACAATGGGTGCGCTTCATGCCGGTCATGCCTCATTGGTGAAGCGGGCAGTGGCCGAAAATGACGTAGTAGTGGTGAGTGATTTTGTAAATCCTACTCAGTTTAATGATAAGAATGATTTATTGAAGTATCCGCGTACGCTGGAAGCCGACTGCAAGTTGCTCGAAGCGTGTGGAGCATCGTATGTTTTTGCTCCTTCTGTAGAAGAGATTTATCCTGAACCCGATACCCGTCAGTTCAGTTATGCTCCTCTTGATACGGTGATGGAAGGCAAATACCGTCCGGGTCATTTCAACGGAGTATGTCAGATTGTGAGTAAACTGTTCCTGATTGTGGAACCTACCCGTGCTTATTTCGGAGAAAAGGACTTCCAGCAGTTGGCAATTATCCGTGAAATGGTTCGTAAATATCCGTTCGATTTGCAGATTGTGGGCTGTCCGATAGTACGTGAAGCCGACGGACTGGCGTTGAGCAGCCGTAATGCCCGTTTGAGTGACGTTCAGCGTGAGCAGGCACTTCAGATCTCGAAAACCTTGTTTGCAAGTGTGGAGTACGGAAAAGACCATACGCTTGCAGAGACTCTTCGTTTTGTGGAAGACGGCATTGAGAAGGCAGAAGGGCTGGAGTTGGAGTATTTTGAAATTGTAGATGGAAACACTTTGCAACCGGTAAGCGCATGGGAGGACAGTGCGTACATCGTGGGATGTATTACCGTATTCTGCGGTGAAGTGCGTTTAATTGATAATATTAAATATAAGGAGTAACGAGACATGATGATAGAGGTCTTGAAATCGAAATTACATTGTGTGAGTGTGACCGAAGCCAATCTCAACTACATGGGCAGCATCACAATTGACGAGGATTTGATGGATGCGGCAAACTTCATTGCAGGTGAGAAAGTGCAGATTGTAGATAATAACAATGGCGAACGTTTTGAAACGTATATCATCAAGGGTGAGCGTGGTTCCGGATGCATCTGTTTGAACGGAGCTGCGGCTCGTAAGGTTCAGGTGGGCGATGTGGTGATTATCATGTCGTATGCGCTGATGGATTTTGAAGAAGCCAAGCAGTTTAAGCCGACAGTGGTTTTTCCTGATACGCTGACCAATAAGTTGGTGTAACAGTCTCTTCCGTTTTTAAGGGTGTATTCTTAGGCAGGACAACGCTTAGTCGTTACTACGACAACGCTTGGTCGTTACTACGACTTGTCTTGCTTGTCGGTATATAAGAATCCTCCTCTCCATAATATGTTTTTGCAAAAATTGCCTGCACCCTACACGTTTTTAGCATTAAACGGGTGTAGAACAATCAGTTAAGCCGTGTAGGGCGCAGTGTAGGACGCGGGTTTTACCTGCATGCGTCCTACACCGTCCTACACGGTTTTTATGATTTTTCGTTGATAATCAGTGTGTTCGTGATTTTTCAGAGTTTCACGGAATCTTGTTGCTGACAAACTTTATCAGTTTTTCTGTTAGTCTTCTCTTATAGCCTCTGTTGATTCAGTTTCTTATCTATATTGCTGAATCACAAAAGAAATGCACTTCATTATAGACTAATGAATGGCATTTTTTATAATTTTGTAACTGGAGTATTTTAATTGGTATCCTTGTACATATGGAACAACATAAGCTACTAAAAGAATATCTTGAAATCTTTTCACGGTTTTCTGCAAATGGACTTTCCAAGCAGCAACGTAAGCAGCGGCATGTTTTACTTTCTACATGGGAAAGGAATATATATAATGAGCCATTGCCTACACTCGAAGACCTTGAAGAGTTTAGAAAATTGCATGGTAATTATTGCCTCAATCCTATTTTTGTACGGAAAGCTATTGTTCAAACGGTCCAAAAGGATATTGAAGCAGGAGGTATTGAGGGTATTCGTTTCCTATTCAGATGCTTTCAAGGTCATGAAGGGACTTATTGCTATACTAATAATGTACTCTATATGTTTTGCGAAGCTCTTGGTTTTGAATATGATCCACGACAATTAGCAGATAAACTATTGGATCTAGATCCAGACAATGAATTTGCTGTAAAATACAAATATCATACTTTGAAATACTTTTTAGAGTTCTCTTTGCACGAAATGCCGACAGGTGTACTTAATGGTATGGACGGTGCGGACATAGATGATATTCCTGGAATGTTACTTTCGGTTGATGAATTTCAAGTTATATCCAATAGATTAGGATATGATGACAAGGTCTTGATAAATGAATGCCGTATCTTCTATCCTGCATACAAGGAATACCTTCAATGTTATACCCAGTATAACGGCTTTGAGGATTATTTGATAAAGAACGAAGTTTTAAATCATGAAGCTTACTGATAAACATTATTACAATCAAGAATTCAAGAAAACTCCGTTTTATAATGGAAGCTTTGTTGTATGGTGGACAAAAAAGATTTTTGAACGATGTCGTTTTGAAGGTTGCGACTTTACCGGTGTTGTAGCAAGAGGCTGTTACTTTAATGACTGCGTTTTCAAAAGAGGAAAGCTACAGCATTTTGATATAGGTTCTACTACACTTGTATTGCACCGTAAAACGGTTTATCGTCATTGCACATTTGAACGAGTAAAGTTGCGCAATTTCGGAATTGCAGATTTTTATAACTGCACATTCATCAATTGTGATTTCCAAACAGCCTTTATTGCTGCCTCATTTGCTCATTGCAATTTTATCGGAGAGGTTGCCAACTGTGTGTTCTGTGGACCTCAATATAATAGATATTATTACGAGAACCGGCTCGATTATTGGGCTTCCAATAAAGGTAGGTTACATGATGTGGATTTAACCAAAGCAAGTCTGATCGACGTTGACTTTCGCGGTGGCATAGATTTATCAACGACTAAATTCCCGACAGATTATGAAACTGACCGATAAACGATTTTGGATATTTGAGTCAATAGTACTGATATGCACAATCATCTGCATTTACATATTATGGATGAAACATTGGTTGGTGCTGTTTGGTTTAGCATCCTTTGGATTTTGTTGCCTTATGCTTTTTGGCGGAGCGGTGGCATGGAAACTATACAAAGGCAATCAATGGTGGAAATTGGCTGGATACTTGTTCCTAATTACAGCGGCAATTCTTTCCTTTGGACTGTTCTGCTTTGTGTGGGATTGGAATGATAATGGTGGACGCCCAGCGAATATTCCTCCCGACGAAGGATGTTATATTACTGCTAATGAACTGGTCGGAATTATAATGCTGTTATGGACTATATCCGTTCCTATACTCTCTTGCGTCATTTCATATATCATCCAACGATTATTGTTCCCCAAAAACGAGAAATAAATAATGAAAAAAATATTGATTTGTATAGCCAAAATTATTCTCGTGATAATTGTATTATTTACCAAGTTGTTTTATTGGCATCGCTCGGTGATTTTGCATCTTGGAGCTGGACTTCGTTATGGAAGCTTGCGGATATTCCGACCAAAACAAAAAATATCATATAAAGATATTCGTTATGGTTCTGATGATTTCAGTGTTATAGACCATGCAGATAATAACTTAGCCAATGGATTTTTAGGATTTCTTGTATTGGCTATAATCTTGTTATTGATAGCTAACTAAATTCTATATACATAATCTTAATGCCTTACAAAAGATGGAAATACATGTAGATTTTACTAATAACCATTTTGAGATGTCATTTATTCCTGTTGATTTTTATTCGTTAGAATCTACTTTTGGGCATCTCCCCATACATCAAATTAAGAATCTAAACTTAGGTTATTTCCCCGATGATGGTAATCCTCAAAAAGATTGTTATTACGACAATAAGGACATCTATAAGATTTTTCCTCATTCTGCTGTAGATTTTCAACTATTTAAAAGAAATTGAAGATAGAGAGTCTTTTTCAATCTATAAATTAGAGGTTGATTTTGGAACATTCAGAATCCTTTACGATGATGATTCTTTTCTTTCAATCACAGGACAGTTCTCAAATAAAGAAGAGTTTGAAACCATAAATTCTATTTATATGCAAATTTGCTCAAACATCCAATGTAATGAATAGCGGTACTAACCAAGAACTTAAATAAGACAAAAACATCTGGCTTTGCATTATTGATATAAAAGATGGTTTTTGTAAATTTGTACAGTTGTGCTTAATATTTTACTTATGAAAAAGTGGCAGAAAATAGCAGGTATCATAATATTTTTTCTTATAACACTATATGAACTTCTGACATGGGCTAATGCTTATGTATACTTAAAATATGTGGTGGAGCCAACAGAGAATGACTTGCTTATTGAACAAAGCTACATATATATCGGCGCATTGTCTTTTGGGATGTGGATGAATTTAGCGTTAGCCATATTCTTATTCATATGTTTATGGCGGAAAGGAATGAACAAAACTTATCCTTCGCCCATTAAACCCATTTCAGTAGAAAAAATAATTATACCCTTCACTTTTGAGAGAGCTTACTGCCGTATCGGAGTCACAACCGATAATAGTGGCATTGAACGTATGGAAGTCTATTTTGTCAGAAAAGACAAAACGGCAATCTGTTATGCGAATGGCTCTTTCAATCAAGTTGTCATTGATGATGCAAAGCTTGATAAATACGATAATCTTGAAATAAATATAGGTACTATTAATAGTATTCGTGTAACAATAGGACTTGCAAATCACATTATTAAATTGTCGGATGAAAGATTGACCATTTTTGAAGTCCTTCCCAAAGGGTACGGTGAACTATACGAAAGTGTTACAATAATAGCTCCAAGTGACGACGAATACTCAGACTATTTAGAAGATTATAAGCAAGGAAAAGAAATTGATTTCTGAAAAGCAGAAATAAAACAATTAAATCGCAAAAGATGATACTACTTGACATTATAATACAATTGATTGTCTTTACATTGCTGGCAATGGTGATTGCATTGCCATTGGTTGGTATCGTATGTTGGCGAAGCAAGAAAAACAAAAAACGGAATGCAATATTGACATTTATATCTCCGTTCGTGTTCATATATACTTTCTATTTCGGTTGCCTGATAGGTGGTTTTACCTGTTCTTCAGTTTTTGGTACAGGTTGCGGTATAGATGGGTATTATCACACAACGTTACCAAACGGCTATGAATTAGAAACTCTTTCAGATGACTTTGACCGTGAATATTTTACAGGGTATATTCGCAAAGATGGGAAGGAGGTCATTGAATGGGTAACTAAAATCAAGGTTTCAGGCGACTCTATTTATGGAGAGCGGTATTTCGTAAACGAAGCTCCGGGAAGCGAATACTACTTTGTCATAGACACTAAATCCGGTAGCATAACACAATACAAATCATTTTTGGAAGCTAAGGAAAATGTTCCGACCCTTCTAACAGGATTGACTCATTTGGAGGAGTTTTATTACAAAAGTTGGTCGTGGGTTATTCCTTTGGGTATTATTGCATTTATAATATCGTTAGGGGTAGTATTTTTTTATGGTTTATAGTCGGCAAAATATCTGCATAATGGAAAGATTAACTACAAAAGATAGATTGTTATTGGTAGGATTATTCCTATTGGGAGCAATAATCATGTTTTGCATTGTTCCCAAGGCCAATGCAGATGAAATTAATGTACAGGTAGAGTTGGTACTTGGTTTATCTTTAGCACTAACGATAAGTCTGGCGATATTGATAAAGCATAATAGAGGTAAGTGTAAGACTATGCTTCCTGTCTTTATCGTATGCGCTGCGACCTATCTTCAAATATCCTACTGTTCTCTGTTTTATGAATGGGGTGTTGTCATTTGTGTGACATTGCCTGTATTTCAACTGATATTTGGCTTCTTGATATCCAAATTCTCCCAGAGTATAACTGACTTATGTACAGGCTGCTCCAATTTGATGTTTTCTACTATATGGGCCAATCAAATGGTTGGTTTCTTATGGTTTCATCATGAATCCAGCGACCTTGAAACGGTGGGAATAGCGAGTGCGTGTGCTCTTGTCGGTGTAGTGATTGTGTTTATGATATCGATCATTATGATAATGAAATTCAATCCAAAAGTTCCTTGACAACTATGACTTTACCGATAAGTGGATGGTTAGGAGCAAAGGGGAAATTCAGGTAAGGTTTGGAACAAACAATGGAAAAGATACGAAAATAGATGGATATAGCAACAAGCCATCTATATAACTGAATCACAAAAGAAAAGCTGATAATTACAGACTAATGAATGGTATTATTTTGTAGATTTGTAGACTAATCAAAGAAAAATAGGAACCATGTATAACGACGTATGAAAAAGAAACGCGCAAAAAAATACTGTAAAAAGGTAGAATCATCAGAAAGTACTTCAAAATACTTGTCATTATGGCTTCTTTTGCCAATCCTCTTCTTCTGCCGATGGGGGATAAAAATAAATCAAAATACTCTGATTGAGGTTGGATGGTGGTGGTACATTCTCTGTGCCATAATTGGTTTGGCTATTGGTATAATACGACTTATTCGAGATAAAGAAATCAGTTGGAATTGGAAAGAATACTTGGGTGCTGTTTTCTATTCTTTTATACATTCGGCAATGGGACTGATTATAGGTATATTGTTAATCTTTGGTGTTGAAGCAGCCAATTACTATATTCCATCAGAGCATAGATATTATAATGAATCAGCAACCATAATTAATAAAGATTTCAGTTCTCTTTATAGAGCAGGAGTTCATTTCGATATAGAATTTCATTTTGAAAATAAAGAGTTTGGAGTAAGAACGTTTGATTTTGGCAACGACTTCTACAAGCAAGCTGAAATTGGTGACAGATATACCTTCACCTTCCAAAATGGGTTCTTTAATATTCCTATCATAAAGGGTAAAGCCAAACTAGAATAACAGGGTAAACAAAGCCCGGTTAGTAAGTTTTTCATGAATAGAGGTAGAAGATAAGAGGCATTATAATAATACCGCTTTTGATAAATCAAAGATGAATAGTAAGGAATACAATAAGATGGTTGCCGATGCAAGGCGTGGCGTGAGTCGCAAATATGGCTTTCGCCAGAGTTCCTATATCAACTTCAAGGTTGAAGGAGGCTATTTTTTCTGTCTGTATTTTCATACTGATGAAGCCAAACTTACTGTCAAACCGATGTATGCCGATGACTTGTGGTGGAATATATGGGACGCGTCTGAAAACAAAATGGAGCCGTTGAGTTTGCGTGGAACCGGTGCTTATTCTCTGTCGGGGCAAGTTTTGGCTTCATATGAAATCCCCAAAACAACCAACTTGGATGAGCTTAGCAATCTGTTTGAGCAGGTATTTCAAGGCGCAGCTACTGTAATGTCGAAATTTCTGACTGACAACCCTGATGCTGACCTTTTCTATCCCGATGAATCGAGGATGGATCATGATCCTGACAGACTTCTTTATCTTATTACCCTAATCCACAACGGCAAGAAGAACGAGGTATTGGATATAATAAAGGAAGCTCGTAAGAGCAAGCATTGCTGTATGTTCAAAAGTGGAATGTTTAGCGACAGCTACACGTATATTCGCCGTTGGTGCAAACGGGAGCAAACAGGTATGCGGATACGGAATACTTTTGTTTTTATTTTCAACAGCTTTGTTAAGACAAGGGCATATGCATTGATGGCACTCAGCAGAAACAACCCAAAAGAGACCATGCCCAATACTTGGAATGTCAGGCTTTTAGATTATGGTCTTGTGATGCTATTATGCCTTCCTATACTATTGTTCTGGCAGAATTTCACGGTGTTTTTTTGTATATATGCCATTTTTTACATCCTTGTTTGTTTCGTGGACTATGGGAAGCGGAGCGAAAGATACTATATCCGTTTCGGTCAACTATCCGACAGAACAAGGTTAAGATGGAAAATTTGTGCCTGGGCTTTTGTAATCATTGTCTATATATGTTTATTCGCTATAATTTTTTGGGGACATGAAATTGACAGATAAACGATTTTGGAAATTTGAAGCGCTGATGCTACTGTGTGGTATGATTTCTATAGTAATAAATCCCTTGCTATATACATTTGGGCCAGATATTTATTGGGAAAATTATATGTCTGGATTGTATTTTTGTCTATTTATCATAGTATATCCCCTTGCCGGCTGTTGTGCCTGGTTCTCTTTCCGAAAAGTTACCGCATGGTGGAAAAGAGCGGTAATAATATCTTTCCTTGTCATCTTGTTGCTATCTGTAGCAGTTTTTAGATGGATATGTATCTTTATAAAAGATGGTATGACCGGATTGGTATTTTTATCGGGCAGTTTCATGGCATCAGTATTCTCCATTTTACCCGTTGCAATAGGCTCTTATCTTTTTCAAAAATATCAAATGAAAAACTTATAATCCAATTGATTCTGGAAAGTGCTCGTCTTGATGGTTCTACGTTAGCAAATGTCACCCTGCATTCAGAAGAACCAAGAGAAAGCCGTAAAATGAAGCTATAAACCATCTATATTACTGAATTACAAAAGAAATGGGTAAGAGGATATCTCTCTTCTGTAGCTTCTTCAGCCAATATATAAGTTTGTACGAAAGCTGTGTAAAATTCTTTCTGGTTGTTATAAGCGAAGCTTATCATTTGATAAGGCTTATTGCCAAAGAACTTATTGTATGCTGCAATGTGGATAAAGTACCTTGCTTATGATTTGGTTTGAAAGAGTATAAAAAACCTGTAATAGTATGGATTACAGGAGGCTATATCTATGTCTTATATTATTGTTAAGTGGATGTGGATAAGTTACAAATGAATAATTACCTACCTTTATTCAAATTTCCCTTTTAACAATTCCTCC
>URDR01000057.1 GCA_900546645.1 uncultured Bacteroides sp. | reverse complement strand
CCCCTTATAAAAAAATCAGAACGTGTGCGGAAAAAGTTTTTTCGATTTCCAAAAAAACTTTTTCCGCAAATTTCTCTGAAACTTTTTAAACGCTACTCTTGTGTTTTATTTCAGCGAAAGATAAAACCGACATCGGTAAGGGATGAGCTGCTTGTATATCAGTACGTAATTGAAATGGAAGCTTGGAAAAATAAAGACAATCACTCTATTTACTTTCCATAGGAAAGTATTGCGGAGCCTATAAAAATCACTTGCGGAACTTGCGGAAAAAATCGCCGTTTTTAACATTGCTTAACTGCGATTTTCGCGTTGCGGAACTTGCGGAAAAAGGCTGTTTTTTGCGGAAAAGTTTTTTCTCGTGCGGCTCTTCTGAACCGGACGCTTGCGAAAGATGGAGGAGTCAAGAGCCCATAGTGCGAGTAGCTTGCTGCGAATTGGTTCCGGGAAGATACCGGATTCTCCAATCGTTGTGGGATGACAGACGGGAAATTAAGTTGAGTGCCGAATTTTGGATTCTAAAAAGATAGGTTATGCATCGTCAGCCTTTTGCCGAAGTGGAATCCGGGAATACAGAGAGGCAAGCCGACCAAGATGAAATGGGCTTGGCTGATAGTGTTTAGGCTTCCGCTTGTTGTCATACCTCCGCAAGGCGGGTGACAACTGACGAAATGCAACCTCCTCTTTGCAATTCAGAGCCGTTGCGGTTTAAAATAGTGAAATTTTTCCGTAATTAAAATAAATCCGCTGGCGGACGTTTATTTTTACCCTTTTAAAGCGGTGTTTTCAACAAGAACTTTTTTATCTTTGTAGCCGTGAACAAAACTTAAGAGCTTAGGAACTTAGGAACTCAAAAACTAAAGAACTTATAAACACTTTTATAACATAACTTAAACAATAAGAATTATGGAATTTGTAACAAACGAAAAACTTACCATTGTTGGTGCTGCCGGTATGATCGGTTCTAACATGGCTCAGACTGCTATTATGATGGGTCTGACTCCGAACATCTGCTTGTATGACCCGTATGCTCCGGGTTTGGAAGGTGTAGCTGAAGAATTATACCACTGCGGTTTCGAAGGCGTAAACATCACTTTCACTTCTGATATCAAAGAAGCGCTGACTGGTGCTAAATATATCGTGAACTCAGGTGGTGCTGCACGTAAAGCTGGTATGACTCGTGAAGACCTGTTGAAAGGTAACGCTGCTATCGCTGAAGAATTCGGTAAGAACGTAAAACAGTACTGTCCGGATGTAAAACACATCGTAGTTATCTTCAACCCTGCTGATATCACTGGTTTGATTACTTTGTTATACTCTGGTTTGAAACCGGGTCAGGTTACTACTTTGGCAGGTTTGGACTCAACTCGTCTGCGCAGCGAATTGGCTAAACATTTCGGTGTATCTATGGACGCTGTTGAAAACTGCCGTACTTATGGTGGTCACGGCGAACAGATGGCTGTATTTGCTTCAACTGCAAAAGTAAACGGCAAACCGTTGACTGACATCATCGGTACAGATGCTTTGACAGCTGAACAGTGGGCTGAAATCCAGCAGAAAGTAACTAAAGGTGGTGCAAACATCATCGCATTACGCGGACGTTCTTCATTCCAGAGCCCGTCATACGTTTCTATCGAAATGATTGGTGCTGCTATGGGTGGTAAAGCATTCCGTTGGCCGGCTGGTACTTACGTTTCAAACGATAAGTATGATCACATCATGATGGCTTGGGAAACTTCTATCGATACTGAAGGCTGCCACTGTGCTGCTTTGAACGGTACTGCAGAAGAACAGGCTGCTTTGGATAAGAGCTACGAACACTTGTGCGCTCTTCGTGACGAAGTAATCGCTATGGGCGTTCTTCCTCCGGTAGCTGAATGGAATAAATTGAACCCGAACATCAAGTAATTCTTGATTAGAAGGATATAAACAGGGGAGAGAAGGCTTCGGCTTTCTCTCCTTTTTTTGTTCATTTTGAAGTTATTTCCGAGTGGCACGGCTCATCAGGCAGATTGATGCTTGGATAGCAAGGGAAGAAGTCGGGGTCAGTCATGAAGTCGTTTTGAAACTTGTTTGTATACCTTTGCTGCAGCATAAATCAAGATCGAAACAAAAATGATGGCAGCGCCCGAAGGCACCTGCAACTGGTAGGAGAGCAGCAAGCCACCTAAACAGCCAATATACCCCAAGGCGATGGATAAGAAAATAATCCGTTTGAAACTGTGAGTAAACAAGTTGGCAGTCATTTGCGGTAGTGTAAGCAGCGAAATAGCCAGTACGATACCTACCATGCGCAGACAAGAAACGATGGTTAAGGCAATAAACATCATCAGAATATACTCGAAAGCAACGACCGGCATCCGTTGCGAGCGGGCAAACTCACGGTCGAAGGCGATGGCGATAATCGGCCGGAGGAAAAGAGAAAAGAATACAGCGAGCGCTATACTGAGCAACGCAAGCAGCAGAATGTCGGTACGGGTAATAGTCAGAATGTTTCCGAAAAGGAACGAAGACAAGTCGGGTGTGAATCCGGGAGCAAGAAAACTGAAAATGATACCGATGGCCATGCCGAACGTCCAGAACACGGCAATAGCTGAATCTTCGCGCATGTCGCTTCGTTTGCTGAGCCATTCCACTCCGAAAGCCGACAGAATAGAAAAGAGGGCTGCAGTAAGCAGAGGAGAAACACCGCTGTAAAGTCCGATTCCGATGCCTCCGAAGGATGCATGGGTAATTCCTCCGCTGATAAAAACGAGTCGGCGGGTTACGATATAGGTTCCGATAATGCCGCAGGCAATGCTGGCAAAGAGGCTTCCTAACAGGGCATGTTGGAAGAAAGTGTATTGAAAAAGTTCGGTCATTTCTTTTAAGTTCTTAAGTTTTTAAGTTCTTAAGTTTTGAGTTCTTGCGTTTTCCACAAACTTACAAACTCACAAACTAAACTTTAGTGTATTCTCCGTTCACCTACGATGAGGAACAATTCATCTTTCAGCTCATCCGGAAACTCAATACCCCGAAGTTGAAGGCTGCGGCACCATCCCGCTACCTCTACCTCCTGCATGGTAAACATCACATTCCGGAACTCCTCTATCTCCTCTTCCGTATAGCCGTCGGACGGATACCCTCTGAAGCGGTCCAAATCCTCATCATCGTAATATTCTATCTGCTTGCTTACGGCAGCCAGCAGACTGTCTTTCTCACACGTTTCATGCTGTCCGCAACACTCACTGTCCACTTCTACAATTTCGGGCGCCTTGTCAAGCTCACCTCTTTCTATTTTCTTCTGAATGTTCCGGTTGTAGAAATACCCGGCAATTAATCCGAATATCACCACCCCAATCAATATAACAACAAGTATCCACATAATGCTTTATATTTCCGTAATGCCGAATCCGGCAGTTGATAAATTTTCCCAGTAATGAGGATATGATTTAGAAACCACATGAGGCTCATTGACAAGCAACTCCTTCAGGCAGAGAGCTGCAGGAGCAAATGCCATAGCCATCCGGTGGTCTTCATACGTATCGATGGCAGGTGCCGCCTCCGCCTTGCAGCGTGTCCCGTCCCATGAAAGAACAGAGCCGTCGGTTTCCGTCAAAACATATCCTAACTTTTTCATTTCCGCTATCAAAGCCGCCATGCGGTCGGTTTCCTTGATTTTCAAGCTTTGCAGTCCCGAGAACCGGAAAGGAATGTCCAGCAAGGCACAAGTCACCACAAACGTCTGCGCAAGGTCGGGCTGATTGACAAAATCATACTCCATCCGCTGGCACCGATGTTTCTTCTTGGTCAGTATGACCTTATGGTCTTGATAGCACGTATCCACTCCTAATTTGCGAAACAAGTCTGCCACCTTGGCATCTCCCTGAAAACTGTTTCTGTAAAGTCCGGGCAATGCAATCACCGCCTCTTCACTCAGTGCCGTCATTTCATACCAATAAGAAGCAGCACTCCAGTCGCTCTCAATAACATAGTGAATGGAATTATAAGGTTGCGGAGCCACCTTCAGGCAGTTTTCTCCTTCCCATTCAGCCTTTGCACCGAAATCTTTCATCAGCTGAAGCGTCAAGTCGATATACGGTCGTGAAATCACCTCGCCGGTCAGCGTGAGCTCCAGCCCCTGTTCCAGCATGGGAGCAATCATCAGCAGTGCTGAAATATACTGTGAACTTACATTTCCCGGCAGCGAAGCCTTTCCTCCCGAAAGTTTTTTTCCGGTGATTCGCAGCGGAGGATACCCCTCGTTTCCCACATAATCTATCTGTGCCCCCAGCGAGCGTAAGGCATTTACCAGAATGCTTATCGGACGCTGTTGCATACGTGCCGTTCCGGTAATGACATGCGTTCCTTCTGTAATCGACAGGTAAGCGGAAAGAAAACGCATGGCCGTACCTGCTGCCATGATGTCGATGGTAGAAGGCATGGTTTGTAAAGCTTGAAGCATAACGCGTGTATCATCGCAATCGGACAGGTTGTCGGGCAAGTCTTTCCCTCCTGCCAGTGCATTGATAATTAATGCGCGGTTACAGATGCTTTTTGACGAAGGAAGCACAATTTCGGTTTGAATATGCTTGGGAGGAGTCAGTTTAATTCGTTTCATGTTGTTTCAATCTTTGTATGACAAAGATACAGGTTTTTAATCAGTTGGCAAGGCTTTTTTCTTATTAGTTGACAAACTGTAGCCCATTCTATCACCCCGGTATAAGAAGGAGCCGAGCTTTCTGCTCTTGTCATCTTGTTATTTGTTGACCGATGGTAAGCGGACAAAGAGGTCCGGTGAGAAAACTTTTTTCGTTAAATTAGCTATATATCGAATAAAAGGTTATTTTTGCATCGTTTTGTTAAACCTTAGAGCCTGTTGAAGAAAGTCAAGCAGGCTCTTATCTTAATCTAATTTTATGTATAAAATATTTCAGGGCTTCCATCTGGTGGAGGCATATCATGAATTGAAAAAAGCCAAGCGGTTGGCGAAGAATCAAACCGTGGCTCGCGGTATTAAGTTGGCAGTAGCTATTGTTGTTGCTCTTGTGTTGTGGTTTCTTCCTTCCGATGCGTTTGGAATTGAAGGACTGACGGTCATCGAACAGCGACTGATTTCTATTTTTGTGTTTGCCACTTTGATGTGGGTGCTTGAAGCCATTCCGGCATGGACCACCTCCGTACTTATTGTCGTATTGCTGCTGCTTTCCGTATCCGACAGCAGCTTGTGGCTGTTCACGCAAGGCTTTTCGCCCGAAGAACTGGGACAGATGGTGAAATACAAGTCCATCATGCACTGTTTTGCCGACCCCATCATCATGCTGTTTATCGGAGGATTTATCTTGGCTATTGCAGCTACGAAAAGCGGACTTGATGTGTTGTTGGCACGTGTCATGCTTCGTCCTTTCGGAACCCAGTCGCGTTACGTGCTGTTAGGCTTTATTCTGGTAACAGCCGTATTCTCCATGTTCTTGAGCAACACGGCGACAGCCGCTATGATGCTGACCTTTCTTACTCCTGTGTTAAAGGCACTTCCTGCCGACGGAAAAGGAAAAATCGGATTGGCAATGGCAATTCCCGTGGCTGCCAATGTGGGCGGTATGGGAACTCCCATCGGAACGCCTCCCAATGCCATTGCCCTGAAATACCTGAACAACCCTGAAGGACTGAATCTGAACATCGGTTTCGGTGAATGGATGAGCTTCATGCTTCCTTATACCCTTGTTATCTTGTTTATCGCTTGGGTTATTTTGTTGCGCCTGTTCCCCTTCAAGCAGAAAACCATTCAGCTTAACATCGTGGGCGAGGTGAGAAATGACTGGCGCTCCATAGTGGTGTATATCACTTTTGCCATTACCGTGTTATTATGGGTATTCGATAAGTTCACCGGAGTTAATTCGAATGTGGTAGCCATGATTCCGGTAGCTGTATTCTGTGTAACGGGTATTATTACCAAGCGCGATTTGGAAGAAATCAGCTGGAGTGTGCTTTGGATGGTAGCCGGAGGTTTTGCCTTGGGTGTGGCTTTGCAGGAAACAGGCTTGGCACAGCACATGATTGAAGCGATTCCGTTTGATACGTGGTCGCCTGTCTTGATGATTGTGGGTTCCGGACTGATTTGTTATGCTATGGCAAACTTTATCTCACATACCGCCACGGCAGCCTTGCTGGTGCCTATCCTTGCCATTGCGGGAAGCAGTATGCGTGAAAACCTTGCTGGATTAGGAGGGGTAGAAACCTTATTGATTGGGGTAGCTATCGGTTCGTCACTGGCCATGGTGCTGCCTATCAGTACACCGCCTAATGCCTTGGCGCATGCCACGGGTATGATTCAGCTGAAAGATATGGAGAAAGTAGGACTGGTTATGGGTCTCATCGGCTTGCTCTTGGGATATACCATGCTGGTTATATTAGGCTCGAACGGATGGCTTTGATTTTTTAGTTGACAAGGTTTCAGTTGACGAGTTGACAAGGTTTTAAATACTAAAGCATTTTAAGACCTCGTCAACTCGTTCCCTTGTCCCCTCGTCCCCTGTTTTGTTAAAACATTCTAATAATAGGCAGTAGCCTTCTTAGGCTGAGTGCATTTCAGTTAACTTCGCAGCACACATATATATAAAATAATGGACGAAGTTATTATTATTATCGGGCTGATTCTGTTGAACGGTATTTTTGCCATGTCGGAAGTGGCACTTATATCAGCCCGTAAATCGCGGCTTTCTACCGATGCAAAAAAAGGAAACAAATCAGCGCGTGTGGCGTTGGAACTGGCGGGTGAACCCGACCGCTTTCTTTCTACCGTTCAGATAGGCATCACGCTTATCGGTATCTTGACAGGTATTTATTCCGGAAATAAAATAGCAGTGACACTCACCGGTTACATGATTGACTGGGGTGTTTCGGTGAAGTATGCTTCGGCTTTGGCGCAAGGAAGCATTGTGGTGGTGGTTACTTATCTGAGTATCATTTTCGGTGAACTGGTTCCCAAGCGGATAGGTATGGGACTTGCCGAGAAAACAGCCAAGCTGATGGCGCGTCCCATGAAGTTGCTTGCCACAATCGCCCTTCCCTTTGTCTGGTTGCTTTCGAAGAGTACGGCTGCCATCTTTAATTTGCTGGGCATCAAAGATACTGACTGTAAAGTAACCGAAGAGGAAATCAAGTCGATGGTGCAGGAGGGAACGGAAGACGGTGAAGTGCAGCCGGTGGAACAGGACATCGTGCAGCGCGTGTTCTTGCTGGGCGATTTGAAAGTAGGCTCTATCATGACGCATAAAAGCGATATAGCGTGGCTGGATTTGAATATGACAGCCGAGAAGGTGCGCGAAACCCTTGCCGGACAGCTGTTCGAGTTTTTTCCGGTGGCAGAAGGCGGGTTAGATCATGTAAAAGGGGTAGTCGACTTGAAGGACTTGGTGCTTCATTTGCACGAACCCGATTTTCAACTGGCTTCACTGGTGCATGAAGCGGTTTACTTTCATGAGAACATGAATGTATATAAGGCACTGGAGCAGATGAAAGCCCAGAAGATAAGCCGTGCACTGGTGTGCGATGAGTTCGGTACCTGTATGGGTATCATTACGCTGCGCGATATTCTGGAGGGGCTGGTCGGAACAGTGGAAGATGCCGGTGAGGAACCCGATATTATCAAGCGCATGAACAAGGAAGAATGGCTGGTCGACGGGCAATGTCCGCTTTACGACTTCTTGTGTTACTTCGACCGCCGCGACTTGTTTGAAAACTCCGATTACCACACCGTGGGCGGATTGATATTAGATAAACTGCAGCACGTGCCGCAGAGCGGAGAATCTGTAACGTGGAATACGTTCCAGTTTGAAGTGGCAGATATGGATGGAGCCCGCATTGATAAGGTACTTGTTACACAGGTAGAAGCTCCATCCGAAGCGTAATCCTTATCCCGATAGGAGAGAGGCTTCCGTTTTTTTTACAGAAAGAAATTAATTTTGACAAAAGTAGCCGGAGACGTTTATATAAAAGCGCTCCGGCTACTTTTTTGTCTTTTCAGCAAAACTGCCAAAATGTAACCTCTTTGCAATGCTTTACGGCGTAAACATCCCTTTTTAATGGACACGGTGAAAAAATAGGTTTATTTATTTTATTATTTCGGGGGAAAATACTAATTTAACCACAAAGTTGTGAAAGAATTATTAAAAAACTAGAATAAGATAGAGGGGAAAAGAAGAGATGGTTGGAAATACTTTGACAAAATCAATAATAAATAATAACTTTAACGTATGAAAATTGGGTTGAAACTCTTAGCCGGGATGATGCTTTCCCCGTTATTCCTGCAGTCTTGCCAGCAAGAAGAACAGTTGCTGACTGGCGATGAGAGCAGACGAGAAATTGTATTTACCTCGATTATTGACGACAGTCACTTGTCGCGTGTAGTGGATGCATCTTGGGAGCAAGGTGATAAAATCGGGGTCTTCATGAAAAAAGCCGGAACAGAAGAGGTAATCAGAGGGAATGTGCCTTATGTTACCAAGTCGGGCAACGGAAACTTTGTGGGTGAAAACGGGCCGATGGAATTTCCGGAAGGCGAAGGGGTGAAGGTGGATTTCATTGCGTATTATCCTTACACCACTCGCGCAGAAAACTTCAAACAGTATGGCATTGACCTGACAGACCAGCAGAACCAGCGGGCGCTCGACCTGATGAAGGCGGTGAACCTGGTAAATCGTGACGCAACTTCTCCGCAGGGCAATTTGCAGTTCCGCCACTTGCTCTCCAAACTGATATTGAACCTCACTCCTTCGCAGGGTGCTTCGCTCAAGGGTATCAAGGCTACGGTGAGTGCACTGAAGGTAAAGGGTAATGCCGACCTTTCTGCCAATGGAACCATTACACTGGAAGACCAGACAGCTGCGGTAGAAATGTTTGTCAACGCAGAAGGTACGCAAGCCGAAGCGGTATTGCTTCCGCAGGATCTCACAGACAAGCTGAAGATTACGCTGGAGCTGAACGGACAGCAACGCGAGGTGACAACGAATATCTCTGGTAAGCTGGAAGCGGGCAAGAAGTATATTTGTAATCTGAAAATCAACTTCAGCGGAGGTGGACAGATTACGCCGGAACCGGAAGGAAAGTACACCAAGTGGTTTGAAACACCGGTGATAACAGATAGTCAGCTGAAAGACTTCATGTATATTACGCATAATACCGATTTGAAATATAAAGACGGAAAGCCGGTGCGTAATTACAGTATGCTTTATGATAAGAATTTGAAGATGGCTTACTGGGTGGCTTATCCGCTGCATTCTTGTTATACAACTAAAAAAGTTGAAAGAGAAGATAAATGGGTTTCCGACCCGATTGTGAAGAATAATGATTGGCAGGCGGTGGTGAGTAAAACTTATTCTGGTTCTCTATATCGTCGTGGTCATCACTGCCCAAGTAACGATAGAAGAGCTACGCAATTTATGAACGACCAGACTTTCTATTTTACAAACCAGACTCCGCAGCGTCAGGACAAATTTAATGCAGCTATTTGGGCAAATTTGGAACTTCGCATTAACAGTTGGTCTTCTGCCTCTGATACGGTTTATGTGGTAACGGGAGCTATGCCTCCGGTTGAAGGAGATAAAAATAATCCGAAAACCATTAAAGACAACGAAGGCAAGGCTATCACGATTCCGGGTTATTATTTTAAAGCAGTAGCCCGTAAGATAGGAGGTAAATATCATACCATTGCTTTCAAACTTGACCATAAGGATTATAAGGATAGTAATTCTTTTATGAATTATGCCATCTCAGTGAGCAAGTTAGAGGAAATTACTGGTTTTACCTTCTTTCCTCAGCTGGATGCAGCAACCAAACAGGCTCTTGATAAGAATAAGTGGAATTAATCACTTAAAGGATTTGTTTACCTAAAACTTTAAAACTCAAAAACTTAAATATAAGTAGTATGAAACTTTCTAATTTATTGTACGCGGGGATGCTGTCATCCTTAGCTTTAGTAAGCTGTACAGACAATGACGAAAACAGTGAATGGACTGGAAGTGAAGGCGTAGTGTTTACCACTTCTATTCAGTCGCGCGTAAGTGGAAACTCTTGGAATGCCAACGACGAAGTGGGTATTTTCATGACTCCGAACGGAAGCGAAATCGCATCGGCTACTGCTGCCAACAAGAAGTATCTGGCACAGACCAATGGCTCGCTGGTGGCTGCACCGGGCGAAGGGGTTTACTTGCCGGCAACCGGTAAAGTAGATTTCATTGCGTATTACCCGTACTCAAATGCGTTGAGCGGAAACGTGATGGATGTCAATGTGGCAGATCAGAGCAAACCGGGTGCTATCGACTTGCTGTACTCAAACGAAACAAAGGGTGTTGAGGCTGCTAACGGAAAAACCATTGCACTGAAGTTTGTCCGTAAGATGTCGAAACTTACTTTGAATATGACTAAAGACGAAACCATCGAGTCATTCGAAGGCTTGAAGGTGGAAATGAAGGGTATCGCTACCGAAGGTAAGTTTGACTTGGCTAACGGAACCGTGAAAGCTACCGATGGCAAGAATACACAGGCTGTTGCCATGAACATCGGTAACGTGGAAGCTCATACCGCTATGGCTACTGCAATTATCCTGCCTACTGCTGCTGCAACCGACCAGACCAAGATGGATTTAACTTTCACGTTGGCTGGAAAGACTTTCACGCATTCTATTGCTGACCTTACTGCATTTGGAGCTGGAAAGAATGTTACTTTCAAAGCGACTCTTTCTATAAACAATGGCAAACCGGTGGTAACAGTGGGTAACGCTACTATCGAAGACTGGGTAGGAGTTGCTGGTGGTGACTTCGATGTAAACTTTGATGGCGAAGGTGGCGGAACACAACCGGGTGAAGAGAAGGTGTTGCTCGATGAGCCGTTTGATGCGAACCAAGGAAACTTTACTATTTCAGATATTAAGTTGCCGGAAGGAAGTACTTATGTATGGCAGTGGGGACAATTTGATAAGGATAATACGCAGTATATGAAGGCTAGTGCAAATATAAATAAAGTAAATCATGCTGCGGAAAGTTGGTTGATAAGTCCATCTATAGATTTAACTTCTGCTAAAAAGGCAACATTGACATTTGAACACTGTCACAAGTATGGTGCAGATAAGAGTAAAGAAATGACTTTGTGGGTAGCAGATGCTGGAACTCAAGCAAGTGCAGAGGCAACCGGTTGGACACAAGTGGTAATCCCTGCTTATGGCTCAGGTAATGATTATAAGTACGTATCAGCAACCATTGATTTGACAGCTTATGTAGGTAAGTCGGTTCAGGTAGCATTTCGTTATGTTAGTACAGCTGATGCAGCTGCTTTATGGCAGATTAATTCAGTGAAAGTAGTTGCCGATGGTAAAGGCGGTACAGTAGACCCGACTCCGGAACCAGAACCGGAACCAGAACCTCAGCCGCAACCACAGCCGGGAGAAGAAAAGGTAATCTTTAAGGAAACTTGTGGTAGTCAAGATCTTGGTAAGACGAAAGTTAAAATCAATAAGTATGATAAATGGGATAATCAAGGTACACTTACTTTCTTTGATCAATTTGCAGGACAATTTGAAAACGGTGATGTAAGATTTACATCAACTACGTCCAATCATGTTTATTTGCCTGCATATACAGATAAAGAAAAACCAGCAGGACTTAAGATTTCAGGTTTTGATGTAGCTAATTATACTAATCTTAAATTGGTTTATGATATTTCAGCTAATGAATCAGCTGATCAAAATATCATAAAGGTGAGAACTAATCTAGGTGATTTGAGTGTTGAAAGTAAAAGTATAACAGCTAATAAATTTCAGACTGTAACTTTGACTTTACCTGATGGAATTGAGTTTATCGAGTTCGTATCAGATGCCTCTAATAAAGCAGGATATAGATTAGATAATATTCAATTATCAGGCATAGCCAAGTAAGTTAAAAAAACACCTAGGTGTTTAAGTAGAAACACCTAAACGTTTCACACAAAACGCCCAAGCGTTTTTTGCCGATGAAACAACAACCAGTTACTGAAACCCAAGCAAGAGAAATACTCCCTTGCAATTCAATAACTTAATTCTAAGAAAAGAGAACATGAAAGAGCTCTATAAAACTTTTTCATGCTCTCTTTTTTAACCCAATCCTCCTGATAGAAGCATGAAACGGCTCCAGAGGAAAACTTTTTAATTAAAAACCTAAACGTATGAAACAAAAACTACTGTTCTTCCTGGCATTCTTCCTTCCTTGTCTTGCCTTTGCACAAGGCAGCGTGAAAGGACGGGTAATCGGAGCAGTAAGCAGTGACCCCGTTACGGGAGTCATCGTGACCGTGACCGAACTCGACCGGCAGGTTACGACCGATGCCGATGGCTTTTTCACCATCCGCAATATAGCTCCGGGACGTTACGTCATTCAGCTTAACTCTGTATTGATTACGCCGAAAAGTGTAGCCATTGAGGTGGAAAGCGCGGGTGTGACCGAGCTGGAACCGATTCGGGTTACTGAACTGAATGCTACAGAAGATATTTCTATGATTGGTGTCATCGATGCCGGTATGGTGGACGATGATGTGGAAACTTCCGGACAGGACGTAAGTTCTACCGTGATTCTTTCGAACGACATCTTTTTGAACCGCAGTTCGTATCAGCTTTCTCCGGGACGCTTCTCTCCGCGTGGCTATAGCAGTACGCACGAGGTGAAGTATATCAACGGGGTGGAATTTAATGACCAGAACCGGGGCGTGTTTAACTATGCTTCGGTGGGAGCGTTGAATGATATGACCCGTAACGGCGATGTGACCAACTTCAATGCACCGGGTTCATTTACTTTCGGACGTCTCGGCGGTACCGAAAACATTAACATGCGTGCTTCGGCGTATACACCGGGCGGTAAGCTGAGCTTGAGCTATACCAACCGCAACTATTATCTGCGCGGCATGTTTACTTATTCTACTGGAATGAACGATAAGGGATGGGCGTTTACCTCTTCTTTGGGCGGACGTTACTCGCATGAGGGAGCTATCGACGGTACGTTCTATAAGAACTTCTCGCTGGCTTTTTCTGCCGAAAAACAATGGCAGGGTGGCCGTCACAGCTTGTCGATGGTGGCTTTCATCTCACCCGTACAGCGCGGACAGCAGGGTAACTCGTACCGTGAAGTATATGAGTTGACCGATAATTATCAGTATAACCCGAACTGGGGTTACCAGAACGGCGACAAGCGGAATGCCAAGGTGGTTACGGCTTTCGACCCTACTGCCGTGTTCTCGCACGTTTGGAAAATCAATGACAACATGACGCTGACCACCGGTGCGGGCTTCCATTATGCTCGCTATGGTAATACCGCGCTCAACTGGTATAATGCACCCGATCCGCGTCCGGATTATTACCGCTATTTGCCTTCTTACTTCGAAGATGAAACCATGCAGCTGAGATACCGCGACCTGTGGATGACGCGCAAAGGCGACTTTACGCAGATTAACTGGGATAAGTTGTATGAAGCCAATGCCAACAGCGTGCGTAATGGTAGCGGGGCAGCGGTGTATATGGTGGAAGAACGTCGCAGCGACTTGCTGGAGACTTCGTTCAACTCTACCCTGAACGCCCGCATGAGCCGTCACTTTGATATCACAGCCGGTATCGGTGCCCGCTATACGCAGTCACGCCAGTTTAAAACGGTGAACGACTTGCTGGGTGCCAACTATGTGCTCGATATTGACAAGTTTGCCGAACAAGACTTCTCGGGCGATTCGGATAAGTTGCAGAATGACCTCGACCGTCCGAACCGTAAGGTGTATGAAGACGGGGTGTTCGGCTATAACTATCACCTGAACATCTACTCGCTCAATGCGTGGGTGGTGAATCAGTATCATTCGCGCTACTGGGATTATTACTATGGTGCGAAGCTGACTTATACCTCGTTCCAGCGTGACGGACTGATGCGTAACGGGCGTTATCCGGACAGCTCTTTCGGAAAAGGGGCGCGTCACAGCTTTACCGACATCATGCTGAAGGGAGGTTTGACCTATAAATTCAACGGACGCCACATGATTAATGCCAATGTGAGCTACGGAAGTGAGGCTCCGCTGCCGAACGAGGCGTATATCTCACCGCGTATTACCGACCGCACCATCGACAACATGGAGAGCGGACGTATCTTCTCGGCAGATATTAATTATATCTTCTCTACACCTCACTTGGCAGGACGTATCGGTGTGTTCCAGACTAATTTCTACGACCAGATGGAGCGTAACAGCTATTATGACGGCATTGAGGGTACGTTTATCAACCACGTGCTTTACGGGGTAAACCGCATTCACCGCGGTATCGAACTGGGAGCTACGTATAAACTCGATGATCACTGGAGCTTCGACTTGGCTGGAACCGTGGGTGAGTATTATTACAGCAACAATCCTGACGGGGTGAAGCATTCGGAAAACGGAAAGATGGTGGAAAAGGAAAAGGTGTATATGAAGAATGTGTATGTGGGAGGTCTTCCGCAGTTTGCCGGTACTTTCGGTATCCGTTACTTCATCGACTACTGGTTCCTTGGTGCCAACGTGAACGGTTTCGGACGTAACTACATTGAGGCAGCTCCGCTCCGCCGTCTGGCTTCAAGTTATGAACAGGTTACTCCGTATAACCCGTATTACGATGCCTACCGCCAGCTTACTACGCAGGAACGCTTCAAGGAAGCATTTACGCTCGACCTTTCTGTGGGTAAGATTATCTATTTGCGCAACCGCCAGTCGCTGAACTTTAACTTGACGGTAAACAATGTGCTCAACAAGAAGGATATCTGTACCGGCGGATATGAGCAGGGACGCTTTGACTTGGAAAAACCGAACCGCTTCGGTGGTAAGTATTTCTATATGCAGGGTATTAACTGCTTCTTGAATGCAAGCTATAAGTTCTAGTCAACTAAATAAATATCAACTAAAAAACTGACATTATATGAAAAAACTAAGAAATATCGCGCTGCCGCTTCTTGCTTCACTGGCTCTCTTTGCCTGTGAGAAAGATTATGATGCTCCGCTTTTGACCGAGCCTGAATATACGGGACCGGAAGCGAATATTACGATTAAAGACTTGCGTGCGCAGACTGCGGCTGCTACGCAAGATGCTCCGGTGGTGCTGACGCAAGAGCAGGTATTGAAAGCGGTGGTTACTGCAAACGATGAGTCGGGTAATATCTTCAAGAAAATTTATCTGGAAGATGAAACCGGTGCCATTGAAATGGAAGTAGATCAGGGTAGTGTATATAACTATTATCCGGTGGGACAGACTGTTTATATTGACTTGAAGGGACTGAGTATCTCGGTTTATGGCGATGAACAGCAGTTGGGACATCCCGAAGGTTATCTGTACCGCACCCCGTGGGAGGA
This sequence comes from uncultured Bacteroides sp., assembly GCA_900546645.1. Taxonomy (GTDB): domain Bacteria; phylum Bacteroidota; class Bacteroidia; order Bacteroidales; family Bacteroidaceae; genus Phocaeicola. Next base: position 4,431 of record URDR01000057.1, on the reverse strand, counting down.
GTTTGAAAAGCATGTTATCAGAGATGGATGGGCAAATCCGGAGAATGCGAAACCGCTCGAACTGGATGACATCAGTGTGATTAATGCGGATCCGGAAACGTATAAGTTTAAATTGGTTACGCTGAAAGGGGTAACTTTCCAGAATGGGGGAACGGCTATCTTTGCTCCCGAAAGCAGCACGGGGCATGAAGAAGCCATTACCGATGCGCACGGAAATACGTTGGCGGTGCGCACCAGTGGATATGCTAACTTCGCAGCTAACAAACTTCCGAAAGGAAAAGGAAACTTGACTGGTATCTTGGGACGATTCAGAGGTAACTGGCAGTTTACCATCCGTACTGCTGAGGATATCAAGGATTTCGTAGAAGTGCCTGAAGAAGGTGGACAAGGTGGTGAAACGCAGCCGGGAGTTACTGAAACTATCTTTGAGGAAACATTTGCTACAGGAGTAGGAACATTTACCATTGAAAACAAAGAAATGGCAAGTGCGTTGACTTTTGTGTGGAAACATGATAATTTCAAGAATCCGGGATACATGAAGGCAAGTGCATTTAAAGATAGTGTTTCATATGCTTCTGATAGTTGGTTGATTTCTCCGGAAATAGATTTGACAGCAGCTAACGCAGCTACTCTGACTTTTGATCATGCGATCAATAAAGGTGATGTGGCTCATGTAAAAACAAACCATCTTGTAAATGTATCTAAGGATAATGGACAAACTTGGACTACATTAAGTGGTGTATCTTATCCCGCTGGAAATTCTTGGGAATTTTCAGGATCTGGTGATGTGAATTTATCTGCTTATGTAGGTTCTAAAATAAAGCTTGCTTTCCAATATAAAAGTTCAGATGGAGTCTCTGATACTTGGGAAGTTAAGAATGTAAAAGTAACAGCTACAAAAGGTGGCAGCGGAAGCGGTGACGGAGGAAACGTGATCGAACCGACTCCTAATGAATAATGAACGATTAAAAGTTGGCAGGGCTTCTTAACTGAAGCCTTGTCAGCTTAACCGATAAAAAAAGAAAGTCATGAAGACACGAAGAATGATTCTCGCGCTGTTCATCACCTGTCTGTATGCTTCCGGCTTGCTGGCACAAAACCGACTGGGAGTCTATGCAGCCGCTTTCTATAATGTAGAAAACCTGTGGGATACGGAAGACGACCCGAATAACAAGGGCGATGACGAGTTTACTCCTAATGGTCCGTATGCATGGACACAGACTAAGTATGAGCAGAAACTACAAAATGTAGCCAAGGTATTGGCTCAGCTCGGTACGGATTATTGTCCGGCTGGTCCTGCCATTATCGGTATTTCGGAAGTGGAAAACCGGAAGGTGCTGGAAGACTTGGTGCAGATGGCTCCGCTGAAAGGCAAGGGTTATGAAATTGTTCACTTTGAGTCGCCCGACCACCGTGGTATTGATGTGGCTGCTCTGTATAATCCTCGCTTGTTTAAACTGGTGAATGCCCGGATTTATCCGTTCCAGATGCCGGAGAAACCGAATTACCGGACCCGTGACATCTTGCTGGTAAGTGGTGTGATGGCAGGTGAACCTTTTCATATGATTGTAAACCACTGGCCTTCGCGCTATGGGGGGTCTGCTTCATCGCCGCTCCGTGAGTTTGCGGCAAGCATTGTGCGTCATATCGGCGACTCGATTCATGCCGATAATCCGAATGCGAAAGTGCTGATTGTGGGGGATATGAACGATGACCCTTTCAACAAGAGTTGCGCGGAAGTATTGGGGGCGAAGCGTAAAGCGAAAGATGTGAAACCAGACGGGTATTACAATGCGATCTGGAAATTGTATGACCAGGGTATCGGTTCGCTTTGTTATCAGAATCAGTGGAACCTGTTCGACCAACAGATTGTTTCGGGCAATTTATTGGGTAAAGACCGCACGACACTGAAACTGTGGAAATGTGAGGTGTTTAACCGTCCGTTCCTGATTCAGCAGGCTGGCAAGTATAAAGGCTATCCGCTGCGTACATTCTCAGGAACTACTTTCCAGAACGGATATAGTGACCACTTGCCTACTTTGACTTACTTTGTAAAGGAAATATCCAGATAACGAGGCTTTTCTTTCAAGTGACTAGGCTTCAAATGCCAGACACTAGGCGGTAAGCCTAGTCACCTGAAAATTTAATAGTCCATAAATTCAAAACCTCAAGCGTGCAAGAACTTATAACCTTAAGAACTTACAAACTCAAAGCCTCAAAAACTCAACACCTACTTGAATAACTTCTCCAGTTCATCCTCTTTAATTACTGTGAGAATCGTTTTTCCGTCGGGAGTATAATTAGGGGTGGCTACAGCAAAAAGTCCATCCACCAAATTATTCATTTCTTCATTACTTAATACCTGTCCCGGCACAATGGCAGCCGCTTTCGCCAGCGAGAGAGCCAACATGCTCTGCACCTCTTCTTTTACCTTGCATCCCTTTTCGATGGCAGTTTGCACCATGTTTGTAATCAGTGTTTCCGGATTCAGTCCTTCGATGCCGGCAGGAATCCCATTAATGGAATACGTGCCGTTTCCCAAGTCACTCAAGTCGAAGCCCAGCGCATTCAGATCGTCCATCACTTCATTTAATACCGGAACTTCTGCCGGTGAGAAATGCACCATATCAGGAAATAAGATACGCTGCGAAACATGTTGCCGTTGTTCTATCTGCGCCATATATTGGTCATAAAGAATACGGATATGCGCCCGTTGCTGATTGATAATCATCAGTCCGGATTTTACCGAAGTCAAGATATAACTTCCTTTATACTGATAGTGTTGTGCACTTTTCTCTGCCACGCTTTCGGTTGCAGGGCTGTCGTATAATCCGGAAGGAGTATGCGGGGCAACCGGTTCTTGCGGATACATTTCTTCTTCAAACGGAGCCGGATCGTCTTCAGGCCAGCTTGCTTGCGATGCATTCTTCTCTAATCCATGAAAGGCCGGTTCCCAGTCAAGGTGTTGCTTCGATTTATACGAAGAGTAAGACGAAGGCGAAACAGCAGTGGTATTAAACGGATTATACGTGGGGTCATAGGAAGTCTGCGGCGGCTGCACACCGGCATAAGGCGTAGCATCGTATGCCGGAATGTCGGGCATTCCTTCCGTATCGAAGTCAATGGAAGGTACGGCATTGAAGCGTCCTAAAGTTTCCTTGACTGCAGCTGAAAGAATCTGCCAGATGGCTTGCTCGTTTTCAAATTTAATTTCGGTTTTGGTGGGGTGAATGTTTACGTCGATGTGTGCCGGGTCGACCTCAAAGTAGAGAAAGTAAGAAATCTGTTCACCAGCAGGTACTAAGTTCTCGTATGCATCGGTTACTGCCTTATGGAAGTACGGATGGCGCATGAAGCGTCCGTTGGCGAAGAAAAACTGTCGTGCTCCTTTCTTGCGTGCCGTTTCAGGGCGTGCAATGAAACCGTGGATTTTCACCATGGTGGTTTCAATTTCGAGGGAAAGCAATTCTTGATTCAGTTTCTTGCCAAATAATCCCATGATGCGTTGGCGAAGCTGGATGGCAGGGAGATTCAGCAACTCGGTCTCATTGTGATGGAGCGTAAACGAAACTTCCGGATTCACCAGTGCGATGCGTTCAAATTCAGTTAAAATATTGCTTAACTCCGTTTGGTTTGACTTGAGGAACTTGCGCCGTGCCGGGATATTAAAAAACAGGTTTTTGATAGCGAAGTTGCTTCCTTTGGGGCAGGCAACCGCTTCTTGTTTTTCAATCTTTGATCCCGATAGGGTGATGGCAGTTCCCAGCTGTCCTTCTTCCTGGCAGGTACGCAGCTCCACTTGTGCCACGGCAGCGATTGAAGCCAGTGCTTCACCGCGAAATCCCATGGTACGCAGTGCGAACAAATCGGCTGCTTCTTTTATTTTTGAAGTAGCATGGCGTTCGAAGGCCAGGCGCGCATCTGTTTCCGACATTCCTTTTCCGTCGTCAATGACTTGGATGCAAGTCTTTCCGGCATCGGTCACAGAAACATCAATATGAAGTGCACCTGCGTCAATCGCATTTTCGACCAATTCCTTGACCACAGAAGCAGGTCGCTGGATGACTTCGCCTGCTGCAATTTGATTAGCCACAGAGTCGGGCAACAAACGGATGATATCGCTCATAGTGTAAATTCTCCGGTGATAAGATAATGTAAGATATAAAGTAATACAAGGATAGCTATAAACATAGTGGCATAAGAAAGAGGTTTCCGTCCGCTTTCCTTGCGGCGTTTGAGATAAGTGGTTCCCTCAACGAACTTTCCCCGTATATCTTCCGGTGAGAATTCTTTGGGAGGAAGCATACCTAAGTCACGCTTGGCACTCTCTTCTATCTTTTGCAGTTTCTCCTTGCGTTCGTCCACGTAAATATATTCATGGTGATAGCTACGTGGCTTTCTCATTGAAAACATTCCCATAAAGCTATTTCT
>URDR01000056.1 GCA_900546645.1 uncultured Bacteroides sp. | reverse complement strand
AGCATAACCTTGCCAAGGTTAGGGTCGCGAGTTCGAGTCTCGTTTTCCGCTCTTCAGAGAAGTCAGTCTTACGATTGGTTTCTCTTTTTTTATGCCTGTAGGTTTGGTGCGATTATGAGGAATTAATATCTTTGTGAGACAATTCAAACTAAACTAAGAAAGAATGGAAACGTATGATATTTATTTCTCTGATGGGAAATCGAGCGACCATAAAGGGTTTTCTATTAAAAGTTCAGAGAAAGCCATCCGTATGGCAGAAGATATGCTTTTAAAAGGCAACAGCTACACGAAAGAATATGCTGGAGGAACGATAGCAGTAATTGCTTCGGATGGAGTAACTGTATGGAGTAAAAGTATACCGGAAAAAAGATTATAAAAATTAAAACTTGGAAATTATGTTCTCAGGAATTGTAGAAGAATATGCAGAAGTAGTGAAGGTGGTAAAAGACCAGGAAAACCTTCATCTTACCTTGAAATGTTCATTTGTGGATGAACTGAAAATTGACCAGAGCGTATCGCATAACGGCGTCTGCCTGACCGTAGTTAGCATTCAAGATGGTACATATACGGTTACCGCTATGAAAGAAACAATTGAGCGGTCCAATATCGGCTTGTTGCAGGCAGGTGATAAAGTTAATGTAGAGCGCAGCATGATGATGAACGGACGTTTGGACGGGCATATCGTACAGGGACATGTTGATCAGACCGCTACTTGCGTGGCAATAGATGACGCCGAAGGCAGCTGGTATTTCACCTTTAAATACGATTTTAATCCGGAAATGGCTAAGCGTGGTTATTTTACCGTCGATAAAGGTTCGGTAACGGTAAATGGAGTAAGCCTGACAGTTTGTAATCCGACGGAGGATACTTTTCAGGTAGCCATTATTCCCTATACTTACGAACATACCAATTTCCATACATTTAAAGTAGGAAGTATTGTAAATCTGGAGTTCGATATTATCGGTAAATATCTCAGTAGAATGATGCAGCTCACTAACTGATTCTACCAGTTTCATTTGCTGGCGGATTCATTTACTTATAAGTTCTTCCGATAGTGTTGGGGAGAAGTGCCTGTTTGCTTCTTGAAAAAAGTCCCGAAGTGAGAGGCATTTGAGAAATTGAATTCGTCGGCAATTTCTTGTATAGTCTTTTGCGTATTCTGTAGCAAAGAGATACTTTTCTGGATAATGGCTTTGAAGATGAGCTCTTGCACCGTATATCCACAAATCTCTTTTGAAAGTGTTGACAGATATTTAGGCGACAGGCAGAGTCGGCCAGCATAATATTCAACCCTTCTTTCGTGCATATAGGAATGTTCTATTTCTTGAATCAGTTTGATGAATATTTCATGTTTATGGCTGAGAGTCCCTTGCTGGAGTAGCAACTTACGGCTATAGATAGAGCAAAGCCGGTGAGTAAGTGCAAGTAGCAACAGTTTACGTTCATGCAAGGAAAACGAAGAACTTCTCCCTTCCTCAGTACTGTCTAACAACGATATATATTGCGTAATATCACATTCTTCCCCCGTGCTCCATACATAGCATGGTTCTGTAGCCAATTGGGAATAAGGGAACATGGCAAGAACCAGATTTCCCATGATATTTCGTATGGAATCAATTTGATAAATAAGAATAATCACTTCCAAATCGGCTGATTCATTGGTAATTTGCAAGAAAGAACCACTGGGTATGAAAAGCGTTTCTCCGCTATGTGCTATCAGTTCCTGTTTATTCAGACGGAAATTAAATTCTCCTTTTTTACATATAATGACCCCTACACCATTTACTTCATAGGGCTGTTTTAATATCTGAGGGAAATTATAGAGTGTTCCATTCGACGAACACAGCTCTTTCTTCTCGGCAAGAGAAGAATTTAGCTGTGTAAGTCGTTGCTTATATTGTTCTTCTTTCTCTTTATCCATGCGGCTGTTTTTTTAACCGCTAAGTTAGTAATTTTCTTTTAGGATATGGAAGTATTAATACAAATATTGTGCAGAACAGGCAGGCGTAGAGCGTCCATCCTGCCATTTCTTTCACAGAAACAAGGGTAGCTTGCATTTGAATTTGTCCTTTAGTGGACATTGCAGCCATATTTACGGCTTCCGATTTGCTTTTTCCCTGATAGCCCATTCCCTTGACTGTTCCCATAAATGAATTAGCAGCATCAGGGTTCAGCAAATCTACGTTTTGCGCATAGCGCGTTACGTAATGCTGTTGCCGCTCTTGCAATACATTGGTGTAAACGGCAGCCCCGAAACTGGGAGCTATAACCATGCGGATGGTCAGCATGGTACAAATCCACGAAGAAAGGAATTTGTACGGCATGCGTTGCGTGGCATAGGTAGGAATGAGGGAATACAACATCATCATACCTGTGGCACGGATAATAACCGGATATTTCATACGTTCGTATAATCCGGCTGTCTGCACTTCAAAATACATGAACATAGCCGAAAGTCCGATAATCAGGAAGCCTCCAGCAAAAATATATTTGAAATGCACCCCTTTCATACTGAGTATAATGGTAGTCATTCCTCCTATGAAATAACCAGCCATGGTCCAGTTTCCCAGCATGGCATTCTGGAAGTTATCCAGCTTCATACCTATTCCTGCGAATACATTCACAAACATGGCACTGGAATTAAGAAACATAAGCAGGAAGTAGAGCAATACACTCATCCGGATGGTACGTAGTTTTAATACATCAAGCAGGTAATAAGGACTTTGATGCATGGATTCTACATAGACAAACAATGCCGCACTGAGTATAGCAATAATCGCAGCGATACGGATGGTAGGGTCGTCAAACCAGTCGAGCAATTTTCCGTAAACCATAACATAAGTAAAGCATACCAGTGGGATGCAGAATAAAGTAGCATTACCGAATTGTCTGAAGTTGATAGGAAAGCGTTTGGTTTCGAATTTCTGATACGGCATGGTAATGAAGATAACCAAGATGCTTAACAGCAACATGCCCATCATATAATAATACACATATTTCCATTCATACTCAAAGGAAAGCCATGCAGTAAGCCACGTACCCAACTGTCCCAATATCATAAAGAAAAGATAAATACCCGGCTGGGCAATGCTTCGTTCGATGTCAAGTTTATCCCATGCTTCTCCGGTTTTCGGTTCCAGTCCGGGAGTAATCTTCAGGTAAGCTTCAATGTTTCCGGCATATAAAATCAGCGTAAATAAGTTGACCATCATCAGCACCATACGCAGAAATCCCATCAATACGCTACATAGTGCCAACAGGAAAATACTGTCCGTTTTGGCACAGATGTAGCTGAGGATATACATTATGGAAAAGCCGGCAATGCACATCATTTTCTCCTTTCGGATAACAACAAGCCGGTAAAGAAAAGGGCAGAATGCCGCCATTCCGATGGAGGTAGCAAAGTTAGTAAACTGGAGATGTTCAGAAATAATCCCCAGTCCACTCATCATCTCGGTGCTGTTCACAGAGTAAACCCCTCCTATGGTAAGGATAGGGAGGAACAGCAGCACCAGGATGAGTATGCCTACAGGCTTGGGAACCCAATCATAGAAAGGATAATTTCGAGGTGTCTGGTTCATGGTTTTAGAGTTTTGTTTTTACAATAACCATCATTCCGGCTATAAGTTGTTCGTTTTCTTCTTTAGTAAGGTTGGTAAAATCGATACGCACCGGAATACGTTGTTGAATTTTTACGAAGTTTCCGGCTGAGTTATCCGTGGGAACCAATGAATATTTAGATCCGGTTGCGCCAGAAATAGCTGTAATCTTACCGGTGAAGGTTTTGTTGCTGATGGCATCTACACTGATTTCTACATCTTGCCCCACTTTCAGATTTTCAATTTGAGTTTCCTTGTAGTTGGCAATAATCCATTTCTGTGTGTTCGGAACGATGTATGTAATAGTTTGTCCGGCATTCACAAACTGTCCTTCTTCCAGTGCACGTCTGCCTAAAGTTCCGTCGCAAGGAGCCGTAACGATGGTATACGACAGGTTCAGCTTAGCCATATCAAATGCAGCTTGCGCTCTTTGGATAGCAGCTTCAATATTTTCCTGGCGGTGGTACACCTCATTTACACCAGAGTGAGCCGCTTTCTGTTGCCGTTTGATGGCATCCAGTTTTTTCAGAGTCGCTTCATATTCCGTTTCAATTTGCTCTAACTGAATTGGAGTAGCCGCATTTCTTTCCACCAGATTCTGGTAGCGCTGGCGGTCTTTTTTCAGTTTAGCCAGACGTATTTCCACTTCCGCAATCGACGCTTCAAAAACAGAAGCATTGCTGCGTGTGGTTTGCAGAGTAGCATCGATAACTGTAGCTCCAGCTTTGGCATCTTTGAGTGCAGCTTCCGCTTCCATCATTCTGATTTTATATTCGCGGTCGTCCAGAATCAGCAGCGTATCTCCTTTTCGGATGTGCTGATGTTCAGTAAAGTATATTTTCTTTATATATCCCGAAGCCCGCAGATTGATAGGAGAGAGGTATTGTTCAATCTGTGCATCATTACTGGTTTCTGTGCGTTTATAGTCAAGAAACATGATGGCTGTTTGAATCACACCGGCAGCTAAGATAGCTACACCTACCGCGCTGGCAACAAATTTCCAGTTGCGTGCTTTTTTCAGTTTTCCGGCTTTTTCCTGATGGTTGTTAGAAGAAGTATTGTTATTTGTAGTTTCCATAATGATAGAATTATATTTTAAGATTGATTTATTTGCTCTGAAGTAACGTATCGATTTTTCCTGTAAGTTTCAGCAAAGTCAGGTTTGTAACCTGATAATTATAATGAGCCTGAATATAATTATTTTGTGCCTCACTCATACGCATTTCGTCTTGCAGAACCTCAGTCATTGAGGCGATACCCTCTTTATAGCGGCTCGTTGTGACGGTATATACATCTTCTGCCAGAAGATAATTATCCTTTTGCTTTTTGAAATTGCGCTGATTGTTCATCAAATCATTGGTAGCATTCAGATACTGTGTCTGTAATAGCTTCCGGGTGTTTTCCTGTGCCAGCTTAAAGTTTTCGATGTCAATTTTTGCTTTGCGTATTTTGTTCCGTTTGTCCAGTCCGTCGAAAATTGGAATTTGCAAAGAAACCCCTAAGCCATACGAGTCATACCATTTGTTGGAAGGATGCGAATGAAACCAGTGATAAGCCTTGTCGGTGAAAGCCGAAAACGAAAGATTTCCGGTGAGGTTTAACGATGGAATATACCGTTGTGAAATCATCTTTTTCTGTTTTTCAGCCAATTGTGTCTGCGATTCAGCCAACTGCAGTTCGTAGAGATTCTCAGACAGTCCGGTCAAAGCTACCGGTACGATTTCCTCCGGATTAATTGCGCTTAATACAATTTCGGTATCAGCAGGGTAGTCAATCGTATATTTGAGCAGGTTGAGCTGTTGAGCCAGCATCGCTTGCGCATTATCATGCTGGGTATGCAGATTTTCTAAGTTTATATTTACTCGTTTCACATCCACTCCGAGTGCCATGCCATTGTCAAATAAAGCCATGGTAATGTTTTTCAACTCTTCCAGTCGGGTGATATTGTTCTTTATCAGGCGGATCTGTTCGGTAGTTGTTTGTCCTAAATAATAAAGCTTACTGATTTCAATCATCAGGTCTTCTTTTGCCTTTTCATACGACAGCCGGCTTAGTTGTTCCATCATCTTGGCAACTGCCACCGTTGTATAGACCGTCTGGTCATAAAGAGGCATTCGCAACTGGATACCGGCGCTGGCATTATACTGCAGCGTTTTGGTAACATTATAAGGATTGCCGAAAGCCGTTCCGTCGGTTACCGACACCGGCGGTTCGAAGTTGTCATTGAAATTGGCGAATCCGTTAATCTGGGGCAGAAGCCTGGCTCTGTTTTCAGAAATCGTGTACTTCCCTTTGATTACCTCATTTTTCTTTCCTTGAAGAGGAAGGTTGTTTTCCAGACCTATCTGCAGGCATTCTTCGAGGCTTAAGAGTGTTTGTGCTTTCATTGGAGTAAGCAGAAAGCCTAAACATAGTAATATGGTTGCTCGTTTTTTCATTCTATGTAGGTTTTAGTTTTAGGTTTTGAGTTTTTGAGTTGACCAGGCTTGCCATCGGGATGGATACCTAGTGTCTAGTTTGTATAGCCTAGTGTGTAGGCTGCACGAGTTAATGAACTCAGGTACAAATATAGGCGGTCTGTTTTACATTGTATTGTTCACATAGATAGTATGTCTGTTCTCTTTTTCCTTTTGCTGTGAGTGAGTCACACATAAAAAAAGTGCCACCTTGGAAGTTGTTTCCAAGATGGCACCGTAAAATAATTATTTTATGGTTTAGCAAAGTTTGCGTGAACCGTCGCTGATAACCACGTCGTATACTTTCGGGCTACGTCCGAATTTTTCTTTGAAGCGTTCTTTAGCTGTAGTGATGAATGTTTCATACAATTCATTCTTAACCAAGTTGATGGTACAGCCGCCGAAACCTCCACCCATTACACGTGAACCAGTAACTCCACAGTCAAATGCAATGTCGTTCAAGAAGTCCAATTCTTCGCAACTCACTTCATACAGCTTGCTCATACCGTTGTGAGTTTCATACATCTTCTGACCTACAGTTTCGTAGTCGCCACGTTCCAGTGCGTCACAAACATCGAGCACACGTTGAATTTCTTCAATCACATATTCAGCACGCATGTAATCTTCTTCCGAAACTTCACCCTTCACAGCATTCAGCATATCCATGCTGCAGTCACGAAGGAATTCCACATTCGGATGAGTTTTCTTGATAGCAGCCACTACATTTTCACAACTTTGACGGCGTTTGTTATATGCAGAAGAAGCCAGTTCATGTTTCACTACAGAGTCAACCAATACCAAGCGGTAGCCTTCCGGTTTGAACGGGAAATATTGATATTCCAGTGAACGGCAGTCTAAGCGGATTAAGCTTCCTTCTTTACCGAATACAGAAGCAAACTGGTCCATGATACCACATTTCACACCACAGTAGTTGTGCTCTGTTGCCTGACCCACTTTAGCCAATTCAAACTTATCAATCTTGTTATCACCGAATAAGTCATTTAAAGCATAAGCATAAGTTGATTCCAAAGCAGCCGATGAAGACATACCAGCTCCCAGAGGAACATCCCCTGCAAAAGCAGTGTTAAAGCCTTTCACATCAACGCCACGTTTAATCATTTCGCGGCATACACCGAAAATATAACGTGCCCAGCTAGCTTTAGGAGCATCTTCCTCGTTCAGACCAAATTCCACATAGTCTTTCAAGTCAATAGAATAAGCACACACTTTATCAGTTCCGTTCGGTTTGATTTCAGCAATCATGCCTTTATCTACAGCACCGGGGAAAACAAAACCACCATTATAGTCTGTATGTTCACCAATCAGGTTAATACGTCCCGGAGATGCATATACAGAGCCAGTTGTACCGTCGAAATGTTTAATGAAACGGCTTCTAACGAATTCTATGTCCATAATGATAAAAATTTAAAGGTTAATATTTTAGTATCTTAAAACAAAAAATGAAGAACGAAGAATCTGATTTCAGTTTCCTCTTCTTCATTTTTTGTTTGTTGTTTATTCAACAGGAATATCTTTATTTACATTCTTGCAGCCTACCAGACCATAGAACAGCAAGTAAGCCAATGCAGCTACAATCACCCAGTAACTGTTCATGAATCCGGCGATGTCAGCAATCCATCCTTGGAGAACCGGCAAGATACCACCGCCACAAACCAATACCATGAACAAGCCAGAAGCAGCAGCCAGATATTTACCCAATCCTTCTACAGCCAAGTTGAAGATACCTCCCCACATGATAGAAGTACACAAACCAACGATAACCAAGTACATGGCATTGACAGGCACTTCAGCCATACCGAATGACAAGCCGCCGGTAGCGCTCTGTTGCAATACGGGCAAGTTCACCAATGAATCGGTTGATGAGAAAATAGCCAGCAAGACCAACACCAGTCCGAATGCAGAAGTAAAGACCATCATGGCGCGGCTTGAAATCTTAGCACCGAGTGAAGCACCGATCAAACGTCCCACCAGCATCAGCAACCAGTAAGTACCTACCACGAATCCAGAGATAGTAGAAGCAACACCGGCACCACCTTTTTCTACAGGGTCGGTCAGGAACAAGTTCAGTGTACCCGGAACACCGATTTCGATACCTACATATACAAAGATAGCGATTGCACCCAGTACGAAGTGACGGAAACGCAAAGCACCTTTCATCAGTGTACCGATAGATTCATTTGTTTTAGTAGCAGCCGGTTCCGGAATTGTCACAAACAGCAATACGAAGAATGCGAAAGCAAATACCGCCATAGCAGCGTACATAACCGGGAAAATCTGAGAGATAGTAGCTTTTTCTACCGATCCGGCAATCAAGATACCCACAAACATCGGAGTGATGGTAGCCATTACAGAGTTAAATGAGCCACCCACCTGAATCAGCTGGTTACCTTTGTTACCTTCACCACCCAGTTTGTTAAGCATGGGGTTAACCACGGTGTTAAGCAGACACATAGAGAAACCAGAGATAAATGCACCAATCAGATAGACAGCAAATGCAGATTCCGGACTGGCATGTCCTGAAAGATACTGCACACCTACACCGATAAAGCCGATTGCTACGGCAATGAGAGCTGTTTTCTTATAGCCCACTTTAGTTAATAAAATTCCGCTTGGAATACCCATTACTGCATATGCAATAAAGTTACCAAGGTTTCCTAACATACCGAGAGCATTCGATACTGAGAATTGATTTTTCAGTACAATCCCCATCGGGGCAGCTAGGTTAGTTACGAAAGCAATCATACCGAAGAGGAAAATCATGGTGATGATTGCAATTACATTACCGTTCTGTTTTTGTTGATTCATGGTTTGTTTAGAATTGTAATTAAAGTTTATAAATTAGGTTAGTTTTGAATACGTGTCTTTTATTTTTCCACTCCGAATTTATAGACCGTAACCTGATGGTACGTATCTCCGGGATTTAATACCACAGAAGGGAAGTGTCCTTTATTCGGGCTGTCAGGAAAATGCTGAGCTTCAAAGCAGATAGCGCTGCGTGCCGGGAAAGTAGCTCCATGATAACCTTCATATCCGGTAGCCCAGTTGTCGGTATAGACCTGTACGCCCGGTTCAGTGGTATAAACCTCCAGCGAGCGTCCGCTTTCCGGTTCCACACATTTCGCAGCGAAAGTCAGTGAACCGGCTTCTTCTTTATTCAATACATAGCAGTGGTCATAACCAGCCCCATAGATAAGCTGCTGGAAAGGCTCGTTGATGCGACTTCCTACCGTATGTGGAGTACGGAAATCCATCGGAGTACCTTCTACTTTGGCAATTTCTCCAGTCGGGATTGAAACCTCATCCATCGGAGTATAGAAATCCGCATTGATGGTTACGATATTATTGTCGACAGTAGCTGTAGGATTAGCCACACCCGACAAGCTGAAGAACGCATGATGCGTAAGGTTGATAATGGTTTGCTTGTCAGTAATGGCAGAGTAAGTAAGAATCAGCTCATTCTGGTTGGTAAAGGTATAAATAACGGTAATGTCCAGATTGCCGGGGAAACCTTCTTCGCCGTCCGGTGAGAGATAATGCAGTGTCAAGCTTTGTTTGCTGGTTTGTTCAGCATCCCATACACGGGCATGATAGCCGGTAGGTCCTCCGTGCAGCGAGTTTGGTCCATTGTTTATCGCCAGTGGATATGCAGTTCCGTTCAGCTTGAAGCTTCCTTTTGCAATACGGTTGCCATAGCGTCCGATAAGTGTACTCAAAAACGGTTCCGGGCTATTGATAACCCCGTCAATGGTATCATGACTTTGAACCACGTTGGCTAATTCCCCGTTTTTGTCCGGAACCATGACGGTAATAATTGCACCCCCATAGTTGGTTACAGCCATTTCAGCTCCGTTATCGTTAGATAAAATAAATAAATCAGTTTCTTTTCCGTCGATTGTTTTTTGGAAGTCGGCTCTTTTTAAGCCACTTAGATTATCTTCCTTATAAAATGTGTTGTTCATATATTAAAATCTTTTTATTTACACTTGCCAATTTTTGTGCAAATAAAAAGATTTTATTCAAATTTCCCAAACTTTTTAGGGAAAAGAAGTGTCATTAATTGTTTAAAGAAAGCAAATCAGCCACAATGAAACTACTTCCTCCCACAAAAATCAAGTCTTCAGGCGAGGCTTCGGCACGTGCAGCAGCCAGTGCTTCGGCAACTGTGGGGTAGGCATTTCCCTTCAAACCATAGCTTAGGGCAAGTTCTCTGACAGATTCAGCCGGACGGGCACGCTGTACGCTAGCTTGGGTAAAGTAATAGGCAGCCTCCTGTGGAAGCAGCTGCAGCACATGCTGTATATCTTTGTCGTTCACCATGCCGATAACCATACGTAGCGTTTTATACGATTGGGCTTTCAGTTGCTCTGCAATATATTGAATACCTCCTACATTGTGTCCTGTATCGCAGATAATAGCAGGATGTTTACCTATTTTCTGCCAGCGACCCATGAGTCCGGTCAGCTCACAGACCCGTGCAAATCCGTTTCTGACGGCTTCATCCGGAAGCGTATAGCCCATTTCCTTCAAGTGCAGCACAGCCGATAAGATAGTATTGGTATTTTTTAGCTGGCAAAGACCGCCCAGTTCCCCTTTCAAATCCGCGTAGGCAGAAGTCTGGTAACAATATCCCCCGTCGGGCATCCGCTCAGCAGCCTGCAGTAACTGTTCCTCCTCTGCAAAGAAGATAGGAGCCTGCATCTGTTGCGCTTTTTCCTTGAACACCGTCTTAGTTTCGGGAGTTGTTTCTCCGATAACCACAGGCATATGCAACTTGATGATTCCGGCTTTCTCCGAAGCAATTTTTTCTAATGTATCTCCCAAGAACTGAACATGATCGAAACTGATGTTGGTAATGATACCTAAGTCGGGCTGAATGATATTCGTACAGTCCAGCCGTCCTCCAAGTCCCACCTCAATGACAGCCACATCTACTTTCTCCTGAGCAAAATAGAGAAAAGCCATTGCTGTGGCAAGTTCAAAGAAAGACGGGTGTAGGGGTTCGAAGAAACTCCGGTGATTCTCTACAAAATCAATTACAAATTCCTGCGAAACAGGCTTCCCGTTAACGCGTATACGTTCACGGAAATCCACCAGATGAGGAGAAGTATAAAGTCCCACCTTATAGCCAGCCGACTGTAGAATGGCAGCCAGTGTATGCGAGCAAGAACCCTTTCCGTTGGTTCCTGCCACATGGATAGTACGGAAAGTTTGATGCGGATGACCGAAATGTTCATCCAGTGCGTGCGTATTCGATAGTCCTTCTTTATAGGCACCCGCTCCGACATGCTGAAAGAGGGGAGCACTGTTATATAGATAATTTAGAGTTTCTTGATAGTCCATTGGTTTGAGTTTTTATTTATTGGTTGACTAGGTTTTCCGTCCGGATGGATACCTAGTATCAAGTTTGTAGTACAGGGTTACCTCATTTAATTTAATATATAGGTCTTATTCCCGGATATCTCAGCCCCTCCACCCCTATGCTGAACGAACTGCTTTCGCTCAATTTAAAGCGAACCATTCCCCCGAAGCGGTCCGGATCAAAATTCGGCAAGGGATAATAAAGAGGCGAACGTTTCGGCATGAACGACTTGGTTCCATAGGCATACAGGCTAATCCGTTCGTTTACCTGAAATCCGGCAATGGCGGCAAATCCGATGTTCCGGTAGTTCAAACCTCCCCAGCTCATGTTGCTGGCATATAAACCCGCTGCCATGCTGAACCGTTTCGTCAGCGGGCGAGCATAGAAAAAAGCCGCATCCTGTCCGAATCCCACCCCCGAAGGAGCATATCGGCTCGGACTGAAAGTTACATTCATTCCGAAAGAAGCATTCAGTCCCTCATGAAGCTCCCAACTGGCATATCCGCAATGAAAAGGCGTGATGCCATACATGCAGAAAGGAGTGTAGCCTCCGCTTTCCGGAATCGGAGCAACGAGCGGAACACTCAGCGAATCTGCCGGCTGGATGGTTGATTCATTCTCTTGAGCCATCCCGATAAGCGGGCATAGCAGAAAGGCAAAGTACGCTATAACTTGTTTCATGATAATAACCGTTTTTCGTGTAACCTACAAATGTATAAATAATTTCCAAGAAAATTGTTTTTCTTATTCGATAATTTTTTGTTCTTAGGTGCTACAAACTAGTATCTGTAGCCTAGTCAACTATCTAAAAGCCTACTTACCTCAAAAACTCAAAACCCAATCATATGTCAACTAATCATTTAAAATTCCGCTCTTCCGGTCTTGCGGGAAAATCCCGTTTGCAGCCACCTTGTCAGAGCGTTTTCACCTTTATCTGGGCACAGATAGACAAGAAAGAGCAAATGCAGTGTATCGGAACCCGTAACAATTATATGCATGCCTTTCGGCGGTTCAAAGAATTCCGGAGCAACGAAGACCTTCCCTTTAACCAGATGACTCCCGATTTGATGGAGCAGTACAGGGCTTGGTTGTTAAACCGCGGACTGAAGCAAAATACCGTAGCTTACTATCTCCGTACCCTCCGCACCCTTTATCGCAGGGCAGCAGAAACCGGTATAGCCCCCGACTGTGACATCTTCGCCCGTCTGTCTTGCGGCAGCGTACGCACCCATAAGCGTGCCATTACGATGGAAGGAATCCGGCTCATCGAAAAGCTGAAACTGCCCAAGGGCTCTTCCTTAGACCTCGCCCGTGACCTGTTCCTCTTCAGCTTCTATATGCGCGGTATGTCGTTTGTAGATATGGCATATCTGAAAAAGAGCGACCTGAAGCACGGGATGGTGAGCTACACCCGCAGAAAAACCCATCAGCATCTTACGGTGGAGTGGGAGAAACCCATGCAGAACCTCGTTGGCAAATATGCCTATCGCACCCAAGACTCCATTTACATGCTTCCCATCCTCAGCGGAAAAGAACCCAATCCGTATGTCCGATACAAACAGGTAGAGCAGAATGTAAACCGCAACTTAAAGAAAATAGGCGATATGATAGGACTCAAGATGCCCCTTACCACGTATGTAGCCCGTCATACTTGGGCAAGCATTGCTTTATGTATGGATATTCCCCTTGCTACCATCAGTGAAGGTATGGGACACCAATCTTATAAAACCACTCAAATCTATCTGGATACGCTGGACACAGCTGCGGTTAATCAGGCAAACAAGAAAATACTGAAGAGAGTCTTGAAATTTTAAATTTACCAGAAAGAAAAACCGGAAACTTGCGGAAGAAAACTCTATTCAAAGCTTTTGGCTGTATAAACAAAGCCTTTGGCTGTAAAAACAGAATCTTTGGCTGTAAAAACAAAGCTTCTGTTTATAGTTTGCATGAAGGAATTTTTGTTTTTCCGGTGTGGGGAAAGCAGTTTCTTTCCCACTAAACCTAATTTTTAATTAGGCACAGGCGGTAGTCTATTCCATTCGATATGAGCATAAACAAAATGCCACTCTTTTATTAGAAGAGTGGCATTTGCCTGCAAAGATAGAAAAATTATTTGATTTTCATGCGATTCGGCGTTCGTTTTCTTTTTGGAATAAGTAAATGTGTGATTGGATATTCGGAAAATTCACCGTTTGTCGAATCGTAAGTAACGGATTGTCATGTATTTAGTAGAGAATGCCACTCTTCTAATAAGAGTGAGTTTAAAAACAAGCAAATATGAACACAAACTCTGTACGGGCAAAGCTTTTCGAAACAGTAAGCTTCGTAGCAACGACAGACATAAAGTAGAAAGAGAAAATGACGCAGGATTGCTTGAATTCACCTTCTACAGCCAGTGAAAGCAACCGCTTTCCAAAGGGCATCCACGTTATCGGGGCTGAAAAGACATCGGCTTCGAAAGTAGAAGGAATATCCCGCCCTTATCAGGACAAAAAGAAAATAGACACTTCCCGGAAACCCACTTCATGGAGTTATTTGTATCTCCAGCATAAGGCAGCAAAGACTTTGCAGAAATGGCTGGATACTTATAACGGAAAGGAAGAAAACGCCCTCCATCCGCAACCTTATTTTATTCACCAGTCTTTACGTTATCAATACGGCGATAAGGAAAACGAACGCAGAGTCAAGAAGACCTTGGAACCCACCGTGTGCGGTCTTGTTTTTCTGCAAGGTACGGTGAAGGATTTGCAGGAGTTTCTGAAGCAAAATTTCCCCAATTACCATTTGGTAAACGACCGCTGCAAAGCTCGTCCCGCCTCTATAGAAGATGCCGTGATGCAGCCGTTCATGAATGTCATGAAGACCCATCCCGAACAAGTCACCTTCCTTCGAGACCCCTTCGAGAAGTTTGCGCGAGAGCATGTGAAGCTGCGTGTGCTCACTGGTCCCTTTGCCGGATATGAAGGATATATCGTTCGCATCGACCGCGATCGTCAGCTGGTCTTCGACTTCGGAGGTTATGCCGTGGCTATCCGTGGCGTGCATAAAGAAGATTTTGAAGAAGTGGTGAGATAAGTTGCCAGTCAGCGTGAAATTCAAGATAAAATATTAAAAAAAGGTTTAGGGTATTTAAAATTGACTTGTCAAAGAGGTATTTCCTGAACTGAATGTTAACTATATAATTAAGATATGCAAGTTCTAATTGATGGTAGAAGTATTACTCCTAAGATTAGTGGAATTTCTAGGTATACTTATGAGCTAATTAAAGGATATATAAGACATTATGGATTTAAAAATGTATGTGTTATATTGAATAATGAAATAGAGTCATTTCCTTATAATCATTTATTGTGTAAGTATAGGAGACATAATTTTGTAGATAATATAAAATTTTCGCTTTGGCTATCAAAACAGAAGTATGATATTTATCATTCAGGGGATTTAATAGGGCCATTTTGGCATAAAAGAGATGTAAATCATATAGTGACATGTCACGATTTAATGTTTATTATATTGCAAGATTTTTGGGGTAGTGTAAGCTTTAAAACTAAGCTTCGAGCATATAAAAATAAGATGTTTTTTAAGTTGGTTTTAAAAGGAGCGGATGAAGTCATTTCTGTGTCAAAAACCACCCAAAAAGATTTATTACGGATATATAAAAAAGAATCGATTGTTGTCCGTGAGGGAATTAATAAAATACAGACTCTGAGTGAACCTATAACTTATAATGAATTAGCAAAACATTCATTCTTTTTATATGTAGGCTTAGGTTCGCCACATAAGAATATTGATTTTTTAATATCTTCTTTTTTGAAGTCTAAGACTAAGCGAAAATTGGTTATTTGTGGGAAAGGTCATCAAATAATTAAGTCAGACAGGATTGTTTATACAGGTTGGATTTCAGATGGTGTTTTAGATTTCTTATATAGAAATTGTGCAGCATTTATATTCCCTTCAAAGTATGAAGGATTTGGCTTACCTATATTAGAGGCTTTATCTTACCATTGTCGTGTGTTTTCTTCTAATGCAGGTAGCTTAGGTGAATTTTCTGACAAGTATGTCAATTTTTTTTCTCCTGATCAAGAGAAGGAGTTAATTGAACTAATAGAAAAATGTGATAATATAGTTATAGATAAAGAAGGTATTGATTCTTATCTTCAAGCGTTTGATTGGGAGAAACTTTGGGATGAATTTCATAGTCATCGTAGAAAAGCCATTTCACAATAATAATGCGATATAAGATGGCAAGACATACAAATACTAAAACATTAATAAGAAATTCTGTATTTCTTTATTTTAGGATGATTTTTATAATGCTTGTGTCTATGTATACAAGCAGAGTAATTTTAGAGACTTTGGGCATAGACGATTATGGCTTATATAATGTAGTAGGAGGTGCTGTCGTTATGTTTGGTTTCTTGAATATGTCAATGACAACCGCTACTTCCCGTTTTATAAATTATGAACTTGGAAAAAATAAATGTTCTGTTCATAATTTGAGGAAAGTCTTTTCTTCTTGCTTGGCAGTACATTTCGTAGATGCTGTTTTGGTATTACTGCTTTGTGAAACTATCGGATTGTATTTATTATATAATGTGATGAGCATTCCTTCAAATCGTTTTTTTGCTTGTATGATTGTGTTTCAAACTTCGCTTATTTCATTGTTCATATCTATATTATTTACTCCTTTTCATGCCTCTATAATTGCTCACGAGCGAATGAGTGCTTTTGCTTATATGGGTATAATAGAGGCCATGCTGAAATTGTTTGTTGTTTATTTATTGAAAATAATACCAGAAGATCGTCTTATAACCTATACTTTACTCTATTTTTTTATTTCTCTAATTATGTCGTTTGTATATGTTTTGTATTGTTGGCATAATTTCGAAGAAACAAAAAAACTAGTAAAGTTTGATAGTTCTTTGTTTAAATCTATTTTTTATTTTGGAGGTTGGAACTTATTGGGTGATGGAGCTTATGCTTTATTTTCAAATGGAATAAACATTTTATTGAATATATTTTTTGGACCTTCTGTTAATGCAGCTCGAGGAATAATGGTACAAGTAAATGGCATTGCTATAAAATTTACTCAGAGTTTTCAGACAGCAATAAATCCACAGATAATAAAAAGCTATTCCGGTAATGATATAGGATATACTAAGAATTTGGTTTTATTGAGTTCCCGATTTACACTATATGTTTTGTTGATAATAATTATTCCGCTTTATTGCTATATAGATGTACTTTTAATGCTTTGGTTGAAATCAGTTCCTCTATATACTTCTGTTTTTGTGAGGCTTATGCTTCTAATATCTATATTTGATGCATTGGGAAATCCAATAACCAACGCAGTGAATGCTACAGGAAAGAATAAGAGATATCAATTAATTATCAGCGGTACAATGCTTTTAATTTGTCCTATTGCGTATGTTTGCTTAAGTTTAGGATGCCAGCCCTATTCAGTTTTTATGGTGCATTTATTTATTGGTATGGCTGCTCATTTCTTGAGAATTAAATATTTAACACGTTTAATGGGATTATCTTTAAAAGATTATGCGAAACAGATTATATTACCAGGGTGTACTATTCTATTGTTGTCATTTTTATTCTTTGAACTAATTTCGTCAGTGACGTTTTATATTGGTCTGTTTTGTCTAGTACTGTTTGTCCTTTTGTTAATATTCATTGTTGGAATAAACAATAAGGAGAAAATGTTTGTAAGTCAAAGAATAAGAGCGGTATTTGTGCGATGAATAGGAATGTTTGCTTCTTGCTATGGGTCGTTTTATTGAATTTAAGAGTTAACATCGTAGGTTCTATATCTATAACAGAACTCTTTGTTCTTACTCAAATCCCTAAATTATGGAAGTGGTCTAATACAATTGATTTTGGATTAATACGAACAATAAGAAATTTGTTTTTCTGCCTTATTGCAAGCCAATGTATATCCGAATTGATTTTACAAAATACCTTCCTTAATGCGGTAAAAGGTTTGATGATAACTTTTACATCGTTGTTTGTATTATTATTCTTTCTCTATGAAATAGTGCAGAAAAAGACTTCCGTTTTAATGATTCCATTAGGGTTTATTTTGGCCCAAATAATTTTGGGGGATCAGTTTGGCTTTTCTGAAAGTGGTGATAGTAGTGTATGGTTCAAATTTTATGCAGTTCCAATAATTACAAATGGTATATGTCTTTTATTTTTGTTGAATAACAAATGCATTAATCGTAATGTAGCATTAATCTTTTTTACCTCCTCTATTTTGATGATGGTTTTCGGAAGTAGAACAGGTGGATTTACAATGATGCTTTCATTAATTTTATATTTTCTATTTAGAAGGAGGAAAAAGTTAACGAAGTGGCAGGTTGTAAAAATACTTATTCCTATGATGATTGCCTTTCAGCTTTTTTATGCACTTATATACGTTCCCAATATTAAATCGGGAGAGTGGGGGAGTGATCAGAATAGAGAACAGATGAAGGCGATTGATTATTCATCGAACAGTTTAATGCTTATTATGGCTGCTCGCAGTGATTTTTATGTAAGTTTTTTAGCCTTTATGGATGCACCTTTATGGGGGCACGGAGCTTGGGCTTTAGATGATAAATTGAAGTACTCATTTATTTTAAACCGTTTATCTGATGGAGATGAAAATCAGCTTCTTGATTATGTAGATAATTTTGGAACCCCTTTGATTCCAGCTCATTCTGTTTTGATAGGTATGGGGACTCGCAATGGTATCTTTGCTTTTATTTTGTTTTTATGTATTACTATACTTATTTATGAAGCTACTCTTAGATTATTATGGGATAAAACGAAAGATTTGCCATTTATTTGCTACTTGATAATAACATCTCTTCAAGCAGTTTTATTCTCTCCTCCAGCTGTGCTTAAAAATTATATAGTTGTTATTTGGGCTATTTTGCTAGCCTACTATTATATGAATTATAAAGTAAAAAGAAATGAAACTATTAGTAGTCACTGTAACTTATAAAGCGGATACCTTAGAGTTGGATTTATTTATCAAGTCTTTTTTTAAGTTTAATGATATAGGAAACTGCGCTAGATTAGTAGTTGTTGATAACTCTCCTGAAAAGTATTGTGATGTTAGGGATTTGATACAGCTGAAATATTCCACCTCTGTAGGTTATATACCTAATCCATCAAACCCAGGTTTTGGAGCATCTAATAATATAGGCTTTAAGAGTGAACTTTCTGATTATGTATTATTTATTAATAATGATGTGGAATTTACAGAACCGGTGTTTGGTAAGATTATATCGAAGCTAGCTGAAACTTCAAAAATAGGTTGTATAGGTATACATCAAAATGGAGGGGCACCGTCTTTCTTCTGTAAAGTTACCGCTCCTAAAGGAAGTCAGACAGTAGACTTTGATGAGCATATACATTTCATATCAGGTGCATTTATGTTTTTTAAGTCAGATGTATTTCTTAAAATAGGTTTGTTTGATGAGAATATTTTTATGTATAGTGAGGAATTTGATATTTCTGAGAGATTAATCCTGAATGGCTATAGCACTGAATATTTAAACAATCTCTCTTTTCTCCATAAGGTGGAAAATAGACGAATTCAAAATGAATATCTTTGGAAAATAGGAACAGAATCATTTTGTTATGTGTGTAAAAAATATCATTTAAATCCTTATAATCTATCTTTCGGGTATAGACGATTGTTCCTTTTGTTTTTTTACTTTTTAATCCAGCTGAACATCAAGGAGTGTGGAAAAATAATAAGAATTATTTTTATGATTAAAAGTATAGTGAAACAGAACTTTCCTATTAGAAAATCAATATATAAGGTTTAATAAGTGGTATGAAATAGTAAACAGTCAAAGATTGGCTCATAATTGAAAACTCTATCTTCGCTGCGAACAAAAATTTTAGAATTTGTGTATAGCAGTGAAGATCTTGAAAGGTTTTACTTTCAGTACCAGACCGAGGCCTTGTCTCATGGAGAATCAGAAATGGTACAAGGGAACCCATTAAGGGATTTTTCTAATAAATAGTGCAGGTATGGCAGAGAATCAGAAAGACCGATACATACAATACCTTGCTGAACAGAATCAGAATCTTCGGTTGACAAGTGATGCCATGAAGCTTGTTTTGGAGGATTTTATGGCTGAGATGAAGGAACTGAAGGATAAGATGTCTTCTATGGAATCGAGACATGCTGACCTTGAAAATCGGTTTTCAGAAGAGCATAAACTTCGTAAATCGGCTGAACGTAAGATAAAATCACTTCAAGAAAGACTTGATTATGCCAATCAAGAACGTTTTGGTGATCGACGTCAAAAGATCAAATCTAAAGCTAAGACGGGTGATTCAGACCGAAGCAAGGAGAAAGATGATTATGACGGAACGGATGATCCGCTTTGCACGGATTCGGTTGATCAGAATCCATCTGGAGAAGTAAAAGAGCCTTCCAAGAAAGAACGTGATTTATCCAATCGTCCTGACGGGTATAAAACGATGAGCGTGGCTGGAGAGGCGATAGAGCATCCTTCTGATTTGACAAAGGTTCCCGGTCGCATTATTGAAAGAAGAATGGTACGGGTCAGCAAGGCTCAGAAAACAGCTATTTTCTTCTATGAGAATGGCTCGCGCGGTCTTGGGGTACTTACAGACTTTTTGGGTGACGCCGAATTGAAGAGTATTATGTCCGACGGATACAATGCTTATGTATTTATCGGCGATGAGCTGAAATCAGCTCAGTTTAAAGATACTGTACATCAAGTTTGTATGTCACATGCCAAAAACAAGTTTGTCAAGGCTT
>URDR01000055.1 GCA_900546645.1 uncultured Bacteroides sp. | reverse complement strand
CCCCGGTCTTATTCAAGGCCGGGGACTTTTTTTTGTACCTGCCTGTTCGGAGTGTGGTGCAGCCGTTACGCTTCCGCTTATGTTTCTGCAGGTGTTTAAAAGACAAAATAAAGGGTCATATCATTACTCAATATCGAGCTTGATATGACCCTTTTAAATACAATAGTTACGAACTGTAACGTTGGAGAGTTGTCATTTTAGTTTTGACATACTCTCATGATATATGGAAATGTAATAAGTATCCTTTATTGTTTGTTTTCTTTTGAGTGTGGATAGTCAATGGTATAATGTAATCCCCTGCTTTCTTTTCGTTCCATTGCTTGTCGTGTAATTAAGTAACCTACGTTAATCATATTACGCAACTCACAAATCTCACGTGATGCTTTTACTCGTTTAAATAAGCGTTCTGTCTCTTCATAAAGGATATCTAGCCGATTCCAAGCACGTACTAAGCGGATGTTACTTCTTACAATACCCACATACGATTCCATAATCTGATTAACTTCTTTCATGCTCTGTGTAATCAGAATACGTTCTTCTGTACTGATTGTACCATCATCGTTCCATTCAGGAATATCTTCATTGAAATCATATCTGTCGAAAACGCTGATTGCATGACGTGCAGCAGCATCGGCATAAACAATGGCTTCAATTAATGAATTTGAGGCTAAACGGTTTCCTCCATGTAAGCCAGTACATGAGCATTCTCCCAAAGCATAAAGCCTTTTGATGCTAGATTGTCCGTCTAAGTCAACTTTAATACCTCCACAGAGGTAATGGGCTGCAGGTGCTACAGGAATGTAGTCTTTTGTAATATCGATACCTAAACTCAGACACTTTTTATAAATGTTGGGGAAATGTTTTTTTGTTTCTTCCGGGTCCTTGTGAGTTACATCTAGATAAACATGATCCTCACCACGCTGTTTCATCTCGTTATCAATGGCACGTGCAACGATATCACGAGGAGCTAATGAAAGGCGCGGGTCATATTTTTGCATAAACTCTTCTCCATCCAGATTTTTTAGTACGGCGCCGTATCCGCGCATTGCTTCCGTAATAAGAAAACTGGGTCGGTCTCCCGGATGATAAAGAGCTGTTGGGTGGAACTGGATAAATTCCATGTCTTTTACAGCACCTTTTGCACGGTAAACCATTGCAATTCCATCTCCTGTTGCCACTAACGGATTGGTGGTATGAGTATATACAGCTTCACATCCCCCTGTAGCCATCACAGTAACCTTGGAAAGGAAAGTATCTACTTCGCCAGTCTTTTCATTTAATACATAGGCTCCGAAGCATTTGATTCCGGGTGTATGACGGGTAACAATAATTCCTAAGTGATGCTGTGTAATAATCTCAACAGCATAGAAATTACTGAACACTGTAATATTAGGATGTTTTTTTACAGCTTCTATCAGGCTGGTTTGTATTTCAGCTCCCGTATTATCTTTATGATGGAGAATGCGAAACTCAGAGTGCCCTCCTTCTTTATGTAAATCAAACTCCCCTTGTTCGTTCTTATCAAAATCTACTCCCCATTTTATCAACTCTTCAATTTGAGCAGGAGCATTTCTGACTACTTTTTCAACAGCTGCTGGATCACTGATCCAGTCTCCTGCTACCATTGTGTCGTGGATATGCTTTTCAAAGTTATCCACCTTTAAATTAGTAACTGAAGCTATTCCTCCTTGTGCATAAAACGTGTTTGCTTCTTCTAGTCCGGCTTTGCAGATAAGTGCAACCGAACCTTTTTGCGCTACTTTTAGCGCAAAACTCATTCCGGCTATTCCTGAACCGATAACGAGAAAATCGAATTTCCTTATCATGGTGATGTATATGTATGTGGCACAAAGCTACAAAAAAACTACTTTGGAAGCATACTGTAATGTCTTTTTTTCGCTTCATGTCTTGTTTTCAGATAGAATTTATTATCTTCACGAGGTAATTTACGTAAATTTAAATCGATGAGAACTTTTCATTCAAAAGTAGGGTGGTGGTATTGGGCTGTTCTTCTTTTATGTTCCTGTTTCCTTTTCTGGGGATTTTGGGTTCATGAAACATTGCTAACTCTTATGTTTGCTTTTCTCGTTATTTTTGAGATTGAGATGCTGATTCATACCGAATACATCCTAATAGGTAAGGAAACCTTTGCTGTTCGTACCGGACGCTTTCTTAAAAGTGTTTCTATCCCGTTAGAGCAGATTGTCAGTATAGAGAAGAGTCATTCTTTCGAATCGGCTCCAGCTCTGTCTTTGTCTCGCCTTAAGATTACTTACAAAACAGAAACATCAAAAACTTATATATTGATATCCCCTAAAAATCCGGATGATTTTGTAAAAGTGTTGCTGAAGGCAAATCCTTCGATTATTCTAAACATGTAAATCTTAAAAATCTATTTGATATGGTACGTGAATTTAAAATTCGTAGAACTCCTTTTAAAGTTTGGCTGGGAGTTACGATTGTGATTCTTGCAATTATTCTTTTTGCTTTAAAAACAGAGAACTATTGGAATCTGTTGCCGATAGTGATTCCTATATTGTTATTGATAGATGAGTTGATGACCCGTGTTCAAGTACAGGAAAATGGAGATATTTGGTTGAAGCGTGGATTTAGCGGCAGCATCAAGGCATATGGGGTGATGCGTATTGTTCGCCGAAAAAACTCATGGCTTAAAGGCAGAGTGACCATTCACTATGCAAGAGGTTTTATAAATTTTGATCCAGACGATTTAGACGATTTCATTCGTTGTGCCCGAGAAAGAAATCCTCATGCTGATTATCGGGACGAGTAACTATGCTGTAATTAACCAAATCTTAATATACAATGAAATATCAAGTAGCAATTATTGGTGGAGGTCCTGCCGGATATACAGCAGCCGAGGCTGCCGGAAAAGCAGGATTAAGTGTGGTTTTATTTGAGAAAAACAGCTTGGGTGGAGTCTGTTTGAATGAGGGATGTATTCCGACTAAGACACTGCTTTACTCTGCTAAGGTATATGATTATACACGTCATGCTTCCAAGTATGCAGTAAGCGTTTCAGATTCTTCTTATGATTTAAGTAAGATTATCAGTCGTAAATCGAAAGTGATACGTAAGCTGGTTTTAGGAATAAAGGCTAAGTTAACAGCTCAGCAAGTCACTATTGTTTCAGGCGAAGCATATATAGCCAATCAGCATACCGTAATTTGTGGAGATGAAAGTTATGAATGCGACTATATGATTGTTTGTACGGGTAGTGAGACATTTATTCCACCTATTCAAGGAGTTGATCAAATTAATTATTGGACGCACCGTGATGCTTTATCTAATAAAGAGACTCCTTCTTCATTGGCTATTGTGGGAGGAGGAGTAATCGGTATGGAGTTTGCTTCATTTTTCAACAGTTTAGGCGTAAAGGTTACGGTTCTTGAAATGCTTGATGAAATTTTGGGAGGCATTGATTGTGAAATGGCTGCTCTTTTGCGTTCCGAATACGCCAAGCGCGGTGTGACTTTCTTGCTGGGTACGCGTGTTACTGCTTTCGAAAAAGGAGATAATGGCACTCTCATTCATTATGAAAATGCGGAGGGAGCAGGCAAAGTAGAAGCCGAAAAACTGCTGTTGAGTGTAGGACGGCGACCAGTAATGAAGGGCTTTGGATTAGAAAATCTAAACTTAGAACTGACAGAGCGTAAATCAGTTAAGATAGATGAGCATATGCAAACCTCGGTAAAAGGAGTTTATGTATGCGGAGATTTAAATGGCGTTTCACTTTTAGCACATACTGCTGTTCGTGAAGCAGAAGTTGCTGTTCACCATATTATAAATGAATCAGATAAAATGAGTTATCAAGCGATTCCGGGGGTTGTGTATACGAATCCGGAAATCGCATCCGTAGGTTTGACGGAAGAGGCTTTGAAAGCAGCAGACCGTTCGTATAAAGTAATCAAGCTTCCGATGGCTTATTCCGGGCGATTTGTTGCCGAAAATGAAGGGGTAAACGGATTGTGCAAAGTGCTGGTAGATGCCGATGACAAAATTTTAGGTGTTCATATACTGGGGAATCCGGCTTCTGAGCTGATTGTTATGGCAGGCATGATGATAGAAGACGGGCGGAAACTTTCAGACTGGAAGCGTTATGTATTTCCCCATCCCACAGTGGGAGAGATATTCAGAGAACTATAATGCAAGTAGGAATTTTGTAATAAAGGGACGTTGAACCTATCACGAAAAGGGATTAAAGCCGAATAACGAATAAAACTCATATTGGTTTTAGTCCCTTCTTTTTTGAGAACAATTAGAAAACTGAATAATGAAACAAATTGCGTGGCTCTTTATTTGTTGGGCTTGTTTAACAGAAGTAGCAAGAGCACAAACTTTAGTAGAAAAAATTGATGCTTTACTTGCTTCTGAATCCATTTTAAAGACATCCGAAGCAGGTATTGCTATTTATGATTTAACTGCTGATAAGCCGGTTTATACTTATCAGGCAGAGAAACTATACCGTCCGGCTTCGATAGAAAAAGTAATTACTTCGGTTACAGCTCTGGCTCAATTAGGGAAAGACTATCGCTATAAAACTCGTTTATCATATACAGGAACCATTATAGACGGAGTTCTGGAGGGTGATTTATATGTAGTTGGAGGATTTGATCCTGAATTTATGGAAAGCGATATGCAACTGCTTGCCGATACCATACAGTTTTCAGGCATTCGTCAGATAAAGGGAAAGTTGATAGGGGATGTATCATTGATGGATTCTGTTTATTGGGGAAACGGGTGGTCGTGGGATGATACACCTGAAGCCTTTCAGCCCTACCTTTCTCCCTTGATGCTTAATCGGGGTTGTGTAGATGTTATGGTTTCTCCCGGAGCCGTAGGAGAACCTGGAAATGTTGTTGCTTCTCCTGAATCGGATTATTATGAAATAAAGAATCATTCACTTACTAAAGTCAGCCATGCTGGCAAACTGAAAGTAACGCGCAACTGGCTGGAGAATGGAAATACGCTGCTCGTTTCCGGCAATGTGGTTGCTTCTCGTAAGCGAACCTTAAATCTTTATAATCCGCAACGCTATTTTATGCAAACATTCCGGTATGTTTTACATAAAAATGGAATTGAAATACCTTCCGACAGTTTAGTATTTGGCAAGGTTCCGGAAAAGGCTGCTCCACTTTGCTTATGTATCCGTCCGCTGGAAACCGTATTAAATCGTGCACTGAAAGAAAGCGATAATCTGGCAGCAGAATCGATGTTCTATCATTTGGGAGGGCACTATGCAAGGAAATCAGAAGGAATAAGCAGCGAAGACGGGCAGAAAGCGATTTATGAATTTATGGATAATTACATAGGATATCCGTCTCGTTCTTATAAAATAGTGGATGGTAGCGGAGTTTCACTTTATAATTATGTATCTCCTGACTTGGTCCTAGCTTATTTGAAGTACGCTTACCGGCATCCAGATATATATGATTCTTTTTACAATGGTCTTCCTGTAGCAGGAATAGATGGAACATTAGAGCATCGCATGAAGAAAAGTCAGGCATGTAGAAAAGTACGGGCGAAGACAGGAACAGTAACAGGAATCAGTTCGCTGGCAGGGTATGCGGAATCCCAATCCGGTCATATTTACGCTTTTGTTATCATTAACCAGAATGTGTTGAGGGCAGGTCAGGCACGTAATTTTCAAGATAAAATCTGTGAGATTTTAGTGACTGAGTGAGAATATACTTTATCTTGAATAATGTAAAGTTTCTTTGTATCAAGAGGAAAAATTGAAATATACCAGAATAATCTATAAACAGAGCCTTTGGATGTAGATTCAAAGGCTCTGTTTTTACATTCAAAGCCTCTGTTTGTAGAAACATAAGCTCTGTTTGTAGAAGTTTTCAAGAAATATAATGTTTCTCTCTTTGTTTCTTTCTTTTTTTCTCTCTGAAAACTTTACCTTTGAAACAGAAAAGGAAAAGACTATGAAAAAGAAACTATTATTGGCTTTAACTTTGGCTTTGTTTTGGGGAAGCCTTTATGCACAGCGCAGCGAGCGTTGTTTAGAAAAAAACTGGAAGTTTACACAGGGTGAAGTTAAAGGGGCAGAAGCTGAAACTTTTAATGATAAAGCGTGGAAAGAGGTTCAAATTCCTCACGACTGGGCTATATTCGGACCTTTTGACCGGAATCACGATTTACAGAATGTGGCTGTAACACAGAATTTTGAAACACAGGCTTCTGTGAAAACCGGACGCACGGGCGGATTGCCTTATGTAGGAGTGGGGTGGTACCGGACTGAGTTTGATACTGAACCGGATAAACAGACTACTCTGGTTTTTGACGGGGCAATGAGCGAGGCACGTGTGTATGTCAATGGAAAAGAAGTTTGTTTCTGGCCTTACGGATATAATTCTTTTTATTGTGATGTAACGGAGTTTTTACATTCCGACGGGAAAGACAATACATTGGCTGTGCGCCTTGAAAATCGTCCGCAATCATCACGCTGGTATCCCGGGGCAGGACTTTACCGTAATGTGCATGTGATAGAGACTGACCGTATTCATGTTCCTGTATGGGGTACGCAGATTCTTACTCCACGCGTTTCAGGAGAATATGCCTCCATTTGCTTGCGGACAATGATTGAGAATGCAGATAAGAAAGAGCTGACGGTAGAGACTGAGATTCTTTCACCGGAGGGAAAGGTGGTATGTCAAAAAAACAATAAAGGGTATATTAATCATGGACAACCTTTTACGCAAAACTTTATTGTAGATCATCCTGCGCTCTGGTCGCCTGAATCTCCTTCGCTTTACCGGGCAGTTTCAAAGATTTATGCTGACGGGAAGCTGGTGGATACTTATACCACTCGCTTCGGGATTCGCTCCATTGAGTTCATAGCCGATAAGGGGTTTTATTTAAATGGAATACACCGCAAATTCCAAGGTGTATGTAATCATCACGATTTGGGGCCTTTAGGAGCAGCGGTGAATGTCTCTGCCTTGCGTCATCAGTTGAAGTTGTTGAAAGATATGGGATGTGATGCCATCCGCACTTCACATAACATGCCGGCTCCGGAATTAGTGGAACTGTGTGATGAAATGGGTTTCATGATGATGCTTGAGCCTTTTGATGAGTGGGATATTGCAAAATGCACGAATGGATACCATCGTTTCTTTAATGAATGGGCAGAAAAAGATATGGTCAATATGCTTCGCCATTACCGTAATAATCCTTGTGTGGTTATGTGGAGCATAGGAAATGAAGTTCCCACTCAGTGTAGTCCCGAAGGTTATAAGGTAGCCAAGTTTTTGCAGGATATATGTCACCGTGAAGACCCTACCCGTCCGGTAACCTGCGGGATGGACCAGGTGAGTTGTGTCTTGGATAATGGATTTGCTGCCATGATTGATATTCCGGGTCTGAATTATCGGGCTCATCGTTACTTGGAGGCTTATGAGCGTTTGCCTCAGAATTTGGTGCTGGGTTCGGAGACATCGTCTACGGTCAGTTCGCGCGGAGTTTATAAATTCCCTGCCGAACGTAAAGCCGGTGCAATTTACGATGACCATCAATCATCCTCCTATGATTTGGAATATTGCTCTTGGTCGAATATCCCTGACATTGACTTTGCTTTGGCCGATGATTATCCCTGGACACTTGGGCAATTTGTGTGGACTGGTTTCGACTATTTAGGTGAACCGAGTCCCTATGATACAGATGCATGGCCTAACCATAGTTCCCTATTTGGTATCATTGACCTGGCTTCTATTCCGAAAGACCGTTATTATTTGTATCGCAGTGTATGGAATAAGAACGAGGTTACGCTTCATATGTTGCCGCATTGGAACTGGAAAGGAAGAGAAGGGCAAAAAGTGCCGGTTTTTGTTTATACGAATTTTCCGTCGGCAGAGCTGTTTGTAAACGGAAAGAGCTACGGCAGGAAGTATAAAAATAACCAGACGGTTGAAAACCGTTACCGCTTGATGTGGAATGAGGCGGTTTATGAGCCGGGAGAGGTAAAAGTAGTGGCTTATGACTGGAGCGGCAAAGCAATGGCTGAAAAAACAATACGCACGGCTGGAGCTCCGCATCACATTGAATTATTGACAGATACCAAGGAGTTGAAGGCCGACGGAAAAGAGTTAGCTTATGTCACTCTCCGCGTGGTAGATAAAGACGGAAATCTGTGTCCTGTTGATAACCGGATGATTCGTTTCAAGGTGAAAGGTGCCGGTAAATTCAGAGCGGCTGCTAATGGTGACCCTACCTGTCTGGATTTGTTTCACTTGCCTCAGATGCATGCCTTTAACGGGATGCTGACGGTGATTGTTCAGGCAGGTGAAGAGGCAGGCTTGCTGGAACTTCAGGCTTCGGCAAGAGGGTTGGCAGATGGAAAGATTCAACTGCTTGTGAAATAACTTCTTATAAAAGAGAGCCCCTCTCTCAGCAATTTATCGCTGAAAGAGGGGCTGATTATTACTTATGGAAATAAAGATAGTATTTCTATAAATATCCTTTTCAATATGTCTATTAGTATGCCTGTAATCTAATTTTTATTTTACTGAAAAGGAAACCTGTTAATAACGTTGTTAACAGAGAGCAAAGTAATTACTCTTCCCAGCCTGGATTTTGAGGCATGAGTTGAGGGTTACGCTGCAGTTCACCTTTTGGAATGGGGAGTAAATACATCTTGTCGTTCCATTTACGGCTCTTTCCTTCTGCATATTGGAAATCATCGTTGGTATAGTTTGGATAAACGATAGCATATTTTCCGTTAGCATCCTTCTTACCTACATATGTCTTCACATTATTTAGCAAGTGACCAGCCTTCCAGCGGCGTAGGTCATCGAAACGATACCCTTCACCAGCAAGTTCTATGCGTCGTTCACGACGAATTTCTTGAAGGACAGGAGATACCGTATAACCATAGTCTGGCCAGTTGGGGTCGGTGAATCCTACGTTTAGGGTTAAATCTGGCATTCCTACTCGGTCGCGCAGTTCGTTGATAGATAACTCTAAGTCTGCATCTGTAATTGTACCCAGTGTCGCTTTAGCTTCTGCATAAATTAGTAGAGTTTCAGCGTAACGATAGGCAATGCCATCGAAGTCACTTTCCATATACAGAGATTCTTTTTTTACCGGAATATCGCCTTTCACAGAACGGTAGCCAGACAGACAGAAGTTATTTACAAATTCTGCTTCATTTGTGATAAAAGTAGAATCTTTATGATCGTCTGATACAATGATGGGGTAATCATTGGTAACCATCAGTTGTTTAAAACGCGGGTCTCGGTTTGTAGATTCGTCTCTCATGGTAGCATCTCCATGATAGCGGCTACTTACACCGATAGGTTTACCGTCATCACATAAAATGCTTTCCACAAAATCTTTAGAGAAGCCACAATTCGATTCTCGGTTCTGAGAACCCATATTGTGTTGGCGGAGGTTATCTTCGTAGTCAATGTAAAGTATAGCTTCTTTTAGTGCACTCTTATTTTTCATGCGGAACATTTCAAAATAGCTGTTCTTGCCATCTCCTTTATAGATTTCATAGCGACCAGACTTAATCAGTTCATAACTATCATCTGCTGCCATTTGCAGGTATTTATCAGCCTCGTTAGTCAAGCCTAATTCAGTATGGTACTTGTAATGAGTTCCCTCATTCAAGCAGAAGCGAGCGCGGATATGACGTGCAATGTCTTTGTTCAGGCGGTTTGGTTCTTCATCCCCTTTGTTAGGTAACCACTCAATGGCAAACTCCAAATCACCTAGTATCTTTTCAAAAACTAGGTTTCGTTTCATTTTGGGCCCGAAAAGTTCCGGACTATCAACATTTAGGTCTTCTTCTAACCAAGGAACATCACCAAAGTTTACAATTTTAGTGAAGTATTCCAAAGCACGAAAGAAGCGTATTTCAGCCACATATTTATTTATATCTTCTTCGGCACCTTGTACTCGCTGATAATGTGTCATAAAATAATTCAGGTTGCGGATGTTAGACCAATGGTTCTTGCTCCAGTTACCGCCTTCTGTTGGTACTACATATTGCCCCCAGCTGAACCCATCAATCGAGTTTGGTACTTGGTTGTCGCTATTGATATCATCAATAGAAGATACGCCTCCCGGTAATGAGGTATAGAAAGAGTTGGCATAAGTATTTAAGTCATTGACTGTTTGCCAAAAAGACGCATCGTTCAGTTCCTGAGGAGCTCTATCCAAAAAAGAGTCGTTGCATCCAGTTGTGAGTGAGAGAAGAGCTGCGCTCAAAAATAAATATTTTAGTTTCATAATGTTCAGTACTTAATAAAAGATTTAGAATACTACGTTAACACCTAATGAAATGGATTTCTGTTGCGGATACTTGTAAGGATCATCCAATTCGGGGTCAAAACCTTCTGGAGTATGATCGAAAGTTAATAAGTTTTCGCCTGACAAATAGAAGCGGCATTTTTCTACACCAATCTTATGAGTCAGTGCTTTTGGTAAGGTATAGCCGAGGGTTAATGACTTCAAACGTAGATAAGCGGCATTTAACAGGTAACGAGTTTGGTTCTGTCCCATGCTGCTACCTCCATCGAAACGAGCTCTAGGGAACCAGCCTCCTTGATTATCTTCACGCCAGTAGTCCTGTGCAACAGCGGTAGGAACTCTCCAACGTGAACCATATTGCCAGGTAAAGGTGCCCGGAAGCATCAGGTCGCGTTTGCCTACACCCTGGAAGAAGATACCCAAGTCAAATCCTTTCCAGTCAGCAGTGGCATTGAAACCATAACGGAAGCGGGCACGATTATTACCGATAACGTGCAAGTCGTCAGAATCGCCTACTACATTGTTTCCGTTGCTAACAACTCCATTGTTATTGATATCGTGGAAATGAATATCTCCCGGAAGCTTCTTAATACCACCATCCAACCGTGACTGGTCGGCTGCTTCAGCAATTTCTGCTTCCGATGTAAAGAGAGAACTATCATATCCCCAGATTTCACCAATAGTCATACCTTCGTAGTATGCAGCAGCTAATGATTTAGTGGGGTTATTATAGCGTGTAATTTCTGCTTTTGAGTCAGAGAGGTTGAATCCAACACTATAGTGAAGACCATTGTTTAATTGGTCGTTCCAACTTAATGCCAATTCCCAACCACGAGTTACCATATCAGCAGCGTTTTCACGAGGTTCGCTAGCACCGAGGATATTTGGCAGAATCATACCAGGACCCAACATATCTTCAGTTTTACGCTGATAGTAGTCAAAGCTACCTTTTAAGCGGTTATTCAAAATCATAAAGTCTAGACCCAAGTCCCACTGAGTAACCTTTTCCCAAGTAACACTGTTGCTGACTAAGATTCCAGGCAACACATAGCTTGGGCGCTTGCCTCCCATCAAATATCCAGAATCACCGCTGCTGTAGTTGGAAAGATATGCATACCAATCACCATTGTCTAGAGACTGGTTGGCGAGGCTACCATAAGAAGCACGGAGTTTAAGTTCATCAAAGAAGCTGTTGGTTCCATTCTTAAACCAGCTTTCTTCCGATAATTTCCATCCGAGTGAGAATGATGGATTGAATACGGCACGGTCATCTTTTGGGAACTTGGAAGAAAGATCGTAACGACCATTTACTTCAAGCAGATAGCGGTCAGCAAAGGTATAATTAGCTCGGAAGAATCCGCTTCGGGTAGCCCAAGATCCTTCACTGTTGCTTACTCCTTTTTCGCCAGAAGCAGCATTCATAGAAGGTAGGTTGTTAGAAATCAACTCTTCACGTCGAGCAGAGAAGAAACGAGTGTGTTTAGACTCTTGGTTGTAGCCTACCATTACTTTGAAATAATGTTTACCAAGCGTCTTTTCATAATCTGCGAAAAGATTGAAAGCATTGTAAGTGTCATTATTCTGACCTTCGTATACATAATTGGGGTTAGAATACTGGAATATTTGCAAGAATTTGCCATCAATACCATATTCATTGAATGACTTGGCATGGTTCTTATTATGCTCAGCATAATAGTTGAATGTGTAGTCCATGTTGATGTTCAACCCTTTAATAGGCGATAATCGGAGTGCCAAGGTATTCCAAAAGTCATTTTTGGTGGTTTTGCGTGAACCCATTTCTTCCATTACGGCAGCAAAGTTAGTATAGTTTCCTTGTCCTGACCAGTTACCATCGGGATGTTTCACCGGCATGATGGGTTGGGTATCATTACCAATCCAGTTTTCACCATGAACGTGGTCTTGGGCAATGCCATCAAGTTCGGTGCGGATATAACTGGTTTTCATAGATACATGCAACCAGTCGTTGATATCGTAATTAATATTGTTTACCATATTAAACTTACGGAAACCTTCATTACCATAGCGAAGCATAGAGCCTTGGTCTGTGTAACCTACTGAAGTATAGTAATTGGCTTTTGTGCCACCACCTCGGATGTTTACATTGTATTTCTGAACAGGATAATTCTTTTTGTAGATTTCCTTCATCCAGTCGGTATTACCGCAATAGGCATATTTGCCACTCTGGCAGTTTCCAAACTGGTCGCTGTTAGGATCCTTTGCTACAAACACAGGTGAATTATTTACAGGATCGTAGAAATACGCCTCAATGTGATCCATTTCTTCCTGACTGAAGATGGGTCGTCCGTTTGTGGTCATACCAGCCGTATTCATCCAGTTTGCATACTCCATAGAGTTCATGTAGCTTGGACGAGTTGTTGGTGAGTTGAATGAAACAGAAGCATCGAATGAAATCTGTGTAGGCATGTCTTTTCGACCGCTCTTGGTAGTAATCAAAATAACACCATAGGCAGCACGAGAACCATAGATAGAAGCTGAAGCAGCATCTTTCAGTACAGATACACTAGCTACATCTTGTGGATTAATTAAGTTTGGGTCCATCTGTACACCATCTACCAAGATTAAAGGTCCACCACCGTTAATAGAGGTTTCACCACGAACGTTGAAACTAGAGCCTGAACCTGGTTTACCACTGGTCGTGATATTTAAGTTTGGGATAGTACCCTGAAGACCTTGACCTAAGTTTACGATAGGACGGTCGGCTAGGATTTTATCATCTACGGCTGACACAGCTCCAGTTAGGTTAGCTTTCTTGACTGTGGCATAACCTACTACTACGACTTCTTCCAATGTTTTGGAGTCTTCTTTCAAGGTAACTTTCAGTGGTGTTCCCTTCCAAGTCACTTCTTGGTTAACATAGCCTACAAACGATATGACAATAACATCGCCTTTTTTGACATTGGACAAAGAAAAATCACCTTCCAATCCAGTAATAGTACCATTGGTAGTCCCTTTCACCATAACAGAGGCACCGATAACTGTTTCCCCATTTTGATCGACTACTACACCACTGCAAGCTTGATTTTGCTGAACAGCGTACACACTTTCTGCTTCAGCACGTGGAGATGCTTGAACATACCCAGCACTTATACCAGACAATAGCAAGATGGCATTTGCTAGTTTAAGTTTTTCACTTTTCATTTTTGTTTAAAAATTAATGAATGATTGAGATTAAAAGATTAACTTAAAACAGAGATTTCATATATCTACTTGTTAAATCATTTTTCTGTGGTTGAGGCAAAGATGCCTATTTCAGCAATGGAGGTTGCTTGCTTCGCATTGATTTCAGCCAGTGGAGTTAGACGGAAATAACGAGCTTTGTAGCTTTGGGGAAACTTAACGAAGAATGGCACAGGGTTGTGCATGATATTACTGAATTCACCAGAAGTTTCACATTCTTGCCATTGTTTACCATCCAAACTCACTTCAAACTTATATTTGTAAATGGTGCCTGTTAGGTTGTCATCGGGCGATGGAGTGTAGCTAAATCCGGTAATCTCAGAAATCTTACTCAAATCAACAGTAAGCGGCTGTAGACCTGCTGTACGCCATACGGTTTGTATATCGTTGTCGAATGCAGCATGGGCTTCCATATTGCCTACCACTTTCCAACTGGTAACATCCACATCTCCTAGTTTAATATTGGTATTATCGTCTTGTAGCGGTTGGGCATAGTAAATTCCGGCTTTCAGTATATGGGCTACGCCTCGGCTGGAGCGGATGGTAATACGAATCTTACTTGGCTTGCAGGGCGCAAAGCGCACTAAGCGTTTGAATCCGATAGTAGTACCTTCTGCCAATACTTGCCATTGACTATCTATCATACCTTCTACAAGAAAATCTTCTACACGCTGTCCTTTCGTGATGTCTTCCTGAATCATCAGTGTATTTACTAGCGCATTTTTCTTTACATTATAAATATGGGTATTCTTTGGATGAGTTTGCCATTTGTTATCTCCTTTATGCAGGTAATTGTTGCTGAATGTTGTGTCTAGATAGGTGCGTAACTGCTTCAAGCGTAAGCAGTCATTTTCATGCAACAAGCCACGGGTATCAGGTGGTATATTTAGAAGCAGTACAGAGTTGTAACCTACTGACTTGAAATAGATGTCAGCCAAATGAGCCAGTGATTTCACTTGATTGTCCTGGCTGGCATGATAAAACCATCCCGGACGGATGGATACATCTACTTCCGAAGGATACCAAAACATTTCTTTGGCGCGTATCACCATTTCACGGCCACCGATATTCTTGGAAAGCTCACCGATGTTCAGCTCTTGATTCTGTGCTGTAGAGCGAGTATAGATTCCGGGAGTGAGTACGGTTGCACTCCATTCTGTTTTGCGGCCAATACCTTTTTCATTGCCCACCCAGCGTACATCATCACCCATAATAGCAGTTACGGCTTTAGGTTGTAAGGTGCGAATCGTTTTCTCAATTGCTTCCCAATCGTATTCTTGCTTTCTACCGTTAGGACCTTCTGCACAAGCCCCATCAAACCATACTTCATGTACTTCTCCATAGTTAGTCAGTAGTTCGGTCAGCTGCTTGATAAAGAACTTGTTGTACTCTGGAGAATTGCCATAGCAAGCTGCATTTCGATCCCATGGAGACAAATATACGCCAAATTTGATACCATATTTCTTACAGGCATCTCGTAATTCGCGCACTACATCTCCTTTTCCATTTTTCCAAGGTGAAGAAGCAACAGAGTGCTTGGTCGTAGCAGTTGGCCAAAGACAGAATCCATCATGGTGTTTTGCTGTGATGATAGCCATTTTAAATCCTGCGTCCTTTAGGTTGCGCACCCATTGGTCGCAATCTAATGCTGTCGGATTAAAAAGCTGAGGGTCTTCTTTTCCACTTCCCCATTCATTACCAGTAAATGTATTTATACCAAAGTGGAGGAATGCTGTCAACTCCATGCGTTGCCATTCTAACTGCTGGGCTGTGGGTACTAAACGTGAGGCCAAATCTAGCTTTTGTTCTGCTGTAGCATTTTCAGGGAATTTTATGTGCTTTTCATAAAACTCTTGTGCTGAAAGATTCATGCAGGATGCAAGCAGAAGGGCAGAAAAAAGAAGCTTCTTCATATAATTATAGCTTAAGATTATAGATTATAAAATAATTTCAGTAGTATTTAGGCTTTGTTAATTATTTGAATTATAAGGAATTCCTTTAATTCTTTTTTGTTATATAATCTGCTGAGCATTTACTTCTGGGATAAAAGTATATTTTGCTCTTTTTGCTTATAGGTATTTTCCTTTTTAGGAATTATAAAACTTTGTATAAGACCAACTGCGTTATTTATTATTTTAAGTTTGCCCGCAAAATTAAATATAATATTTAAAAAATCCTACTGAAATATATAAAAAAAATCTTAGGGCTATTTAAGAGTTGCTTCCATGAGAACTAATGGTTTCAACTTTTTAAATTTAGGCTCATAAGTTAAAATATTAGTTTTTATCGTTTGAGATGTTTTTTTTTGCAAATAACCTTTAACAGATGGGGTCGACTTCTTAATTCATGTTATAAAACATCTGTTTTAAGCCCGAATTCTTGCAGAATCCGAAAAAGTCCGTACCTTTGTACTGTGTTTTTCATAGTATTAGATTTAAGGTTAACAAAGGTTGGAGTACAGCGGTACTCCTTTTTTTATGCCCATAGGTTTCAGTCGAAAACTTTAAACTCATAACCTTGTTCTTTCAGCCACTCTATTGCCCGTGGAAGTGCAAATTTGATGTTTTCTTCCGATTTCAGCGAGTCATGAAACGTAATGATAGATCCGTTTCTCACATATTTCTTTACTTTGGCAAGAACCTGTTTCCCGTCCAGCCGTTTACTGTAATCACGTGTAACCAAGTCCCACATGACGATGCGGTATTTTTTCCGTAAGGTGTGGTATTGTCCCCATCCCATGTGTCCATGCGGAGGACGGAATAAATCTGTATGCAGGTACTCGTTTGCTTTTTCTGTATTGGCAAGATAGCTTTCACTGCTATGTTCAAACCCACGGATGTGGTTAAACGTATGATTTCCGATGCGGTGACCGCGCTCCACTACCATCCGGAACTCTTCCGGGTGTTTACGCACATTATCGCCTACCATAAAAAAAGTAGCTTTTATGCCGTAATGGTCTAATAAATCAAGGACCCAAGGAGTCACGCGAGGAATAGGACCATCATCAAATGTAAGATATACCGCCTTTTCTTTTTTGTTCATTCGCCAATAGGCACGAGGGTAAAGAAGGCGAAGTAATTGGGGTGGTTGTTCTATTAGCATTTATTTATTAGGTTTTTATATAAACGATAGGCATCAGATACTATTTGATTAGGTTTTCCATTTGAATGGTGACCCTATGCATAGTATCTAATGCCTAATCTACTTTATTGTTTTCCGGTCAGCTTATTTTCTTCCTACCCTATTTTCCAGCAACTTATAAAGTTCCTCGAATTTCTGAGTGTAATGAAATGCTGCCGACTCCTGTTCTTTTCCTTCTTTTACATTTGCCAGACTTTTGCACACATCGTCCAGAATGTAGAAATGGCGCATGCAGTTTTCATACGAGCTGGCAAAACGTGCATCATCCAGACTTAAATACCAGGTGATGTATTCTACCGAGTTATTCGCCATGTGGTTTAAGATCGATGCTGCTTTTTCCTGCTGTCCCAGTTTGATATAGTTGTCTGCCATCTCTTTCGAACTGCTCATGATATAGTCATGAGGAACAGTGGTAGATGGTATTACTTTCTCACAATAGTCGAGAGCCTTCAATGCTTTATCAGTCTTTCCTTCTCGGATGAGCTGGCTTGCCAGTGTGACAAACATACGGCGATGGGTATCACACATGCGGAGCACTGTTTCATCTAAGTAGATATTCGGGTTATCAATAC
Source organism: uncultured Bacteroides sp. (assembly GCA_900546645.1). GTDB lineage: Bacteria > Bacteroidota > Bacteroidia > Bacteroidales > Bacteroidaceae > Phocaeicola. Next base: position 3,112 of record URDR01000055.1, on the reverse strand, counting down.
CGCCAAACTTAAACTTCGTCATCAGGTTTTCATACATCTTTTCCGAATCAATGCGGCGTCCTAACTTGGTGTTGTCAAATGGAGTGATACGGTAAGCCAATCCTTCTTGCAGGAAGTTGTTTGTCAGGTTCAGGTGATTATCAGTACCTACGGTAATAGCCATATACATCGGGCGCTCCCAGTTGGTATTTGCAAGCATTTCAAGCATCATCAGTTCGCTCTTGTAGAGCATGCGCTTACCTTTCAGGGAAAGATGCATATATTCAGGAATAGAATCAGGAGCAAGCATTCCGGAACGTTTGATTGCTTCCTTATCCAACTTGATGACAATACTGTCGGTAGGAATCATCTGCAAGCCGCTGTCTTTCGGGCTGCGAACCCAGTGCTGCAAAATATTCTTCAGTTCATAAGGGTTCTCTCCAAATTCCTTTTTGGCTTCTTCCGGATTCTGCTTGTAATAAGTCTCAATGCTTTTCATTACTTCCGGACGTATGTAGACTGCTTCATTATGACCTTGAACATAGTCGATACGTTCCCAGTTGATAGGTACAGACGGAGAGTCGTAAGCCGGGCGGCGCATCTGGTCGATGTACCAGTCGGTTTGCAGATAGCTCAGATTACATACACGCACATCGGTACGGGCTCCTTCGGTTTCCTGATTATACCATAACGGGAAGGTATCATTATCACCATTGGTAAAGAGAATCGGATTCCCTTTGTCGGATACCGAATTCAGGTAGTTCTGTCCGAAGTCACGGCAGGTATAGCGTCCGCTGCGGTCATGGTCATCCCAAGTCTGGCTTACCATCTGTACCGGAACCAGCAGGCAGACAACGGAAGCAAGCAAAGCAGCCGGTTTTTCTCCCATTTTATTGCGGAGATATTCGGATATGGCAGCTACCCCCAGTCCAATCCAGATGGCAAAGGCATAGAATGAGCCGGCATAAGCATAGTCACGCTCACGCACTTGCTGTGGAGCCTGATTCAAGTAAAGCACAATGGCAAGTCCGGTCATGAAGAACAGGAAGAATACAATCCAGAACTGCTGGATGCCCCTTTCGCCTTTATAAGCCTGCCAGAACAGACCGATGAGTCCTAAAATTAAGGGGAGACAATAATATACATTGTGTCCTTTGTTGTTTTTCAACTCAGAAGGAAGCAAAGTCTGGTCACCTATCAGTATATTGTCGATAAACGAAATACCGGTAATCCAGTTACCATGCTCTATTTCTCCCTGACCTTGAATGTCGTTCTGTCGTCCGGCAAAGTTCCACAGGAAGTAACGCCAGTACATATAGTTCAACTGGTAGATGAAGAAGAACTTGATGTTTTCCCATTGGGTAGGAATCTTCACCATAATCATTTCGCCACACTGGTCGTAAGGAACTTGCCGTCCTTCGATACCTCCCAGCCAGCTGTCGTAAGCCTGCGGATGTCCGGGAAGGTCACTCCACATACGCGGGAACAGCATGTTCTGTGCATAGCGGTATTCAGTCTTGTTGCGTACCACCTCGTAGCTGTCTTTTTCATCAGCCGATTCTTTTTCCTTACGCTGGTAAACAGGAGCTCCTTCTACTACATCGTATACACATCCTCCCTCTGTAGGCTTCAAGGCTGGTTTTGAGGCAAAAGTTTGCCCATAGAACAACGGGCGTGTTCCGTATTGTTCACGGCCCAAGTATTCGCCCAAGGTAAAGATGTCTTCCGGCGAGTTTTGATCCATCGGTGTATTGGCCGACGAGCGGATAACAATCACGGCATACGAAGAATAACCTACCACAATCATCATCAGTGCCAGCAAGCTGGTATTCATGGTACGTGCGCTGATGCGATATTTTTCGCTAAGATTGGCGAAGAGATAAGCTGCCAATATTCCCAATACGATAAGACCTATCATTACACTGCTCCATCCGTGTCCGTAGAACGGAATACCTAACAATCCTACCGTTACTAAGAAAGAGAAGTTCATCCGTTTGCGGCTGCGCACGGTATAGCTTTCGTAAACTCCCCAGATAATACTTGCGGCAAGAATAGCGATATAGATAATCAGTCCGGTGTTAAACGGCATGCCGAAGCTGTTGACAAACAGCAGTTCGAACCATCCGCCCACTTTCACAATACCCGGCACGATGCCGTATAATACAGCAGCTATCAGTATCATTGAGCCAAATAAGGCGACAAGACTTCCTTTCAGGTTGGCATTCGGGTTCTTCTTGTAGTAATAAACCAATACGATGGCAGGAATACAAAGCAAGTTCAGCAGATGTACCCCGATGGAAAGTCCGGTGAGATAAGCGATGAGAATCAGCCAGCGGTCGCTATGCGGCTCGTGGGCACGGTTCTCCCATTTCAGGATGAGCCAGAACACCAGTGCGGTGAAGAGGCTGGAGTAAGCATATACTTCTCCCTCTACGGCACTGAACCAGAAGGTATCGCTCCACGTATAAGCCAGTGCGCCTACCAGTCCCGATCCCATAATGGTAATCAGGCGTCCGGTGGTAAGGTCATCGTCATTCGGACAAATCAGTTTCTTGGTCAGGTGCGTAATGCTCCAGAACAGAAAAAGGATACATGCTGCACTCATCAGTGCGCTCATGATGTTTACCATCATGGCTACTTGCGACGGGTCGCTGGCAAACTGGCTGAACAGGTTAGCTGTCAGCATAAAGAAAGGTGCGCCGGGGGGGTGTCCCACTTCCAGTTTATAACCTGTGGTGATAAACTCCGGGCAATCCCAAAAGCTGGCAGTCGGCTCGATGGTCATGCAGTATGTCACGGCTGCAATGGTAAAGGCAAGCCATCCCACCAGATTGTTAATCTTGTTGTAGTTTCTCATTGGGTTTGTTGATTTCACATTTTTATGTTCAATGGTGACAAAGATAGTGATTTGTTGTTATTCAGCCCTGCTTTCGCTTGCAGATTAACATACGTTTCCAAATGGTGAGGCCGTGGGGAGGTAATCCGGTGGGATGCATTGCTACCTGCCAGAGTTTTGTATTATTGAGATAAGCCGTTTGAAATAGATTAGCCCAAAGGACGGTTTACTTCTTATCGTGGTGATGACATTTCAGCACCCGGTGAGGCAGGTTTCCGTGTCCGAGCAGTTCAATGG
>URDR01000054.1 GCA_900546645.1 uncultured Bacteroides sp. | reverse complement strand
GAGCCTTATCGTCGGCAGCGTCAGATGTGTATAAGAGACAGCATATACTATGAGAGTTAAAAGAATCTTTCAGATAGGCGTTAGTGCAGTAGCATTTGTGCTAGGTGCTTTGCCTGTCAGTGCGCAGCACCAAAAGCCTAATATTTATACGTATGAAGTGGCTGATTTCGGACTAAAACCCAACAGCTCGAAGAATGCTTCACCTGTATTACAACGTTTGCTGAAGAAAATCAAAGCCGAAAGAAGCGGACAGGATAGCATTGTTATCCGTTTCGGTAAAGGAACGTATCAGTTTCATGAAAAGGGGGCTGCGATGCGTGAATATTACATCTCAAATCATGACCAGACTAATCCTAAATTGGTAGGAATTCCACTGGAGGATATGAATCATTTGGCACTTGAGGGTGAGGGAGCTGAGTTTGTTTTCCATGGACAGATGCTGCCCGTTTCGCTGTTGCGCTCATCCAACTGTACGCTGCGTAATTTCAGCATCGATTTTGCCAATCCGCATATATCACAGGTTACCGTGTCAGCGTGTACTTCCGATGGAAAAGTAATCGTAGAACCGGCTCCCTGGGTGGAATATCGCATTACAAAGGATTCGTTGTTCGAAGTATATGGCGAAGGATGGAGTTACCGGCATAATTTCGGTATTGCCTTTGAAGAAAAGACCAAGCGCCTTGTCTATAATTCCAGTGATTGCTGGTTGCCTACTAAGGGAGCCTATCGGGTGGGGGAAAATCGTATTTGTATGCCGGGGTGGAAAGGCAGTTACCTGACTCCCGGTACGCGCGTGGTATTACGCGGGTGGGAACGTCCGGCTCCAGGTATTTTCCTCTCGCATAACTTAAATACATCGTTTGAAAATGTGACGGTGCATTATGCTGAAGGTATGGGATTGTTGGCTCAGTTGTGCGAGAATATTACGCTTGACCGATTTAATGTCTGTTTGAAGGGAAGTCAAGACCCGCGTTATTTTACTACACAAGCCGATGCTACTCATTTTTCTGGATGTAAAGGGAAGATTATATCGTGTAACGGGCTCTATGAGGGGATGATGGATGATGCCATCAATGTACATGGCACTTATCTGAAGGTGGTAAAGCGTATAGATGACCATACGTTGGTTGGGCGGTATATGCATGATCAGGCTTGGGGATTTGAATGGGGACGCGTGGGTGACGAGGTACAGTTTGTTCGCTCTGCCACAATGGAGTTGACCGATCAGACTAACCGGATTGCTTCCATTCGCCCGTATGACAGAGAACAAGTGGATGGGGCACGTGAGTTCCTAATCTCTTTTGAGCATCCGGTTGAGGCTGAGGTTACAGAAAAAGAAGGCTTTGGTATTGAAAATCTGACCTGGACTCCGACAGTGTTGTTTGCCAATAATGTAATTCGTAATAACCGGGCGCGTGGAGCCTTGTTTAGCACTCCTCGTAAAACGGTGGTTGAGGATAATCTGTTTGACCATACATCGGGAACGGCAATTTTACTGTGCGGCGACTGTAACGGATGGTTTGAAACCGGGGCATGCCGTGAGGTGCTGATTCGTCGTAATAAGTTTGTCAATGCTTTGACTTGTATGTTCCAGTTCACCGAAGGGGTGATTTCTATTTATCCGGAAATTCCTGACTTGAAAAATCAGCAGAAATATTTTCATGGTGGTCCGGAAGGAGGAATTGTAATTGAAGATAATGATTTTGACATGTTTGATGCTCCGGTATTGTATGCCAAGTCGGTCGACGGATTGATTTTCCGGAATAACCGCATTCGTATGAATGAGGAATATAAACCTTTTCATAAAAACAAATGTCGCTTTAAGCTGGAGCGAGTTACGAATGTGCAGATTGCAGAATAAAGGTTTAATAATTGGTTGATAGAAAATAGAAGAAAAAAGGAATATGCAGAAGCATGTTCCTTTTTTTGGTTATAAAGAGTTTGCTGCGAGTATGTCGTAATCGGATTTTGTTTTCATGATGAAAACTTGACGAGACGGCTGCCATTTTGACCGCATCGAACTTATTTGTGCCTGAACAAAGGAAATTAGATTGACTTATATCAAGAAAAATGTTGTATAACATATTTTATTTCTTGTTTTGAATCATAATAAGAGTAAGGGCACTAACTTTGCAGAGTCAATGAAGGGATTCAATGAGTATCCCGGATTAAGGATAAAAGTAGAAAAGATTGTTTTAGGTATTCGTTTTTTTAAGGTAAATAAGAAGAGCAGGAATGCTCGGAAGAAGAGACCGGTTAGGTCTCAAGGGATAACAAATAAAACTAGGAGGATAACGAGATGAAAATGTTAAAATGGATTATGAATCGTGCAGGAAAAAACAATACAGATGTGTGGGGATATGCTACACTCGGTATGCACATTCAAAAGTAATAGAAAATTAGGTATTATTTTTATATTTAAGTGTTATGAAAAAGGTATTAAATGTAGTTAAGCGCGTATTGACTGAAGTAGGTCGTAGCGAAATGATGAAAATGGGGTACGACTTGGAAAATTAAACCGTACAGACCAGTAAAATCATTGTTATATTAAGATTATAAAACAGGTTAAGGGATGTCCTTTTACAGGACGTCCTTTTTTTATCTCTTTCGCTAATATTTAAACAGATTTTTAAAGAAATATTTCATAAAAAAGTTTCGTATTTCACCACAATTTTCTTTTCTTTGTCTATGTGTAGAAAATGAACTTTAAATTAATACCTACAAAAAACCTTTAATTATGAAAATCTCTCATATCGAACATTTGGGCATTGCGGTAAAAAGTATCGAAGAAGCCCTTCCGTATTATGAAAAAATCCTCGGACTTACTTGCTATAATATAGAAACTGTGGCAGACCAAAAAGTGCGTACAGCCTTCTTGAAGTGTGGCGATACAAAGATAGAATTGCTGGAACCCACTGATGAAACCAGCACGATAGCCAAGTTTATTGAAAACCGGGGTACAGGCGTACATCATGTAGCTTTCGCAGTGGAAGACGGTGTGGCAAATGCGCTGGCTGAGGCTGAAAATGCAGGTATTCGCCTGATTGATAAGGCTCCGAGAAAAGGTGCAGAGAGCTTGAATATCGCTTTTCTGCATCCGAAGTCAACAATGGGCGTTTTGACTGAACTTTGTGAAAAATAATAACCTGTTTGAGAATTTGTCGTAATGGCAAGTTCTTGATTTTATTCATTTGTAAATAGACTAATACCATGAGTAACCAACTTGAAAAAGTAAAAGAGTTGATAGAACTTCGTACCCAGGCACGTTTGGGTGGAGGTGAGAAAGCGATTGAGAAACAACATGCTAAAGGAAAATATACAGCCCGTGAACGTATCGCGATGTTATTGGATGAAGGAAGCTTCGAAGAAATGGATATGTTCGTCCAGCATCGTTGTACGAATTTCGGTATGGATAAGAAGCATTACCTTGGCGATGGAGTCGTAACCGGATATGGTACAATAGAAGGACGGTTGGTGTATGTGTTTGCGCAGGATTTCACCGTTTCAGCCGGCTCTTTGTCTGAAACCATGTCACTGAAAATATGTAAAGTTATGGATATGGCCATGAAAATGGGTGCACCTTGTATCGGTTTGAACGACTCGGGAGGCGCGCGTATTCAGGAAGGAATCAATGCTTTGGCTGGATATGCAGAGATTTTCCAGCGAAATATTTTAGCTTCGGGAGTTATTCCTCAGATATCCGGAATATTCGGTCCATGTGCAGGAGGAGCTGTCTATTCACCGGCTTTGACCGATTTTACCTTGATGATGGAAGGCACTTCTTATATGTTCCTTACAGGACCGAAGGTGGTTAAGACCGTTACCGGTGAAGATGTGTCACAAGAGGATTTAGGAGGAGCAAGTGTGCATTCCACCCGTTCCGGAGTAACACATTTCACGGCTTCTACAGAAGAGGAAGGGTTGGCTTTAATCCGTAAACTATTGGGATATATTCCTCAGAATAACTTGGAAGAGCCTCCGTATGTGGATTGTACTGACCCGATTGACCGTTTAGAAGACTCATTGAATGAAATCATTCCTGACAGTCCGAATAAGGCATACGACATGTATGAAGTAATTGGCGCGATTGTAGATAATGGGGAATTCCTGGAAGTTCAGCGTGATTTCGCCAAAAATATCATTGTGGGATTTGCCCGATTCAACGGACAGTCAGTGGGTATTGTAGCCAACCAGCCGAAGTTCCTGGCAGGTGTACTCGACTGTAATGCATCGCGTAAAGGAGCGCGTTTCGTTCGTTTCTGTGATGCTTTCAATATTCCAATCGTTTCGTTGGTTGACGTGCCGGGATTCCTTCCGGGTACCGGACAAGAATATAATGCAGTGATTTTGCATGGAGCTAAACTGCTGTATGCGTATGGTGAGGCTACCGTACCTAAAGTTACCGTTACCTTGCGTAAATCGTATGGTGGTTCACATATTGTGATGAGTTGTAAGCAGCTGCGTGGCGATATGAACTATGCATGGCCCACAGCAGAAATTGCGGTTATGGGTGGAGCCGGAGCCGTGGAAGTACTTTATGCGAAAGAAGCCAAGGAAGCTCCCGATCCAAAAGCCTTTATGGCAGAAAAAGAGGCAGAATATACCAAACTTTTTGCTAATCCTTATAATGCAGCGAAGTATGGTTATATTGATGATGTAATAGAACCACGCAATACCCGCTTCCGTATCATTCGCGCTTTGCAGCAGTTGCAGACCAAGAAACTGAGTAATCCTGCGAAGAAGCATGGAAATATTCCATTGTAATCAATCACCTTTAAATGAAGTTTGTTATGAATAAATATAAAACCGGAATATTTCTGTCCCTGCTGCTGATGGTGGGCTTCAGCTCATGTACGAAACAAAAAGCAAACTCCAAATTGGTCATCAATGAGGTGCTGGTTGATAATCAGCATAACTTTCAGGATGATTATGGAATGCATAGCGGATGGATTGAAATCTTCAATAGGGCGTATAGTAGCGCTGACTTGGCTGGCTGTTTGCTGAGAGTAAGTAATACGCCGGGCGATACAGTGACTTATTTTATTCCGAAAGGAGATGTCCTCACGTTGGTGAAACCTCGTCAGCATGCACTTTTTTGGGCAGACGGAGCACCGCGTCGCGGGACTTTTCACACCAATTTTGTATTGAGTAAAGACCGGGAAAACTGGATTGGCTTGTATGATTCAGGTAAAAAACTGCTTGACGAGGTTTTGGTGCCTGCCGGAGTGCTTCAAGCCGATCAATCGTATGCGCGTGTAACCGATGCTTCCGGCTCTTGGGAAGTAAAAGGAAACAGTGAAACAAAATATGTAACTCCGAGTACGAATAACCAGACGATTGAAAATAATCCGAAAATGGATAAGTTTGAGTTACATGATCCCGTGGGAATCGGAATGGCAGTATCGGCTATGAGTGTCGTGTTCTTTGGATTGTTGCTGTTATATCTTTGCTTTAAGACGGTTGGAAAAACAGCCATCAAGTTGCGTAAGCGCAATGCCATGAAGGTGCAGAATGTAACCGACAATCAAGAAGCAAGAGAAAAGAAACTGGGTGAAGCTCCGGGTGAGGTGATTGCTGCCATTTCAATGGCTTTACATGAGGCACAAGGAGCAGACCATGATGTGGAAGAAACCATTCTGACCATCAGTAGGGTAAAACGAAGTTACTCCCCGTGGAGCTCGAAGATTTATACCTTACGCGAAACTCCTCATAAGAAATAACCTTTTAACGATTGATAAACCATGAAAGAATATAGATATAAAATCAACGGAAACTTATATAAAGTAAACGTCGGAGATATAGAAGAAAATAGCGTACAGGTTGAGGTAAACGGTACGGCTTATGTTGTAGAACTGGAGAAAAAATCGACTCCGAAAATAAAACCGGTAGTACGCACTGCGGCTACAACCCCTGCTACACCTCCTCCTGCTGTCAACCGTCCGGCTTCAGTGGGAAGCAAGGCGGGAATTAAGTCACCGCTTCCGGGAGTTATTCTGGAAGTGAAAGTAAAAGAGGGTGATACGGTGAAACGGGGACAGACCTTATTGGTGTTGGAGGCTATGAAGATGGAAAATGACATCAAGGCAGACCGTGATGGAAAGGTAAAAGAAATCAAGGTAAGTAAAGGTGAATCTATTCTTGAAGGTACAGACCTTATAATTATTGAATAACTATGGGTGAATTTGTTAATTTTTTACAGAATAATCTGGCAGATTTTTGGACATACACCGGCTTTTATAATGCTACCTATCAGCATTTAATCATGATAGGTATAGGTATTGTCTTTATTTATCTTGCTGTGGCAAAAGAGTTTGAGCCGATGCTGCTGATTCCTATCGGATTCGGTATTCTTATCGGTAATATTCCTTTTAATATGGAAGCCGGACTGAAGGTGGGACTTTATGAAGAAGGATCGGTATTGAACATCTTATATCAAGGGGTTACATCCGGATGGTATCCGCCTCTTATCTTCTTGGGAATTGGAGCTATGACCGATTTTTCGGCCTTGATTTCGAATCCGAAGTTGATGCTTATTGGTGCAGCTGCCCAGTTTGGTATATTCGGAGCTTATATGATTGCTTTGGAATTGGGATTCGACCCGATGCAGGCTGCTGCTATCGGTATAATCGGAGGAGCTGACGGACCGACTGCCATCTTCTTGTCATCGAAACTGGCACCGAATCTGATGGGAGCCATTGCCGTGTCCGCTTATTCATATATGGCGCTAGTTCCGGTAATTCAGCCTCCTATCATGCGTTTGCTTACCACCAAGAAAGAGCGTTTGATTCGGATGAAAGCTCCTCGTGCGGTGTCTCATACAGAAAAGGTAATGTTCCCTATTGTAGGATTGCTGCTTACCTGCTTCTTGGTGCCTTCGGGTTTACCCTTGTTGGGTATGTTGTTCTTTGGTAACCTGTTGAAAGAAAGTGGGGTTACTCGCAGGTTGGCAGAAACAGCCCGTGGTCCGCTGATTGATACTATCACTATTTTGTTAGGCTTGACCGTAGGTGCTTCTACGCAGGCATCGGAATTCTTGACCGTAGATTCTATTTTGATTTTCTTGTTGGGTGCTTTATCATTTGTTATTGCAACCGCTTCAGGAGTTTTCTTTGTGAAGATATTCAATTTGGTTCTGCCCAAGAATGACAAGATTAATCCGCTTATCGGAAATGCCGGAGTTTCGGCAGTTCCTGACTCAGCCCGTATCTCTCAAGTAGTTGGCTTGGAATATGACCCGAGCAATTACTTGTTGATGCATGCTATGGGTCCGAATGTAGCAGGTGTGATTGGCTCAGCTGTTGCAGCCGGTATTTTGCTTGGCTTCTTGATTTAAGGTAGTAAGCTGAAAGGTGAATTTTACTTGTTCTGAAGTTCAGTTCAGGCTTCATAATAAGTAAAATTCACCTTTTTCTTGTCTGTTTTTATTAAAATTGTATAAATTGCTCATATTCTTTCATGGGTTTTTGTTTGATGTTTGGTAAAGTTTGTACCTTTGAAACGCAAAAATTGAACTAACTAAACGAACATGTCAGAAAGTAAAACGGTAAAGTATCATATTCCTCAGAAGGGAGTATACTTGTATGCCCATGTCGAAAACGGAAAGACGGAAATGATTGTATTAAACAGTACGGGTAGTGAGCAAACAGTTTTGGCAGAGCACTACAATGTCTTGACCAAGGACTCTAAAATGGGCAGAGAAATTTCAAGTGGAAATCAGATTGATTTGACTCAAGATCTTGTTTTGGCAGCACGTAAATCTTTAGTAATTGAATTTTAAAAAGATTTTTCAGTTATATTTCCTCTTTCTGACAATATCAGGAAGGGGAAATTTTTTTGCAGTAGAATTTATGTTCTTCGTTTTATGCTTGTTTAGCTGGTTAAATCAGCTGTCTTGAGGAAAAGCTGTTGTGAGTGGGCATTTTTCGGGGTTAGACGATTAGTAGTTTTTTCTTGTAATAGTCCCGGTTTATGAATCGTTTTTCTGTCAACCTGAACAAGTGACTGTCTTCATGGCGGCTCCCTTTTTCCTGAGATCATATATCTGATGCGAGAAAAACAGTGCGTGACCAGAATCATAAGTGCAAAAGCAAACTTTTGACTTGGTACTGCATTTCCCTTTTACTATCTTTGCACGCTGAAAAAAGAACAAAATCTTATGTGGTTATTACTTGCTTTCTGCTCAGCGGCGCTGCTGGGATTCTATGATGTTTTTAAGAAGAAATCATTGGCGAACAATGCCGTTCTTCCAGTACTGGGTTTGAATACACTCTTCTCAAGCCTGATATTTTTACCTTTTATCTTGATTTCTGCATGGAAGCCGGAATGGCTGAATCAAACCATTTTCTTTGTTCCTCAAGCAGGATGGGAGGTACATCGGTTTATCTTGTTGAAATCACTGATTGTACTTTCTTCATGGACATTCGGTTATTTTGGAATGAAGCATTTACCCTTAACTATAGTAGGTCCGATTAATGCCACTCGTCCGGTGATGACTCTGGTGGGAGCCTTGCTTATATTCGGAGAGCGCTTGAATGTCTATCAGTGGATTGGGGTATTGATGGCTATTGTTTCGTTTTTTATGCTGAGCCGTTCGGGAAAGAAAGAGGGGATTGACTTTCAGCATAATAAATGGATTTGGTTTGTGGTATTGGCTGCTGTATTCGGAGCGGTGAGCGGATTGTATGACAAGTATCTGATGAAGCAATTCAATAACATGGTTGTTCAATCATGGTATAATGTATATCAGTTGTTTTTGATGGGAGGCGTATTGATGTTTCTTTGGCTTCCCCGCCGTAAAACCACCACACCTTTTCGTTGGGACTGGTGTATTATTTTAATATCCGTTTTTCTTTCGGCTGCCGATTTTGTTTACTTTTATGCTTTAAGTATGGATGGCTCTATGATTTCAATCGTTTCGATGGTACGTCGCGGAAGCGTCATCGTTTCCTTCCTTTTCGGAGCAATGGTTTTCCGTGAAAAGAATCTGAAGAGCAAAGTAGTCGATTTGTTATTGGTGCTTATCGGTATGGTTTTCCTTTATCTGGGAAGCGTGTTGGGGTAGTTTGGAGCAACGGGCGCATATTCCTTTCAATATATAGCTGGCTTCTTTTGCCATGAAACCGTTGGGTAATGGAACTTTGGGAATTAGGTCTTGGCTCAGGCAATAGGTCTTTCCGCATATTTCACAATAAAAGTGACAGTGTGCCTCTTCGCTTTGGCAATGTCCGTAATTGTGACAGAGACAATATTTAACAGAACCGCTTCCATCGTCAATGCTGTGGATGAGGCGGTGTTCACGAAATAAAGTCAGTGTGCGGAATATCACTGACTTATCGATGCTTTGCAGCTTGTCTTCCAGGCTTCCCAGACTGAATGTATCTTCTTCTTCCGATATGGCTTCATAGATTAATAAACGAGAGGAGGTTACGCGGACACCTGCCTCTTCAAGTATGGTACTGCAGACTTGTTTCTTCATCAGGCTTATGTTTGAATGTGTATTGCAAAGATAGGAATCAAATTTTGCAATCCGGTTGTAAACCGCTATTTTTAATATGGGTTTGAGGGAATGCAGAAAAAATGAAATTATGCGAAATATAATCACGAAAACGGATTTTCGGTAATATATTCCGTATTTGAGGTACTATATTGAATATCAAATCTTCGTAATTTTGTGTTCAGAAGAAATTAAATAGTTCTCAGTATTAGCCCATACTGTCATTGGCAGGTAAAAATATTGGCTTTTGTAAAGGCTGTCTTGCTTGTCAGAAGTTAGGTAAATGTATAATAAACGATGACGTCAATGATATTATGCAGAAAGTGCTGAATGCAGATGTGGTTTGCTGGGCTACTCCTATTTATTATTACGAAATGAGTGGGCAAATGAAAGTGCTTATTGACCGATTGAACGCTTTGTTTGTTCTTGATTATAAGTTCCGCGATGTGTATTTGCTTACCACCGCAGCAGAAGAAGAGGAGGAAACACCGAAGCGGGCAGAGGTGGGGCTGACGGGTTGGATTGACTGCTATCCTAAGAGCAGGCTTGCGGGTACTCTTTTTTGCGGTGGAGTAACCGGTCCGCGTGCGATTGCGGAAAACAGTAAGCTGCAAGATGCTTATGTAATGGGGAAGGCTGTATAATTTTTCAGTGCAAAGGTTCAGATGAAAAAAAGAAGGTGTATCTTACATGAAACTTCGCTTCAATGAAGGATACATCTTCTTCTTATTATGTCTTTGACGATGGATTAATGAATTTCAATCTGTCGGTTTACTTTGGCTTTTTCTTCGGGGGTACGTTTAGGCAAATCAATGGTCAAGACACCGTCATTGACATTAGCACTGATTTTATCTTTTTCTACATCATCGGGAAGAATCAGACTTTGCTGGAATTTAGAGTAAGAAAATTCCCGGCGCAAATACTTTTTGTTTTCCTGATTGTTTTCATTTTTCTTTTCCATGGTGATGACCAGTTCGTTGTCTTCACTTAAATGAATGGTGAAGTCATCTTTTGTCATGCCCGGAGCAGCTACTTCAACTTTATAGTCCTTATCACTTTCTATGACATTGATAGCAGGAGCTGTAGCATTCGCTTTTACCATCCATTCATTGTCGAAAAAATCATTGAAAATACTTGGTAACCAAGTCTGACTATTGTACTTTTTAACAGGCATCATAGTTGTAATCTCCTATATTTTAAAGTTATACATTACATTTTCTAATCGCTTTGTTTTCTTGATTTTTGCGATTCGCAGTATAAAATGCAAAGAATGTACCCTTATGAAAAGAGCGTAAAAAATGGCAGTCTTTTTAATGTTGTGAAAACTTCTTTTACTTTGTGGAATACAGTTTTAAATCTTTGCATACTTTGTTAACCGATAAAGGAAAGTGTCTGCTGACAAATTGCTCTTTTTTACGACGCTTTGTCAGTTATGTTTCTTTTTAGATTGTTTTTTTGTATTTTTGCTATGATTTTATGTTGCTTTATCTACCGGTACGGAGAGTAAGGAAATCAGATTTGCCGGAAAAGCTGGTGGGTATGGATGGAGAGCTATGCATATGCAGTTCGTCTTACCTCTTGATGTAAAGTAGACGAACTGAAATACTTCTTATAAGAACCTGTAGCAATAGCGTATCATTTTGTGAAAAGAAATTAGAAAATGATGGTGAAATATTTAGAAGAAAATAAAGGGATACCTGCCTCCTTATTATGGGGGCTGGCTATCATTTCGGGTATTGCAGTGGCCAATTTATATTATAACCAGCCGCTGCTGAATCGTATCAGTGAAGATTTACGCATCTCAGAGTTTACTGCTAATCTGGTACCGATGACCACTCAGATAGGTTATGCTTTAGGGTTGTTGTTTATCATCCCCTTGGGGGATCTATATGAGCGCCGGAAGATAGTGGTGATAAATTTTGCATTGCTGACCTTATCTATGTTTTTTATAGCCGTATCTCCCGATATCCGTTTTATCTTGTTTGCTTCATTGGTAACTGGCATCTGTTCGGTGATGCCTCAGGTTTTCATTCCTGTTGTTTCTCAGTTTTCCAAACCAGAGAATAAGGCACGTAATGTTGGGATACTGGTAAGTGGTTTGCTGACCGGAATTTTAGGTTCACGTGTCATTAGTGGAATCATCGGAGAGTATTGGGGGTGGAGAACAATGTATTATGTGGCTTCTTGTTTTATGGCAGCCTGCGTTTTTATTGTGATGAAAATTTTGCCCGATACGCCATCTAATTATCAGGGAACGTATCGAGGTTTAATGAAATCTTTGTTTTCGCTTTATGTGAATAATCCGGCAATCCGTATCATCTCGCTGCGGGCAGGATTCTGTTTTGGCAGTTTTTTGGCACTATGGGCCTGTCTGGCTTTTAAATTAAGCGGACCTCCCTTTTATACAGGAAATAACCTGATTGGAATGTTGGGCTTATGTGGTATTGCCGGAGCGTTAACCGCCTCGTTTGTGGGAAGTTCGGTTCGCAGATTAGGAGCAAGAAAATTAACTTATATCGGTTGTGTACTGATGATAATTGCATGGATAGGGATGTTGCTTTTCCAGTACACTTATATTTCCTTTATAATCGGTATTGTCATTATCGATATTGGTATGCAATGCGTTCAGATTAGTAATCAAACGCGTGTCTTGTCGCTCGTTCCTCAAGCTTCAAGTCGCGCCAATACTATATTTATGACAACTTACTTTGTAGGCGGTTCGCTGGGAACTTTTCTTGCCGGCTCTTTTTGGCACGCGTTGGGTTGGCTTGGAGTGGTAAGCGTGGGTATCTTTTTGGTAATATGTTCATTGGCTGTTACCGTTTTTACTAAGCAATAAAACGAACTATTTATGAGTAAACAAGTTATTTATCCCAAAGACTGGATGGAAATCCATCCTTATACCCTAATTCAGCCTTCAGATGCTTATTTCGTGGGCTTGGCAAACAAACTTTATGCGGTTTGTGCGTTGGATGAACTTCCATTGTTGTTCCGGAAGAAAATGTGTCTTTATATTGCAGCCTATTTAGAAGATGTCATTTCCGGTTTAGGCTGCTGGAAAGGTTTTGTACGTGAGCATACGCGCTTATATGGTAAGCCTTTGCCTTTTTATCCGGTGTCATCTGATTATCAGTCAGATGAGGTGAATGAAGAAGATATATGCTTTTTGATATGGAATACATGGGAAAAAGCACTGTACAAGCACGCCTATATCAATCCGGAGGATGAACGGATAAAAAAGCAAGCCGCAACATTTTATCGTATATTGGCGGAGGCCTATGAAGAAGCTCCTGAAAACCCGTTGCTGGAAGGATATTTTGATTCTTTTGCCGATGAAAAAGAAGCTGGGCGTAAACTGGCTTGGTTATTTGGGCATTCTTATCTGACCGAACCTTCCATGCAACCATATATTGCAAATGTTACCCCTTCCGACCGGTTTATTGTTCCGGTAGGTCCTTTGGCACTGTTTCTTTCCGAGTGGATTGAACTTTTAGCCGGTGAGAATACACAGGTATGGAAATCGGTGAAAGGACTCTTTCAGCCAGAGGTAGCGGTTCCTGCCAAGGTGCGTGGGAAAAATGCGGCAACCTATCAGCTTTTTGTGGATGCCACCGGTGGATGTCCGGTAGTCTACCTGAATGGATATGACGCTTTGCGCCGTTTTCTTGTTGAAAAACTGAAATGGGCTGACGATGACAGTCACACACTTCCCCAGATGAAAGCGCATCGCAACTTTATATTGATGGCAAATCCGGAGAAAGGAATTTTGCTGGCAAAAGATATATGTGAATACATAGCCGATTCGGCAAATCCGATGTATAATTCCGTCTTGGCATCGCAGCATGCATTCCGGCTGCTGACTGAAGAAACATTATGCCCTCCTGATTTGTTGCTGTATGTGTTGCGTGAAAATTTGCTTCCTGATGTAGCTTTTCCCGATGGAAAGGGGCATGAACTGATTCGTCAGAATGCCGATTTTATAGCTCGACATGCGTTGCTTTATTATTATAGAGGCGATTAAAAAAGAGTTTGATTCTTTCGCTTTTTGGCTCAATCTGTTTTTTTTAGATTGTAGATATTATTCTATTATTCATAAAAAAAGGTAAGATTGTCGCTTTTCACCCATGCAAATTTGTAGAAGAACTTTAGCCTGTGTACCTTTGCAAAATCCTTGTTTGGAAATAAAAGAAAGAGAAGGTTCTGATTTTTATGGTAAAAAGATTATTGTTTATAATAGTGTTATGTATGGGAGTGGCCAAACTCTCAGCACAGATTCGAGGAGTAGTGACAGACTCAGAGACAGGAGACCCGATACCTTATTTGAACATTTATTATGAGGGAAAAGGAGTAGGGACGGTTACCGATATTGATGGAAATTATTCAATAGCATACCATGACGGCTGGAATAAACTTACTTTTTCGATGGTAGGTTACAGTACACAGGTGCTGAAAGTTTCATCGAATACGCGTAAGTTGAATGTAAAGATGAAGCCGGATCTGGTTCTTGACGAGGTGGTGGTGAAACCTAAAAAAGAAAAATATTCGCGGAAAAATAATCCGGCTGTAGAAATGATGAAAAAAGTCATTGCCGCCAAGAAAGTAAACGACTTAGGGGTTAATGACTACTATCATTATAATAAGTATCAAAAGATTACATTCTCATTAAATAATATAACGACCGACTCTTTGCGTGAGTCAAACTTGTTTAAGAAATATCCGTTCTTTCGTGAACAAGTTGAGGTGTGTGATGTAACCGGTAAGAATATTCTCCCGATATCGGTAGATGAAACGGTATCAGAAAAGGTTTACCGGAAAGACCCGCATAGTGAAAAGACCATCGTAAAAGGAGTAAACTCTTCTGGTATCAATGAGCTGTTTAATACCGGAGATATGCTGACTACGGTATTAAAAGATGTCTTCCAGGATATCAATATCTATGAAGACCGTTTCCGCTTTTTGCAGTATCCTTTCGACAGCCCCATTTCGAATGCCGGAATAAATTTCTATAAATACTATATCATGGATACGCTTACCGTTGACCGGGAACAGTATTTCCATCTGACATTTGTGCCGAACAATTCACAGGATTTTGGCTTTACCGGGCATTTATATGTTTTGGCGGACTCTACGTACCGTGTAAGAAAATGTGTGTTGAATCTTCCCAAGAAAACTGATATCAACTTTGTTGATAATATGATTATTGAACAAGAGTTTGGTGAACTCCCTTCGGGCGAATGGGTGTTGAAGGTGGATGATATGACTTGTGAACTGTCGTACTTGAAGAAATTGCTGGGTTCGTTTCAGGTAAGGCGTACCACTCGGTACTCGGAGTTTGGATTCGATGAAATTCCTGATAGGATATTCAAGCGGAAAGGTGATGAGATTAAAGATGTAAATGCCATGATGCGAGATGATAACTTTTGGGAAGGATATCGCCCTACACAACTTACCAAGTCGGAAAAAACGATGGATTCGTTTGTGGATAACTTAAGTAAGATTAAAGGTTTCAAGTACATCATGTTTGTAGCAAAGGCCTTTATTGAGAACTTTGTGGAAACCGGAGTGAAAGGAAAACCGAGCAAGGTGGATATCGGACCGATTAATACCCTGATTTCGAGCAATTACATTGACGGGCTTCGTCTGCGTGCTTCTGCACAAACTACGGCTAATTTGCACCCTCATCTTTTCTTACGGGGCTATTATGCTTATGGGTTTAAGGATGAAAAATCGAAGTATAAAGCTGAGTTGGAATATTCCTTTAACAAAAAAGAATATTTGCCCAGAGAATACCCTATTAATTCGCTGACATTTTCATATTCTTATGATAACATGCTTCCCACCGATAAATTTATGGGAACCGATAAGGATAATGTGTTTACTTCGTTTAAAGTAACGTCGGTCGATCAGTATAACTATGAGCGTACAGCCAGTGTAAAATATGAGTTGGAGCGTGAGTCGGGACTGAAGACTACATTGGTGTTGAAGCATTCAAACTATGAGCCATGTGGAAAGTTGTTTTATCGTACCATGGCGGGAGAACAACAGTTGCAACAAGCAATTGCTGCAGGAAACCTGTCGGGAACCGAATGGGTGAACTCTCCGTATAACGTACATGATTTCTCCGTAGCCGAGGCTACGGTTGCACTCCGTTATGCTCCGGGTGAGACCTTCATCAATACCAAGCAACGCCGTCTGCCTATCAACCTTGATGCACCGGTGTTCACTCTTCAGCATACAATTGGAGTAAAAGGGGTCTTAGGTTCTGATTATTCTTATAATTTAAGTGAAATAGGCTTTTATAAGCGCTGGTGGCTTAGCTCATGGGGTAATATAGATACTTACATCAAGGGAGGTGCGCAGTGGAATAAGGTACCGTTCCCTCTGTTGATTATGCCGGCTGCCAACTTATCGTATATCATTCAAGACAATACCTTCAGTTTGATTAACAACATGGAATTTCTGAATGACCGCTATGCTTCGCTTGATGTGTCATGGAACTTGCAGGGAAAAATATTCAATCGTATTCCGCTCTTGAAGAAACTGAAATGGCGTGAATTTATCGGAGTAAAGTGCCTGTGGGGTACCTTAACCAGTAAAAACAATCCTTTGCTGTCGAAAAATCATGACGATTCCGAGCTGATGATGTTTCCCGGACATTATGATGCAGACGGGGTTTATCATACTTCCAGCTATGTGATGGATAAGAAGAAACCCTATGTGGAAATCAGTGCGGGTATTCATAATATTTTCAAGTTGCTCCATGTGGAATATGTACGTCGCTTGAATTATAACGAACTCCCTACAGCTAATAAATGGGGAATCCGTTTTATGATTCGTACTGTATTTTGATTGTCTTTTTTTTCTGCCAAAATTACCTGTTCATGCTAATTTTTAGTAATTTTGTCATATAAGTAGTTTTGAATTATGGTAAAATCAGAAATACAGAATGTAAAATTGCGGTTTGGTATTATCGGTAACACTGAAGGATTAAACCGCGCCATCGATATAGCTATTCAAGTGGCACCTACCGACTTGTCGGTGTTGGTAACCGGTGAAAGTGGGGTGGGAAAAGAAAGTTTTCCGCAGATTATTCATCAGTTCAGCCGCCGTAAACACGGGCCTTATATAGCCGTTAACTGTGGAGCCATTCCGGAAGGAACCATTGACTCCGAACTGTTTGGCCATGAAAAAGGAGCATTTACCGGAGCAATCAGTGACCGGAAAGGTTATTTTGCCGAAGCCGATGGCGGTACTATTTTTTTGGATGAAGTAGGAGAGCTCCCTCTTTCTACCCAGGCTCGTCTGCTCCGTGTGCTTGAATCGGGTGAATATATCAAAGTCGGTTCATCGAAAGTGCAGAAGACTGATGTCCGCATAGTAGCTGCCACGAACGTGAATTTTGCCGAAGCACTGGCCGAAGGGCGATTCCGTGAAGACTTGTATTACCGCTTAAACACAGTGCCTATCAAGGTTCCTTCTTTACGTGAGCGCTCTGAAGACATTGCACTTCTTTTTCGTAAGTTCGCCAGTGATTTTGCCGAAAAATATCGTATGCCTGCTATTCAGTTGACTGATGAAGCCAAGCAGGTTCTCACTTCCTATTCATGGCCCGGGAATGTGCGTCAGCTGAAAAATATCACTGAGCAGATTTCAATTATAGAGACAAACCGGGATATTACTCCGGATATTTTGCGCACTTATCTTCCGGCACAGCATGAGTCTCGCCTTCCGGCTTTTCTTGGAGGAAAACATGTAACAACTTCCGGGGGAAAAGGATTTGAAAGCGAGCGTGAAATTTTATATCAGGTGCTGTTTGATATGCGGCGCGATGTGACCGAGCTGAAAAAATTCATGCATGATATCATGGCAGAGCGCACTGCCGGGCATCCCATGAATCCGGTAACCAATCAGCCTGTGCATTATATACCTGACACTTCGGTTAGCCTTGTACAAGATTCCCCGATGGTTATGGGTCCGGTTCAGACCGTTAATCATATAACCCCTGTCAAGCCGGTGAATCATGAAGAAACCGAGGTGCAAGATACGGAAGAGTATATCGAAGAAAATCTTTCATTAGATGAAGTAGAGAAGGAAATGATTCGCAAAGCACTGGAGCGGCATCATGGAAAACGGAAAAACGCAGCGCAAGACTTGAAAATATCTGAACGTACCCTTTATCGTAAAATAAAAGAATATGGGCTTGATTAAGAAATCATGGAGATTGATATCACTGCTTTCGGCGGTGGTGTGTGTAGTTACTGCTTGTACGGTATCTTATAAATTTAATGGTTCTTCCATTAACTATGAAAAAGTAAAAACGATTTCGTTTGAAAATTTTCCTAACCGTTCGGCTGCATTCGTATGGGGCCCGATGGAGTCTATGTTTAATACAGCCTTGCAGGATGAATACATGCAACAGACCCGTCTGCGTCAGGTGCGTCAGGGGGGTGACTTGGAGCTGGCAGGAGAAATCACCAATTATGATGCTTATAACAAAGGAATTGGCTCGGATGGTTATTCTACGATGGCTGAGCTTCGCATGACGGTGAATGTACGCTTTGTAAATAATACAAATCATGCGGAAGATTTTGAGCAGCAGTTCTCGGCAAGCCGTGAATATAATGCAAGCCAGCAGCTCTCGGCTGTGCAGGAGGAACTGGTTTCTCAGATGATTGATGAAATTGTGGAACAAATATTCAATGCTACAGTAGCCAACTGGTAAGCCTATGATTATACAGCAAAAACTGGAGGAATGGATTAAGCATCCGGAACTGTTGAATAAAGACAGTTTGTATGAACTGAAGATGCTTCTGGCGCGTTATCCTTATTTCCAAACTGCATGGATTTTGTATTTGAAAAACCTTTTCCTGACGCAGGATCCTTCTTTTAAGCAGGAATTGCGTAGGGGGGCTTTGTTTGTGGCCGACCTGAGCGTGTTGTTTTATTATATAGAGGGTGAACGGTTTCTCATAAAAAAACATGAAAGGACAGAGCAGAAGGAAGGAGAAGGGGGCTCAACCGACCGTACGCTTGACTTAATCGACCGCTTTCTTGCCGACCTGTCAGAGCCGGTGCCCCAAGAACTTCCCTTACCCGAGAGTGCTGCAGCCGATTATACTTCTGTATTGCTGCAAGCCGATGCAGACAGTTCTTCCGGACAAACGGCTCCTTTACACGGACAAGATTTGATAGACCATTTCATTGAGCAGTCGGAAGAAATGATAAATAAAGTCCCTGACGAAGATGAAGAAGAACCTGTCTTTGCAGAAATGTCTGAAAAAGAGAAAGAGGAAGAAGGAGAGGAGAACTATTTTACTGAAACATTGGCTAAAATCTATGTGAAGCAGCAGCGATATGACAAAGCCTTGGAAATTATTAAAAAATTAAATTTGAAATATCCAAAAAAAAATACTTACTTTGCAGACCAAATAAGATTTTTAGAGAAACTGATTATTAACGCTAAATCAAAATAACGAAAATGTATCTATTATTTATTGTATTGATGGTACTTGCAGCCGTATTGATGTGTTTCGTCGTATTGGTGCAAAACTCAAAAGGAGGAGGTCTTTCTTCAAGCTTCGCATCTTCAAACCAGATTATGGGTGTTCGGAAGACTACAGATTTTATCGAGAAACTTACGTGGGGGCTGGCTGCCTTTATGGTAGTTATCAGTATTGCAGCTTCTTATGTAGTTCCTTCTGCAGCTGAATCATCTTCTGTTATCATGGAGCAGGCAGTAAAAGAACAGAAAACAAATCCGTTGAACGCTCCTGCCGGTTTTGCTGCACCTCAAACTGAAACTCCTGCGGCTGAAACTCCTGCGGCTGACGCTGCTGAAGCGAATGATTCTAAAAAGTAATCATTGTAAAGCAGCAAAAAGATACTCGGAAAACAATCTGTTTTGATTTCGAGAAATAAAAGGAATCCGGTAACGTCATAGATTGTGCCGGATTTCTTTTTTTTATTTATTTCTGATGAGTGTAAAACCACATTTTAATAATCCCTTAAGTACTCTTTCCTTAAAAACACATATTGTAAATTTCTAACTTCTATGGAACCTAATTTGATTCAGAAAAAAGAACGTATTTTAGCTGTCGATGCTTTGCGTGGATTTGCTGTTATGGGTATTATGTTACTTCATAATATCGAACATTTCAATTTTTATTCGTTTCCGGAAACAACATCTGCAGGTTTGAAAGCGCTTGACAGCTCCTTGTGGGATATGCTTTTCTTTAGTTTTTCCGGAAAAGCGTATGCCATTTTTGCTTTATTGTTTGGTTTTACTTTTTATCTTCAAAGCCGGAGCGCGGAAAAAAGAGGAGAAGATTTTAAAAATCGTTACATGTGGCGTTTGGTCTTGTTATTGGGGTTTGGCTTTTTAAATGCTTGCTTCTTCCCGGGTGAAATCCTGGTGCTTTATGCGATTCTTGGCTTTATTTTGGTCCCGGTGCGCCATTGGGGAAATAAACCTTTATTTATATTGGCTCTTATTTTGATGCTGCAGCCGGTAGAGTGGGTTAAGGTATTGGCTGCTTTGTTTAATCCGGATTTTGCCCCTAAGCAGATGATTTTCTCTTTAGGTGATGTCTATCCGCAGTTAGGAGGAACATCTCTTGTTGAAATGGTTAAGGCTAATTTTGTTACCGGACAGCTGGCAAGCTTGAACTGGGCATGGTGCTACGGGCGTGTGTGTCAAACCTGCTCTTTGTTTATGTTGGGTATGCTATTGGGGCGTTTAGGCTATTTCAGTGCCTCTACAGCCGAATCGCTGGCTAAATCTCGTCTGTTTTGGCAGCGTGTATTATGCCTTTCTTTGCCCATTGCGGTATTGATGTATTATTTCAAGCGATTTGTTTTTACCCAGATAGAGTCTGCTTTTATTCTAGACAGTATGGAAACAATTCTTAATTCTTGGTACAATTTGTTTTTCATGTTATCTATGGTAGCAGCTTTCTTGTTGCTTTATTGGGCTAATGACGGGAAGGTTCAGCGTATTCTTGCTCCTTATGGGCAGATGAGTCTTACAGACTATGTTATGCAGTCGGTGGTGGGAAGTTTCTTATATTTCGGTTACGGATTAGAATTGCATAAGGTGGTTGGTACAACTTACAGCTTGCTTATCGGTTGCCTGTTTTTCTTGGCTCAGCTGGCGTTTGCCCATTGGTGGTTCCATCATTATAAGCGTGGTCCGCTGGAAACTGTTTGGCATAAGCTTACTTGGTTGAAAAGTGGTCGCTGATTCTTGGTGTCATGTGAAATGAAACGTTTAGGCGTTTTACTTTAAGCGCTTAGACGTTTTGTCTGAAATGTCTAAGCGTATAGAATCGAAAAAAAAAGAGGGTGCATATGCACCCTCTTTTGCTATCAGAGTTCAGATTTTAAATCTTGATTATTTCTTGAAGTATCTGTTGTACAAACCTTCAAAGCCTTTACCGTGACGAGCTTCGTCTTTAGCCATTTCGTGAACAGTATCGTGGATAGCATCCA
>URDR01000053.1 GCA_900546645.1 uncultured Bacteroides sp. | reverse complement strand
CAGTTCTTCTTCATTATCGCAGAAACCGGAGCCCAATCCTCCCAGTGCATAAGCAGCACGGATGATGACCGGATAGCCCAGTTCCTTGGCAGCGCGGCGAGCTTCTTCAATCGTTTCAACCGCCTCGCTCTTGATGGTTTTCACGTTGATTTCATCCAACTTCTGGACAAAGAGTTCACGGTCTTCTGTATCCATGATGGCCTGCACCGGAGTTCCGAGCACCTGTGCATTGTATTTTTCAAATACACCCGCCTTGTAAAGAGCTACTCCACAGTTCAGGGCAGTCTGTCCGCCGAACGACAGCAAAACCCCATCCGGACGTTCCTTTGCAATCACTTTCTCCACGAAATAAGGAGTTACAGGCAGGAAGTAAATTTTATCTGCCACTCCTTCCGAGGTCTGTACGGTAGCAATGTTAGGGTTGATGAGGATGGTTTCAATACCTTCTTCCTTCAAGGCTTTCAGTGCCTGCGAACCAGAGTAATCAAACTCTCCGGCTTCACCGATTTTCAATGCTCCGGAACCAAGCAATAATACTTTCTTTATATTTTCTTTCATGTAATGTCAGTTTTTAAGTTGTTGAGTTTTTTAGTTTTTCAAGCGGCAAAAATACCGTTTAAAGTAATTTCACGAACTCATCAAACAAGAATTCGGTATCGGTAGGTCCGCTGGCAGCTTCCGGATGAAACTGTGCAGAAAACCAAGGGTTATTTTTATGGCGGATACCTTCATTCGAACCATCATTCATATTGATGAACAAAGGTTCCCAATCGGCTCCCAACGTATTGTTATCTACCGCATAACCGTGATTCTGCGAGGTAATGAAGCAGCGTTCTGTTCCCACCATACGCACCGGCTGGTTATGACTTCGGTGTCCGTATTTCAACTTATATATCTTTGCACCACCTGCCTTAGAAATCAACTGGTTACCCATACAGATACCAAAAATAGGAAGTTGCTCGTTCTGCATTGCCTTACGGATGTTTTGCACGGCTGCATCACAAGTATCAGGGTCGCCTGGACCATTCGAAATAAACAGACCGTCGAATGAAAGTGAATTGAAATCGTAATTCCAAGGAACGCGGATGATTTCCACATCTCGCTTCAGCAGACAGCGGATGATGTTCGATTTCACACCACAATCCACCAGCACTACCTTTTTCTTTCCTTCGCCTTCATTGTAACGAATCACTTCCTTGCAGGAAACCTTATCCACATAATTCACTCCGGCATAAGCAGCTTCCGGAATATGATCGGGCTCATCATCAAATACAATCTTACCCATCATCACTCCGTGTTCACGAAGCACTTTGGTCAGTTCACGCGTATCAATGCCTGTAATGCCCGGAACCTGTTCACGCTTCAGCCAGTCGGCCAAGCTTTCCACTGCATTCCAATGGCTGTATTGCTCGCTGTAATCGCTGACAATAATAGCCTCAGCGTGGATTTTTTCACTTTCCATGAAAGTAGGAACTCCGTTTTCTTCCATAGTAAATGGGGGAACACCATAATTACCAACCAATGGATAAGTCAGCGTCATGAGCTGACCTGCATACGAAGGATCGGTCAAACTTTCCGGATAACCGGTCATCGCAGTGTTAAACACAACTTCACCTGCCACCGGTTTCTCATAACCGAACGACTTGCCATGGAAACGGCTCCCGTCGTCAAGGATTAACGTTACATTTCTCATTACCTTATATATACCCTAATATTGTTTTATTAAATAGTCTCGTATTCTCAGTCAGTCTGTCTTGAACTGCAAAGGCTTCTCTTTTTCTGGGATTAGACCGGACACATGAAAAGTTCCAGACTCTACATTATAAAAAACACCCGGATTTGCCGAAAAGCAATTCCGGGTGTTTATACTATATCGTATGTCTTTTTTTCTTTTTGTAAACTATACATTTCTTTCCCAATTATGGCACTTCACAATTCGGGATGCAAATATAAGCATTTTCATAAAAACTACATACTCCCGAAGAAAACTTTCTGTAATTTTTGAAAGAATCTTTCTTAAACCTGTTTAAATATGCATTTTATTTTTTGCGATTCAACCAAAGCTGATTCATTTCTTCCAAAGTCTTGCCTTTGGTTTCAGGAACCCATTTCCATACAAACACGGCTGCCGCCAAACAGATAACGCCATAAATGGAATAGGCAAAGAACGGACTGAATTCATACATCACCGGGAAGGTAGATGAAACCAAATAGTTGAATATCCACTGGAAAGCAACGGCTATGGCAACAGCTTTTCCACGAATGGTGTTCGGGAATATCTCTGAAATCAATACCCAGCATATAGGTCCCCATGACATCATGAACGATGCAGCGTAAACAATGATACACAGTACCGCAATCATGCCTCCTGCCTGAAGTTCATCGCAGGCAGCTGTTCCCAATGCACCGAATGCCATGCCTAACGAGCCGATTATCAAAAGAGGTTTTCTTCCGATTTTCTCAACCGTAAAAATGGCAACCAAAGTAAATATAATATTGACAACACCCATAATGACGGTCTGCATCATGCCATCGCCTCCGCCCCCAATCTTTTCGAAAATACGTGGGGCATAATATAATACGGCGTTGATGCCAATGGCTTGCTGGAACACGGAAAGAAGGATACCGATTACTATAACGGCAACACCATAGGCGAACAGCTTTTCCGTTTTTTCACCAGTTACCGCCTTTATGTCTGCCAAAATCTGCACAGCCTTTTCTTTTCCGTTGATACGCTCCAATACGTTCATGGCCTTCTCGTCATTTCCTTCCATCACCAGGTAACGGGGGGTCTTGGGCACAAAGAACAGCAAAATGCCAAACAAAGCAGCCGGAACGGCTTCGGATACGAACATATAGCGCCAGCCATCGGATACCAGCGTTTCTGCCGGCATACCGTCTTTTATCAGGTAATTTACAAAATAAACCACCAGCATTCCGAAGATAATGGCAAACTGGTTACAGGATACTAATTTCCCGCGGATTTCAGAAGGAGCTATTTCAGCAATATACATCGGGCAGACTGCCGAAGCCAAGCCGACTCCCACCCCACCAATAATACGATACAGATTAAATGTAAGTATCAGTGAAAATGAAGTATCTCCTTTTTCGAAGAATAAAAACTCAGGATAATAAGAACCTAAGGCCGAAACAAAGAACAAGGCAGCTGCCAGCCGGAGCGAGTTGCGCCGCCCTAAACGGGAAGCGCATATTCCCGATATGGCTCCACCTACCACACATCCTACCAAGGCACTGGAGGCGGTTACACCATGCCAAAAAGAATTAAGTCCCAAATGTTTCTGCAAAGCCTGTTCGGCTCCCGAAATTACTGCGGTGTCATACCCAAACAACAGACCGCCCAAAATGGCAACGAATACCAAACTTACAAGATACAAATTAGTGGTTTTCATTATATTAAACTTATAGTTTTCGTACTGACAACGAAAATACAAAATACAATCATATGCCGTATTTTTTCTTAAGTCTTTTTCACATAATAGCAAAGATTTCTCTACGGAAGCCACTTTTTTATTTCCCTGCCTGTTCTTCTGAACCCCACCGGCATACACCGGTTTTCCATCACCACCGCCTACCGTCAACACCCCGTCCGGCATTCGGCAATTCCTCCTCCCGGATATAGGAATCAAGTTCTTTTACAAGGATATCACATCTGACTTATCCCCTGAAAGGCAACAAAAAAAACAAACAATTCAATGTTTGGAATATAAAAACAAATACACTATATTTGCCTTCCGTAATCAAAAAAAAGAGACAAAGCATGCCCATGAAAAAACTTGAAAAGTCAGATCTAATTCCCGCAGGAGCCGACATGATGGCCGGAATAGACCTGTATGGTAAATTCAAGCAGCTATTCAAGTTTCCCATACCCTCTCCGGGATGCATTTTCTTGTTGTGCGTCAGAGGTACCTGTACACTGACCATTCATCTTACCCAGTATCAGATGAAGGCCAATTCGATTGCGATTATTTTCCCCGACCTTTACGTCCAACTCACCGAACAAAGCCCGGACTGCCGCTTCATTTTTGTAGGATTCTCACAAAAGCTCATCCGAAGTTCCCGTCTGTTTTCACACACCATTGAATATACTCCGTATATATTCGAAAAACCGGTATTGAAACTGGAACCGCCGATGGCAGAAATCTTCTACAACACATTTATGTTGCAAATCAAGTCATTGAGATACGGAAACGGATTCATGAGTGAAACCCAGATGAGTCTGGCATACAGCATGCTTATCCTGAATCTGGGATATATTTATAAACAAAAGCCGAATCTTGAACCAGCCCGGTATAACCGCAACCAAGAAATAGTAAAAGAACTGGTGCGCATCGTTATCCAATATTACAAAACAGAACGAAACGTTTCTTTTTATGCTGAGAAGATGCACCTTTCTCCACAGCACTTGAGTACTACCATAAAAAAAATAACAGGAAAAACTCTAACCGACATCATTTCCTCATTCATCATCCATGACGCACAAGCCAAATTGCGATCCACAGAAATGACGATTCAGGAAATCGCTTACTCCCTGAACTTTCCGGACATTTCTTTCTTTGGAAAGTACTTTAAACGATATACGGGAATGTCGCCTAAACAATATAGAAACACACACTAAAAAAAACGACCTTGCGCTTCGTGAAAAACGCAAGGTCGTTTCCATTTAAACGCCAAGACATTTTTCGTGAAACGCCTAAGCGTATTCCAGACCTTCAGTTTACCTGTGGAGTTCAACCTTTAGCGACTCTTTACATAACCCGTTTAAGCCACACTCGGCACATTTAGGTGAGCGGGCTGTACAGACATATCGCCCGTGAAGAATCAGCCAATGATGTGCCTTGGCTACCTGACTTTCAGGAATATATTTCACCAAATACTTTTCAGTAGCCAAGGGGGTCTTGCAAGTAGACGGCACCAGACCGATGCGATGACTCACCCGGAACACATGTGTATCAACCGCCATAGCCGCCTTGTTAAACACCACGCTCTGAATAACATTCGCTGTTTTACGCCCCACCCCGGGAAGCTTTACCAACTGCTCTAACGTATCGGGCACTTCACTCTGAAAATCACTTACCAGCATTTTTGCCATACCCACCAAATGACGAGCCTTGTTATTAGGATAGCTTACACTCCGAATATATTCAAAGACCACCTCAGGCGCAGCTGACGCCAGAATTTCGGGAGTCGGAAAAGCCTCGAATAAAGCCGGAGTCACCATATTGACCCGCTTATCGGTGCACTGGGCACTTAAAATAACAGCCACCAGCAACTGATATGAATTCTCGTAATGAAGTTCGGTTTCAGCTACCGGCATTGCCTCTTGAAAATATTCAATCACCTTGGCATATAAATCTCGCTTTTTCATCGTTCTTTTCTATTAATACCATTTCTTACGTTTAAAATACACATAAGCCCCCAGCCCGAGTACCAACATCAATATCCATGCAAAAAGATAACCGTGTTTCCATGTCAACTCGGGCATCCACTGAAAATTCATGCCCCAAATGCCTGCCAGAAAAGTCAGTGGGATGAAAATGGTGGAAACTACCGTCAGCTGTTTCATGATATTGTTCATCCGCTGGTCATTATTCGACAAATAAAGATCTACCAGTGCCACAATCATATCCCGACAGCCGTCGAGTGTCTGCAAGACAAACTGAAGGTGGTCATTCACATCACTGAAAAACGGACGGTTTTCTTCATGCAGCAACACATTATCCATATGAAACAGCTTGTTAAACTGTTCCTTCAAGGGAATTATGCTCTTTTTTATCAACCGCACATTGCGCCGGTAAGGCTGTATCTCCTCCAAACTTGAGCCGACCAATTTCTCTTGCGAAAGAAGCGCTTCTTCCAAGTCTTCCAATTCATCTTCCTGCTTCGATAAGATAGATATAAAGCTTACCATTACACTGTTGAGTATCACACTAAGCAAAAAATCAGACTGCCGGTTGCGCACCTTCAAAACATTATTTTTTATTGCCCCGTGAATTTCATTCAGAAAGTCGGTTTCGCGTTCAAGAAACGTCAAGACAAAATGCTTGCCTTGGATGATACAAAACTGCTGAGGAGAATAGCTGTTTGCTCCATCGGGAACAAGCTGCTTTAAAATAATCACATTGTAAGCCTCATGTTCTTCAATCTTAGTCAAATGCTTGGAGTTTAAGATGTCTTGCGTGGTCAGAAAATCTATGCCGAAATAACGGCATACCTGCTCCACCATACCTGCATTCTGCAGCCCGTGAACTTGTACCCAGTTAATGCACTCCTCATCTAAATGAGGCACTAATTCATCCATACTCTTTGCCGAATAAAAGTCTGCCTTCCCTGCATTATAAGTGCAAAGATGCAAATGAGTAGGTGTCTTGCTTGCCCCAATATAACTGAACTGCTCGCTCAACAAGTTATTCTGTGCCATATTTTAAAATCCATTTACACAAATATACAAGTTTCTTTGTTATCCGGCAAATTCTTTCTATCTTTGCAGCCGATAAAAATAACATGCGATGCCGTGAATAACGGCCGTGTATTCCAGAACACCACGTATAAAAACAGGAACGATGAAAAAAGAAAATCTCGTATCAGTACCTTTCATGGTTTTAGGTATTGTGTTTTGCGTTTGCCTGATAGCTGCAAACTTGTTAGAAACCAAAGTCGTACAATTAGGTCCTATTTCTGTTACTGCCGGACTGATTGTCTTTCCCATTTCCTACATCATCAATGACTGCATCGCCGAAGTATGGGGATTCCGTAAAGCACGCCTGATTATCTGGATGGGCTTTCTGATGAACTTCATGGTGGTAGCCATGGGGCAACTGGCAGTTGCTCTTCCTGCTGCTCCTTTTTGGGAGGGCGAAGAAGGATTTAACTTTGTCTTCGGTATGGCCCCACGCATTGCAGCTGCCAGCCTGACAGCTTTTCTGGCCGGCTCCTTTATCAATGCTTATGTAATGAGCCGCATGAAAGTGGCATCACACGGAAAACACTTTTCTGCACGTGCCATCCTTTCAACTGTAGCCGGAGAGAGTGCAGACTCTCTTATTTTCTTCCCCTTGGCTTTCGGAGGATTGATGCCTGCCACCGAACTGGCTCAAATGATGCTGGTGCAAGTGGTTCTTAAAACCTTGTATGAAATAGTCATTCTTCCAGTCACCATCCGGGTGGTAAATTACATCAAACAGATAGACGACTGTGACGTGTACGATGAGCATATTTCCTACAATGTTTTGAAAATCAAAGACATTTAATATCTCTTTTAATCCAACAAAAAACCAAGCCCGTATCATAGCCTCAGCCATCGTACGGCAATACGCGGCTTCTTTCAAATTCTAGAAATATGAATAATGATTCAGCCCTTGTGGTATTCAGTGGTGGACAAGATTCTACCACCTGCTTGTTTTGGGCAAAAAAACGCTTTAAAAACGTATATGCTCTCAGCTTTATTTACGGTCAGAAACACGTAAAAGAGGTAGAACTGGCGAAAGAAATCGCCCGAAAAGCCGATGTGGATTTTTATGCAATGGATGTTTCCTTCATCGGTCATCTGGGTAAAAACTCACTGACCGACTTATCTATTTGCATGGATGAGGAAAAGCCCGAAAATACATTTCCCAACACGTTTGTTCCCGGACGCAACTTGTTTTTTCTGAGTATTGCGGCAGTATACGCACGCGAAAAAGGTATCAATCACATTGTTACCGGAGTATCGCAAACCGACTTTAGCGGCTATCCGGACTGTCGGGATGCTTTCATCAAATCATTAAATGTCACGTTAAACTTAGCCATGGATGACCAGTTTGTTATTCATACTCCGCTTATGTGGATTGATAAGGCACAGACATGGAAGATGGCTGACCAGTTAGGGGTTTTAGATTTAATCCGGAAGGAAACGCTGACTTGCTACAATGGGATTCCCGGAGACGGATGTGGGCATTGCCCGGCATGCAAACTCCGTAAGGAAGGGTTGGAAAAATACTTGGCAACCCTAAAATAAAAGCGCAGCTTGAGTAAAGAAACGGCAGCTTCTGTCTGCCTTAAGGCAATTCGCTAATTAAAATAAAAAAAAATTGGACATAATGGAAAGAAAAGACGAACTGACTATATTAGGAAAAACAACATCCTACAAGCAAGATTATGCACCTGAAGTGCTGGAAGCTTTCATAAACAAACATCCCGAAAATGATTATTGGGTACGATTCAACTGCCCCGAATTCACCAGTTTATGCCCGATTACCGGACAGCCTGACTTCGCAGAAATACGTATCAGTTATCTCCCTGATATCAAGATGGTGGAAAGCAAAAGCTTAAAACTGTATTTGTTCAGCTTCCGTAATCATGGCGATTTCCATGAGGACTGTGTGAATATTATCATGAAAGACCTGATTAAACTGATGGACCCGAAATATATTGAAGTTACAGGCATCTTTACTCCACGGGGAGGTATTTCAATTTATCCATATTGCAACTACGGACGGAAAGGGACAAAATATGAGAAGCTGGCGGAATACCGTATGCAAAATCATGACTTGTAAGTTAACGGTACATAAACAGACGGCCGTTAAAAACAAATACACAGGCTTTCCTTGAAAATAATTTATAGAGTAAGCTCTGGCTATCTCATCAGAAACGATGGCATGTGAAATGACTTTCTTTATTCATTTACACATGCCATCGTTTCTGATTTAATCTCTCAAGATTGTAATTCTTATCGGAAAAATATTCCGCCAAAGGCTTTGCTGATAAAGTCTTGTTGTCTCTATCTCATTCGGCAGCAAAAGCATGCCTCTATGAAAGTTCCAGCCCTAAAGCTTCCTTCAGCTTCAAAAGCCCCGGATTTTTCTTACTCATCATCTGAAAGCGTTCTACATGGCTGTAAGCTCTTACATTTTCATTGGCAGCACTAACCCGTACAGTCATGGTTATTTTATGGTTATGAAGCTGCGTACGCAAGTGGTCTTCAATCTGAGGAGCTAACTGCTGCATGTATTTCTGAACAATCTCATTATCGACTACCACTTCAAATGTTGACTTGTCACCCTGCAGCACAGGCTTCATATTCATCATACGACCGGCATTAGCAGCTTCTTCCTTAGGCAGACGTGCCGCAAATTCATACCAATGGTATACTAAGTCTTCTTCATTGAACACATAATCTTCCCATGTAGCTTCCGCTTGAGCTGCAGTTTGAACCGGATTCGGAGTTTTTTCCTGAGGATGCAGTACTTGCTGGGTTCTACGGATAGACATACCTAAACTATGCATTTTTACCACCGGAGTCTTTCTCTCTGTAGAAGGCAATGACAACTGACTTGAACGTTCTTCCGCTACTGCTGAATCTTTATAGTCTGCTTTAGCCTCTTTGGCAACTTCCCCACCAATAGACTGAACCGGATAAGGCTTGTTTACTGCATGCTGGAGCTGAGCCTTAGGCACTTGTGCCTGAACAGCAGATGTTTGTGTCTGCGTAGCAGAAGCAGGTTGTTTTTGATTAAAAACCGGAGTTAGCATCTTCTTAGGGCTACGCCCCGCCAACTCGTCATCGACAGGAGCTGTCAGTTGGGCAAGTTGTATCAAGGTCAGTTCAACGAGTAAGCGCTTATTCTTGCTTAACCGATAATTCAAATCACAATCGTTACAAAGTTTCATGGCTTTATAAAGAAACTGAGGAGTACATTTCTGCGACTGAGTCTGATAACGCTCCCGAATAGAAGCCCCGACTTCAAGCAAAACAAGAGTTGCTGCATCCCGGCTAACCAGCAAGTCGCGAAAATGAGAGCTCAACCCTGTAATAAAATGATTCCCGTCAAATCCTTTTTTCAACACATCATTAAACAGCAGCAAGCAGTCTTCTACCCGATTTTCAAGAAAACAGTCGGTCAGTTTAAAATAATATTCATAATCTAACACATTTAAGTTTTCTATCACACTCTGGTAAGTAATATGCCCGTTAGTAAAACTTACCACCTGATCAAATATTGAAAGGGCATCACGCATCCCCCCGTCTGCTTTTTGGGCAATGATATTTAATGCTTCCGGCTCAACCTCTATATGTTCCTTCTTCGCTACATTTTCCAAATGCTCCACCGTATCCATCACACTGATACGATTGAAGTCATAAATCTGGCAACGGCTCAAGATGGTTGGCAGAATTTTATGCTTTTCCGTTGTCGCCAAAATAAACAGAGCATGGCGTGGAGGCTCTTCCAGTGTTTTCAGGAAGGCATTAAATGCAGCCTGCGATAACATATGCACCTCGTCAATGATATATACTTTATACTTTCCTATCTGAGGCGGAATACGCACTTGCTCAATTAATGAACGAATATCTTCAACCGAGTTATTTGAAGCAGCATCAAGTTCATGAATGTTATACGAACGTTGTTCATTGAAGGCTTTGCAAGACTCACATTCATTACATGCTTCCCCCTCTGCGGTGGGATGCAGACAGTTTATGGTCTTGGCAAAAATACGCGCACAGGTTGTTTTACCCACGCCACGAGGTCCACAAAACAAATAAGCATGTGCCAGTTTCTTGCTGGCAATGGCATTCTTCAGAGTTGTGGTCAAAGCACGCTGACCTACCACAGTATCGAAGGTTGACGGGCGGTATTTACGCGCTGATACAATATAGTTTTCTTCCATGGACGAGTTCGTTTTTACGATTGGTTATCTATGCAAATGTACATAAAATCTCCGTTTCTACATGGTTAACGGCGAAATATTTCTTCCCCATGCTTCATCAAAACTCAATCCTTTCAAACATCACCTTACCTAAAAACTAACTTTTGACGGGGATGCAATCCTGCCTTCTGCTATTTTTGTTTCATAGAACAGAACGTGGTCCGGCAATATCTTCGCTCAAAAGCAAACTTTTGGCTTGGTACTGCTCTCACCTTTTTCTATCTTTGTTATACGAAGATAGGATGCGGTTCGGCAGATTCAAATCAGAAAAACAAGTTTTTCTTTTGCCTCTGCGCTCACCTTTCACTATCTTTGTAGCACTTAATAGAGAAACGTTCGTATGACAAAATTAAAAACAATTTGGCACATAGTGGGTAAATATAAATATTGGGCTACCTTAGGAGCTTTTATTCTTATCATCGGGGTATTAGACGAAAACAACCTGATACGCCGCTTTACTCATCAAAGAGAAATCAGTCGTTTGAAGTCGGAAATAGAACGCTATCGGAAAAAATATGAGGAAGATAGCAAGACTTTGAAGGAAATTACGACAAATCGGGAAGAGCTCGAAAAAGTGGCCCGAGAAAAATATTTTATGAAAAAAGAAAACGAAGACATATTCATCTTTGAAGAAGATTTAAAATAATGAATAAATATCAGAATCTCATGGCTGTCATAGGAACAGTCAGCTTGTTCATCGGACTCATGCTTCAATTTGTCCGCTTTGAGTTTGCTCCTTATATTTATCTGACCGGAGCTATCTTATTTGCCTATGCACAAATAAAATCACAAAGACATGGAGAAAATATAATTATACGCCGCTTACAAAGACAGCAAATGATAGGGGCAGTCGTTTTAGTACTAACAGGAGTAATAATGATTTTATGGCATCATAATGAATGGATTGCCGGACTAACTATCGCAGCCGTACTTGAACTTTACACAGCTTTCCGCATCCCACAAGAAGAAGAAAAAGAACATAAGAGAAACAAATAAGCAAACTAAATTCCCCCGCCTTTCATTCGGAAATCGTTTCTACTCCCCACACTTATATACAAATTCACCCTTGCTACATTTTTTGCAACAAGGGTGAAACTCAATTAATTTATATCTTCTTATTTGCTTCTCGCTTATTATACAATGCCTTGAGCCATCATTGCATTAGCAACTTTCATAAATCCAGCTACATTGGCACCTTTCACGTAATTAATATAGCCATCAGCTTCGGTACCATATTTAACACATGCTTCATGAATGTTTTTCATAATGCTTTTCAGCTTCTCGTCTACTTCTTCCTGACTCCAACTCAATTTAATTGAGTTTTGTGTCATTTCCAAACCAGAGACTGATACACCTCCTGCATTTGCTGCTTTTCCCGGAGCATAAAGAATCTTAGCTTCCTGGAATATGCGGATCGCTTCAGGAGTAGAAGGCATATTTGCTCCTTCAGATACAGCCATGACACCATTTGCAACCAAAGCAGCGGCATCGTCTCCATTGATTTCATTTTGCGTAGCTGAAGGCAATGCGATATCTGCTTTCTCATTCCAAGGACGCGCACCTGCTACATATTTGCAACCATACTTTTCAGCATATTCACGAATACGTCCACGATACAAGTTCTTCAGTTCCATAATATAATCCAACTTTTCGCGATCGATGCCGTCCGGATCATAAATATAGCCGTCAGAATCGGACATTGTAACCACTTTTGCCCCTAACTGTATTAATTTTTCAACTGTATATTGCGCTACATTTCCCGAACCAGAAACCAAACAAGTCTTTCCCTTGATATCAATATTACGGGTCTTCAGCATTTCAAGTAAGAAGTAAATATTACCATATCCGGTAGCTTCCGGGCGAATCAGCGAACCGCCAAACTCACGTCCCTTACCTGTCAGTACTCCGGTAAACTCATGCGCCAATTTCTTATACATACCAAACATATAGCCTACTTCACGACCGCCAACACCAATATCACCTGCTGGGACATCGGTTTCAGGACCGATATGACGCCATAATTCCAGCATGAAAGCCTGGCAGAAACGCATTACTTCTGCATTCGACTTGCCGCGCGGAGAGAAATCGGAACCACCTTTACCACCACCCATAGGCAATGTAGTCAGCGAGTTCTTGAAAGTCTGCTCAAAAGCCAGGAATTTCAAAATGCCCAAATTTACTGAACTATGGAAACGAATACCACCTTTATAAGGACCTATCGCATTATTATGCTGTACACGATAACCCATATTGGTTTGGATATTGCCTTTATCGTCCATCCATGTCACACGAAACTGATAAACACGATCAGGAATACAAAGACGCTCTATGAGGTTAACTTTATCGAATTCAGGATGCTTATTATACTCTTCTTCAATAGTACCTAATACCTCTTCAACCGCCTGATGATACTCAGGTTCATTGGGGAATCTTCTTTTCAGATCTTCCAGAACTTTTGCTGCATTCATAATAATTTCTCGTTTTTAATTATTGGACTATCTCATTTAGTTTGATGTGACAAAAATATAGATTATTTTTTATCCATGCAACATTTAAGCAATAAAAATCAAACAAAAGGAGCAAAATAACAAAATTAGCTTTTAAAACATAATTAAATGTCTATGGTTTTCTTCTCTTCATTGACTTTATGACAGGAATAAAAACCAATGCTCCTGAAATAACAATCATCACCACTAACGGACCGTCTATTTTAGGAGAGGAAGTAAGTACTAAAAAACAAAGTGCAGCCCAAAGTAAAGTCAACACAACAGATTGTGCCTGAGTTAACGGTTTTCGCATTTTTCTTCAGTTTTAGATAATAGATTACTCAAAGTATATAAAGGTATATAAAGGCATGCTGTTTAAGCGAAATTAAAAATAGGGAGATAAGATATACCCCATCTCCCTATTTCATTTATCATTTTATTCATTACATTTCATTTTCTTTGCAACGATTGCATCAATGCAGGCAATAGCCGTGATATTCACGATGTCGCGAACCGAACTTTCAATGTCGGTAAAATGAATCGGTTTATTCAATCCCATCTGAATAGGACCAATTACTTCTGTTTCGCTCATGTTCTGGATAAGCTGGTAAGTAGCATTAGCCGAACTCAGATTCGGGAATACCAACGTATTCACCTCTTTCCCCTTCAAGCGAGTAAACGGGTATTTTTCATCGCGCAAGGCATTGTCGAGCGCAAATTTCACCTGCATTTCTCCATCAACAGCCAGCTCCGGATAATTTTCATGCATATAAGCAATAGCTTCATGCACCTTAGCCGGACTACCAATGCTGTCTGAACCAAAATTTGAATAAGACAACATCGCCATTACCGGTTCCTGATTAAAGAAGCGAACCGCTTTTGCCGATAATTTTGCAATGTCAATCAACGTATCCGTATCGGGATGACGATTAATCAAGGTATCGGCAATGAAATAAGTACCTTTCTTCGAGTTCAAAATGTGCATCGTTCCGAAGTGTTTATATTCCGGCTGAATGCCGATAACTTCTTTAGCAACCTTGATGGTGTTCGAATATTTGGTATAAAGTCCGGTTACAAAAGCATCAGCATCTCCGGTTTCAACCATCATCATACCGAAATAGTTACGTTCAAACATCTTATCGTTTGCTTCTTGCAGGTTCGCTCCTTCACGTGCACGTTTTTCACATAAGATGCGGGCATAACGCTCACGGCGCTCTGCCTCCCGATCATGACGCAAGTTCACGATTTCTATTCCTTCAAGATTCAAGTCAAACTCTTTCGCCAACTTTTCAATACGTTCCTCATTACCCAAAATAATCGGTTGGCAGATACCTTCGGACTTCGCCTCAACGGCAGCCTTCAACATATTGGGATGCGTACCTTCAGCAAATACAACGCGCTGAGGACAACGGCGTGCTGTTTCATACAGCTGACGAGTTAATTTGTTTTCCTGCCCCATCAGTTCGCGCAAGCGATTCTTATATTCATCCCAATCGGTTATCTGCTTACGGGCAACCCCCGAATCCATGGCAGCCTTAGCTACAGCCATAGAAACCTCTGTTATCAGACGAGGGTCAACGGGCTTCGGAATGAAATACTCTGGTCCGAAAGTAAGATTATTGACATGATATGCTTCGTTTACCACATCAGGAACTGGCTTCTTAGCCAAGTTTGCAATGGCACGCACTGCCGCCAGCTTCATTTCTTCATTAATAGCCTTAGCCCGTGTATCAAGTGCCCCACGGAAAATATAGGGGAATCCGATTACGTTATTAATCTGGTTAGGATAATCAGAACGGCCTGTCGACATCAACACATCCGGACGTGAAGCCATTGCGTCTTCGTAGGAGATTTCCGGAGTAGGATTTGCCAATGCAAACACAATAGGATAATCAGCCATGCTGCGCACCATATCCTGAGTCAGCACATTACCTCTTGACAATCCCAAGAATACGTCTGCTCCTTTTATTGCCTCAGCCAAGGTATGAATATCTGTACGGTCGGTTGCAAAAAATCTTTTCTGCTCATTCAAGTCGGTACGCTGCTTTGAGATAACTCCCTTGCTATCCAGCATGACAATATTCTCCAGGCGAGCGCCCAACGAAACATAAAGTTTGGTACATGATACCGCCGATGCACCAGCTCCGTTTACCACAATCCGCACATCTTCTATCTTCTTGCCTGCTACCTCAAGCGCATTCAACAAACCCGCACTTGAAATAATCGCTGTACCATGCTGATCATCATGCATCACAGGGATGTCGAGTTCTTCCTTCAACCGCTGTTCTATCTTAAAACACTCAGGAGCCTTTATATCTTCCAGGTTAATACCTCCGAATGTGGGAGCAATTGCCTTTACTGCTTCAATAAACTTATCGGGATCTTTTTCATTAACTTCTATATCGAACACGTCAATTCCGGCATAGATTTTAAACAGCAATCCTTTACCTTCCATAACTGGTTTCCCGCTTTCGGCACCAATATCGCCTAAGCCCAATACAGCTGTACCATTTGATATGACAGCCACCAAGTTTCCTTTAGCGGTATAATCGTATGCTGTTTCCGGATTTTTCTGAATTTCCAGACAAGGTTCGGCTACTCCCGGAGAATAAGCCAATGAAAGGTCCCGTTGCGTCTGATAGGGTTTAGTGGGAACTACTTCAATCTTTCCCGGCTTGCCTTGTGAGTGATACAGCAAGGCTGCTTCTTTTGTTATTTTAGTCATAATACTTTCATTTTTTCATATACAAAGACAAATATACGACTATTTTTCTGCTTGCTCGCTATTTTGATGACTTGTTTTCATAAAAATAGCATTTTCTGTTTTCGTATCCGCCTTAAGAAGCGAAATCTGCTTGTTTTTTTTATAAATTTCACCTCGAAAAACGCTACACACAGACCTTATATCTCTTTTCACTGCCAGCCTGACCAACAACCCCAACCCGAGGATGTAAAGCCAGCTCTGTTATTTCGGCGGTTCGGTCCATGTTGCACCCGGCTGAGCTTAAAATTAAAAAAGCCTTGACACTCTTCTTTCCAAAAGAATATCAAGGCTAAATTTATCAATTAAAACCCTCTAACGGTATTATTTTTTCTTCATTTTCTGCATCATACCAGCCATCTTGCTGCCCGTAACCATTTTCATCATCTTACGAGTCTGGTCAAACTGCTTCAACAGACGGTTTACCTCTTGAATGGTAGTACCACTACCCTTGGCAATACGTGTACGTCGGCTGCCATTCAAGATTTCAGGACGCGTACGCTCT
This sequence comes from uncultured Bacteroides sp., assembly GCA_900546645.1. Taxonomy (GTDB): domain Bacteria; phylum Bacteroidota; class Bacteroidia; order Bacteroidales; family Bacteroidaceae; genus Phocaeicola. The sequence goes on along the minus strand of URDR01000053.1, from coordinate 4,734 downwards.
TCGGGAGTCATCGAATAGATAATAGCTTCAATACTTTTAAAAGCATTGTCATCAATATCAATATCCTTGATTGCCTTACCTACCCCCGGAATCATCGATGCAAGCTCTTTCAAGTTACCCATCTTCTTGATTTGGTGAATCTGGGTCAGGAAGTCATTAAAGTCGAACTGATTCTTCTGAATCTTCTTCTGAAGACGCTTTGCTTCTTCTTCATCGTACTGTTCCTGTGCACGCTCAACCAATGAAACGATATCACCCATACCCAAGATACGGTCGGCCATACGTGCCGGATGGAACTGGTCAATAGCATCCAGTTTTTCACCCGTACCCACAAACTTGATTGGTTTTTTCACCACTGTACGGATAGAAAGTGCCGCACCGCCACGCGTGTCACCGTCAAGTTTTGTCAGAACAACTCCGTTAAAATCCAGACGTTCATTAAACTCACGGGCTGTATTTACCGCATCCTGACCGGTCATTGAGTCAACCACAAAGAGGGTTTCATCCGGATTAATGGCACGCTTGATAGCTTCGATTTCATTCATCATCTGCTCATCCACAGCCAAACGTCCGGCTGTATCGACGATCACCAAGTCATAGCCTTTTGCCTTCGCTTCCTGAATGGCACTCAAAGCTATTTTCACCGGGTCTTTGCTGTCCAATTCACTATAAACGGGCACATCAATCTGCTGTCCCAACACTTTCAGCTGTTCGATAGCTGCCGGACGATAAACGTCACAAGCCACCAACAACGGCTTACGGTTTTTCTTTGCCTTCAGCATACGGGCCAGTTTACCCGAGAAAGTGGTTTTACCAGAACCTTGCAAGCCCGACATAAGAATCACAGCCGGACGGTTTTTCAGCTCAATCTCGGCTGTTTCACCTCCCATCAGTTCGGTCAGCTCATCGTGAACAATCTTCACCATCAACTGACTCGGCTTTACCGCTGTCAGCACATTCTGTCCAAGAGCTTTCTCCTTTACTGTATCTGTAAAGTTTTTTGCCACTTTATAGTTAACGTCGGCATCCAATAGAGCACGACGTACATCTTTTAAGGTCTCAGCAACATTGATTTCGGTGATTTTACCTTCACCTTTCAATATTTTAAATGACCGTTCCAGTCTTTCACTTAAATTGTCGAACATATATTATAATCTTATCTTAATTTCTTCTTTTACAACGAGGTGCAAAATTACAAAAAAATCGGCACGCTCAAATCTTTTTATTCTGCCATTTTGCTTTTTTCAGATAAATGAGGCTGAAAGTAAGCATCAAAGTATAATAAATAACCTCTGTGGTATAACAAACATCCACCGGAGCCTGCATAATCATACCCACTGCAATAATATATAAGGCATAGAATACCTGTACGCCTACTTCAAGCACAAGGGCTGCCTGCGTGTTACCCGTACCCGATATGCCGTTAAAATACACATTAGCCATCGAAGAAATCAGCATGGCCCCGCAAACCACATACAATGCCGATACAGATTCACGAAGCAAAGCTTCCTCACCGGTATAGACCGACAAGATTCCTTCGGGATAAAGCACACAAAGCGCCACACATATCAGCATAATGAAAAAAGACATGTTTGCTATTTTCTTCAACAAACAGATAACCTGCGACGAGCCTCCGGAACCAATAAGGTTACTCACCAGCGTATTAGCCGTGGTAGATAGCGCCTGAACCGGTATCAGCAATACGATATACACACTCCGCACGATATTCGCTATAGCCAGCTGACGCTGCCCCAACCGTTCCAGTGCCATAAAAAATACAAACCAAATGGCCATTGCCAAGAAGTATTGAACCATCGTAAAACAAGATATACGCAAAATACGCAACACCATTGCAGGATCAAAGCTGCCAAAATGATTCAGCCTGTATTTCCTACGGTCTACTTTAGTATAAGTATATATAAAGAAGAAGAGAGTGGATGCCGCTTCGGCTATGACAGACGCCAGTGCTGCTCCTCTTACTCCCATCTCAGGAAATCCCAGTTCTCCGAAAACCAGAACATAGTCAAGGAATACATTGATAACAGCCATTACCACTGCATTGAGCGTAAGTGTCTTTGTGCGGGTTATCCCGATGTATAGTGCCCGAAACATCACATTTACGAAAGCAAACAAGAAGCCCCATATACGCCAGGTGAAAAAATCATACGTCGCATGATAAATGGTATCCGAGGTAATAAGCATACGAATGAGCGGACCGGCAGAAAAAGACATCCCGACCAACAGAGCCACAGCCATGGCAAAGCTGAAAGCCGTTCCCTGCCACATCACAGGTCCGATGGCATGAAAATTACCTTCCCCGTTACGGCGGGCAATCAAAATCTGAGAACCAATACTAAATCCAAAAGCTATCGTATAGACACATATATATAATAGTCCACCCATGGCGGCAGCTCCTAAAGCCACTTCGCCCACATGGCCCAAAAAAGCCGTATCGGTTACATTGATTACATTTTGCGCCAAAAGCCCCAAGAAAATAGGATAAGTTACATTCCAGATTTCTTTATTGGTGTACATAAAATAAATTTTGGTGATTAGTAAGTAAAAAAAGATATGCAAAGATACGTTTTTTCTCCTTGTTATCCTAATCAGTATCCCTCATACCCCTTGAATTTTCCAGCCTAAGGCCCTGCCGGAAGGAGTTACCAATCTCTGCACGAGGTAGTTTCAACTGTTCTCCAGTCACCGCCAAAACGCCTTGACATTCAAAAGAAAACGCTCTGCATTTAAAACCAGACGAATAGGCGTCTTTCATAAAATGCCTTGTTGTTTTCTGTCACTTCCCCTGTGCCATCCTACGGTACTTTCCACAAGCACATCCACCCGTTAAACCTGCTGTTTGATTGGCTGAAAAAACTCCGGGAAACACGTTTCAAAACACATCGTTTCACTTAAAACAATTTCAAATAAACCGTTTTAATACAAAATACAACACAAAATTTTGGAACATGTGCATTTTAGGCCTATCTTTGCGCAAAATTTTATTAAGAAAATCAACAAATGAAAAAAAAGTTACTCATTGGTACAACGGCACTAATCGTTTCATTACCAACTTTTGCGGGAGACTATCTGACAAACACGAATCAAAATGCTGCATTCTTACGTATGGTGGCACGTGGTGCTTCTATTGATGTAGATGGAATTTACAGCAATCCGGCCGGACTTGCCTTCTTGCCTAAAGACGGCTTTTATTTATCACTCACCGGACAAAGTGCTTACCAGACACGTGAAATTACTGCAACGACCAAACTTTGGACCATGGACAAAGAAACGTCTCAATATTTCAAAGGTACTGCATCTGCACCTATCATTCCTTCTTTCCATGGATTATATAAAAGAGGAGACTGGACTATCTCTACTTCTTTTGCCATTAACGGAGGAGGAGGAAAAGCTTCGTTCGACAACGGTCTGCCGATGTTTAACGCACTGGCTATCGGGGCTATCACCAAATCCACAAAAGGCCAATTGAATCCTTCTATGTACGACCTTAATACTGCCATGGACGGAAAACAATATATTTACGGCGTACAGTTAGGATTAACTTACAAAATCAACGACTGGCTGAGCGCCTTCGTCGGAGGACGTATGAATTATGTAAAAAGTGGATATGAAGGTTATCTGACCGCCACGGTAAAAAAAGAAGTTCCCCAGCTGGGCGGAACACAGATTATAGACTTGGCACTCGACTGCGACCAAAGCGGATGGGGTATTACTCCAATTATCGGTCTGGACGCCAAGGTGGGTAAATGGAATTTTGCTGCCAAATATGAATTCCTAACCAACTTGAACATCGAAAACAAAACAGAGACATTGAAAGCTCCGGAAGAAGCGAAACCGCTGCTGAAACCTTATGCCGATGGAGAACAGACTCCGCATGACATACCGGCTTTCCTGAGCGTGGCTGCCAGCTATTCCATCTTGCCTACGCTGCGTGCATCGGTGGAATATCACTTCTTTGATGACAAACATGCAGGTATGTTAAACGACCGCCAAAAACATTTGAAACACGGAACGCATGAATATCTTGCCGGACTGGAATGGGATATTGATAAACACCTCACCATCAGTGGAGGTTTCCAAAAAACCAATTACGGATTAAGCGACCGCTTCCAAACCGATACCAGCTTCTACTGCGACTCTTACTCGATAGGCGTAGGGGCACGCATCAACCTGAACGAAGCATGGAGTATGGATGCCGGATATTTCTGGACCAAATACAGCGATTATGAGAAAAAGTCAGAAAGCTATAACAACACAGGGATTCCAGGAACTGACCTTTATAGCCGCAGCAATAAAGTATTCGGTTTGAGCTTGAATTACCGTTTCTAAGAAATGCAATCTCTCCTCTTTCATAATGTTAGACACTATTTTTAATCACATGCAAGTGTTAGCTTAACCTCGCTCCGGTCTTTCGGCTTTAACCAGCCGGATTACCGGAGCTTTTTCTTTATACACAAAAAGATTCGGAATAACCCGTCCACCAGCTTCTCTCCAACCTCTTTCTGAACCTTCCCTTTTAACCGAAAATAACAAAGCCTGCGAAAATAACCCTCTCTTTTTCCTTTGCTTTTCATTTTTTTCTTAACTTTGCGCTGCGACTTAAGAAACAATAAAAAAACAATTTAAACATACTTAAAACAGTAAGATTATGATGACTATTGACAAATTCAACTTTGCCGGCAAAAAGGCAATCGTTCGTGTGGACTTCAATGTACC
>URDR01000052.1 GCA_900546645.1 uncultured Bacteroides sp. | reverse complement strand
CTACACGAGCCTTATCGTCGGCAGCGTCAGATGTGTATAAGAGACAGGGATAAAGAACCAATGTTTTATTTATCTTTATGGAAGTAATCTTAAATCATTAGACTCATGAAAAAGCTTGTTTTTAGTCTATTAGTCTATTATATGAAAACTCCGAATATAATATGAATTTTGGTATAGAACGATATTAATTTGTTAACCCACGCAAAGTTTTAAATTAAACTTCACGTGAATTTATTTTTTGAGCGTATGGTTAGAGTTCAATTCTTTTTTGTTTTATTTTTTACTTTTCTTTCTTTGAATGTGAAAGGACAGAAGAGCGGTTCTTGTGTTCCAAGCGATTCTATTGTCATGAAGGTAGTTCCGTATATCAAAGATTTGTCTTCTGACTTTATAGATGTTCGTCTTTTTAACCATACTGATTTCAGGCTTTCTTGTGGATTTTATTATGATTTTCAGAAGTTTCAATCAGGGAAATGGGTAGATATTGATTTCGGTAGTATGGCTTGGAAAGCCGGGATTTATTTTGTTGGCAGAGGTGAATCAAGGATGTTTACATGTTATTTGAATAAAGAAAAATATAAATATACTCCAGGGAAATACAGAGTGATAAAGTATATTACTATCGAGAAAGAGATTTATGAAAAGCGTAAAGTTTTCGCTGAATTTGTATTAAAGTGAATTTAAAAGGGTCGTATCAAGCTCTATATAGAGTAATGATATGACCCTTTCAAAAAATGAGGCACACCCTCTTTCCATTACCTGTTTAGAGTAAATTTAGAGAGTTTGTGTATAGTAGTTGAGAGAGAAATTTAAGGAGTCATTCGCTTTAAAGTAAAGCAGTCTAAATCGGGAGTCCAAGTATAGGCACTGCCTATCTTCACCGAATTATATCCTTTGCGTAAATCAACCTGAAACACCACTTGCGACATTCCCTTTTCAACATCCGTTTCCAAGTCATCCAAGCGCACTTTCTGCCCGTTAACTTCAACCTCCAGACAGCGGTCGTTTACCTCCCGTTCATGACCTTTCGCAGGAAGATAAGAGATACACATCTGGTATTTTCCGCCCTTCTCAATATACACCTCATTCCATTCAGCTCGGTTCAAGGCTTCTCCACCCAGATTTCCAACCATCATCCTGCCGGATGCCTGATCATGCGATTTGTGAACTACCGCTAAACTAAAGATTTAGCGGCTTCGGAGATACCAATACCTCCTCTCTTTTCCTGCTTCTTCCTGCCATTGCTTTTTAGGACACGAGTTCGGTCATCCACCGTTGGGCAGTCCACAGGCTTGACTTTCCCACGCTCCGTGGGTAGGGCTTTCAAGCCAAATCTTTTTATGTTGCAAGCTGCATTGAAGTCCCCTACACCGAAAAACAATTTCCTCAACAGATATATCATCCATTTTATTACAACGCCTCCAGCATACGCTTCAGCACCACTGTTGCCGAGATTTCCCGGTTAGCCGCTTCCGGAATCACCAATGAAGTAGGAGCTTCAATCACATCATCCGTCACAATCATGTTACGGCGAACCGGCAGACAGTGCATGAAAAACGCATCATTGGTAACCGCCATGTGAGCCGCATCTACCGTCCAGCTCATATCCTTGCTCAAAATCTTGCCATAGTCTTCGGGCGATGTTACCCCCGGACAAGCCCAGTTCTTCGCATAAATAAAGTCAGCTCCCTCGAAAGCCTTCATCTGATTATATTCCACCTTCGCCCCGCGCACAAATTTCGGGTCCAGCTCATATCCATGCGGATGCGTAATCACAAAGTCCACATCTGCCTCATTCATAAAATCGGCAAAAGAGTTCGGCACAGCCTGCGGCAATGCACGCGGATGAGGAGCCCAGGTAAGCACCACCTTAGGACGTTCTTTCTTCTTATATTCTTCAATGGTAATCAAGTCAGCAAAAGCCTGTAGCGGATGTCCGGTTGCCGCTTCCATCGAGAAAACAGGTTTGCCAGAATACCGGATAAACTGATTCAGAATCTTTTCATTATAATCATCCTCCCGGCTCTCAAAGCGAGCAAATGAGCGCACCCCAATCAAATCACAATAAGAAGCCATTACCGGAATTGCCTCCAGCAGATGTTCACTTTTATCCCCGTCCATGATTACTCCGCGCTCCGTTTCCAACTTCCACGCACCCTGGTTCACATCCAGCACAATCACGTCCATTCCCAAGTTACGGGCAGCCTTCTGCGTACTAAGACGCGTACGCAAACTGTTGTTAAAGAAAATCAGCAAACAGGTTTTATGCTTGCCCAATGATTCATATTGATAACGATTTTTTTTAATCTCGAACGCCTCGGCAAGAGCTACCTTCAAATCACCCAAGTCGAATACATTGGTGTAAGTTTTCATAAGAAATATGTATATAAATAAGTTTTATGCGACAAATATAAAATAAAAATACAACTTAACCGAAGGAAAGTGAAAAATAATTCAACACTACCTATTCAACTTCTGATTTGTCCGTTCCCCTCAATCAGCCATTTATAAGTCGTAATCTCAGCCAGTCCCATCGGGCCACGCGCATGAAGCTTCTGCGTACTGATTCCAATTTCAGCCCCCAAACCAAACTGGGCTCCATCCGTAAACGAAGTCGGTGCATTGACATACACACAAGCAGCATCGACCGCCCTCATAAAGAAGTCGGCAACCTGCTTATCCTCGGTCACAATACACTCACTATGCTTCGAGCTGTAAGTATAAATATGCGAAACGGCATCCTCTACACTATCCACCGTCTTCACTGCCATCTTATAATCCAGGAACTCCGTGCCATAGCTGTGCGCATCGGCATGAATCAGCCACTGCTCCGGATAATGAGCCGCCAGAGCCTCATAAGCCCGCTCATCGGCATAAATCACTACCTTGCTTTCTTTGAGCGGATCACACAAGGCAGGCAAGTCTGCCAGACGGGAAGCATGCACCAGCAAGCAGTCGAGGGCATTACACACACTTACCCTGCGCGTCTTGGCATTATGGATAATGGCAGCCCCCTTCTTCACCTCACCCGCCGCATCAAAATAAGTATGGCAAATTCCGGCACCGGTCTCAATAACCGGAACCACCGACTCCTTCCGTACAAACTCTATCAAGCTGCTGCTTCCGCGAGGGATAATCAAGTCCACCCATCCTTCGGCATGGAGCAACTCAGCAGTAGCCTCACGGCCAGAGGGCAATAACGCCACTACATGCGTATCCACCCTCATGCGGTCTAACACCCGGTGAATCAAATCCACAATCGCCCGGTTCGAACTCTCGGCATCACTTCCCCCTTTCAGGATGCAGGCATTGCCGCTTTTCAGGCAAAGAGCAAAGACATCAAAACTCACATTAGGACGCGCCTCATAAATCACACCAATCACCCCAAACGGTACACTTACCTTTTTCAGTTTCAATCCATTGGGACGTACCCTTTCTTCTATCACCCGATTCAAGGGAGAAGGCAGCGAAGCCACATTACGCATATCGGCAGCAATATCTGCCAGCCGCTGTTCCGTCAACTTCAGTCGGTCATATTTCGGATTCGCCTTATCCATACGTGCCAAATCTTCAGCATTCGCTTTCAATATTGCCTCCGCATCCGCATCTATTTCATCTGCCACGCCACGCAATATCGCATTAATCTGCTCTTCTTCCATCAGGGCAAGCTTCCGTGAAGCCCGTCTTACCGCCCGGAAAGTTTCATTCAGTTCCATATCATCCTATCATTCGTTATAGTTTATCACAAAAATAGTTTTTTCCCACATAACATTCGCATAATTAGCAAAACTTTCTTATCTTTGAATAACGAAGAGATAAATCTTCATTGTATTAATCTTTAAAACCACCCTGTCATGAAAACAAATGCATATGATTCATTGGTAGAAGTTTTCCGGGGGAACCTCTGGGAAGCCGAGTTAGTAAAAGGGCTGTTGGAATCAGCCGGAGTACAAGCCATGATTAAAGACGAAACCTTATCTGCCGTCACCTCGCCTTATGCCAATGCCGGAGGAAGGGTTTTGGTCATGGTAAACAAAGAAGAAGAAGTTTACGCTAAAAAAGTTGTAGCCGAAAGAAAAATATGAGAACTAAGATTTCCGCAGCCGTGGCAGCCTTGCTCCTTACCTGTGTCCCGGTTTTGGCAGATGAACTGAAAACCACCACGTGGTCATCGTACGGGGTTTCGTTTGAAGCTCCTTCCGACATCGTGGTAGAAGATGATTCCGAAGACGGATACATTGTGAGCAACCCTACGTATTACATCACCGTACAGCTTTTAGACAGTGAAGGGATGAAGGCATCTGAGCTTTCCCAAGAACTGAAAAACATTGCTGCCGACGATGAAGTATCCAATCAAAGCGATGTTTCCACATTTGATTTGGCTCAGTTTCACGGAGCGAAACTGAAAGGTGACTGCGAGACCGACAAATGTATGTACAGTTACCTCCTTGCCAAAGACGGAAGTTGCGGATTTTATATTTCCATTATTTACCGGCAGGCGGAAGACTCCGAACCGGAACAGATTTTGAACAGTTTCAAGCTGGAAGAGTAAGTTGCTGCAAAACTAAGACACAGCGGCTTTGGAGGTTTCAAACAGACCTAAAAGATGTGATTCAAACGTGCAGGGCGCGTGTAGGCAAATGCAGCGTCCTACACCGCCCTACACTGCGTCCTACACGCTTTAAACAATTACTCTACAGACAATTAACCCTAAAAACGTGTAGGGTGCAGGCAAATTTCGCGAAAAACTTTTTTGAGGGAGAGGAAGGAATGAAATGCTTTATCCAAATTATCTCCCGAAGTCGTAGTAACGAGAACAGCAAGTCGCAATAACAGTCAAACCTTATCAACATCTCTTTTTTTACCCTTACAACTTCAAAGGTAAATGAAATAAAGAGCAGTTATTTTGCCTTAAGTTTAGTATAGAAAAAACAGATTTAAAGTAAATTAGAATTACCAAGGTTATTTAACGAGAGACAAATAAATATTTATTTTTTTTACATTTTTCAAAGCACAACATAAGCCAGCCTCAACTAAATTTGTCCTCATATTTATTGCAATCTTTACATTCTAATTTATTTATAAAAAAACTATACAAATTATGAAAAAATTCTTTTTATTACTCAGCTTCGGATTCATTCTTCTAAGTACAAGTTTAGTTTCCTGCGACGATGACAACAACGGGAACAGCGGATTTGAGTTAACCAGCTATCTTGACGGAGAATACTCAAAAAACGATGCAGACAAAACCCTTACTGCCACCATCAACGGGAACAGCGTTTCAGAGCAAGCCAAGGTCAATTTCCGTGCAGGAGATTTCAAAACGGGAAGCATCACGCTCATCCATGTTTTTGAAGGCTATAATTCAATTGAAATAAAAGATATTCCCTTACAAGAAGAGACAAAAGATGAAACCACCTTCTTGAAATTTGCCGGCAGCAAGAAAGTAGACGATTCTTTCAGTTTCAGCTATCAAGGCTATATCCTTTACGGCAACTTATATTTAGATTTATCCATCGATTAAAGAACTTCCTTAACATACGTTGCACTATGGCAGAGAATCAAATTTACCGTACGTGCAACGTTTTTTATGCCTATGAATTTATGTGCTTTCCTTTTTACAGGACTACTGATGCCTATCCCGGCATGGGGAGACTTTCATTCAAACGATACCCTACCAACCGACACCTTACGGAATATCCAACTACAGGAAGTGGTAAAAGTCGGGAAACGCATCAACAAACTTCACAACCCGCAAATGGGAATGACCGTTATGGATTATAATACCATTAAAAGCGTTCCTACTCTTCTCGGAGAATCAGACATCATTAAAGCCCTCCAACTACAGCCGGGAGTTTCGGCAGGAACGGAAGGATTTGCCGGTATGTTTGTGCGCGGAGGAGAAAATGACGAAAACATGTTTCTCATTGACGGAAACCCCGTTTATCAGATGAATCACTTGGGAGGACTCTTTTCTGCTTATAATGCCGATGCCATCGACGGCTTGACTTTTTACAAAAGTGCTTTTCCGGCACGGTATGGAGGAAGGCTTTCCAGCGTGACAGACATATCCATGAAAAGCGGAGATTATGAACACTGGAAGCGGAATTTTACCATCGGACTCACTTCTGCCAATATCAGTTTCTCCGGTCCGCTGATTAAAAACAAGACATCATTATTTATTGCAGTCCGACGCTCTTGGCTGGAACTCATATCTGTCCCCCTGCTGGCTATCATGAACAAATCAAAGAAGGATTCCGGAGAAAAGACCATAGCCGGCTATAACTTTACCGACTTCAACCTGAAAATAAGCCAGAAGCTAAACCGCTTCGGGTATCTGTCGCTGCTTGGATATTACGGACACGATAAGGCAAAGATGGGAGAACACAACTTCTCAAACGACAAGGCCGCCGATGCCAATCCGTATTTCCATAAAAACGAGAGTAACATAGGATGGGGAAACTTATTGGCTTCGCTGAAATGGGATTTGCCCCTTACCCCTGTGCTTAAATACGACATGAAACTGTCTTATACACGGTACCAGTCCGACTTTAAACAAACCGTAGAAACCAATTCAGGAAAAGAAAACGACAGTAAGCATGAATATCATCACTCATACAGCGAAACCCAAAATGGCATCAACGATTTTAGTGTCAATGCCAATTTAACCTATACCCCATCCGACAAAATCATGCTCCGGGGAGGAGTGCAATACACAAACCATCTGTTCTCGCCCGAAAAAGAAACAAGAGCATCTACTTCTCTACCTATCAACCCTAAAGGAAGTTTTCCCAGTATCACAGCCAATGAATGGAACGGATACATAGAAGGAGACATACAAGCATTCCAATGGTTACGTTTCAATCTGGGTGTACGGGGAAGTTTCTTCCGGGTAGAAGGAAAACAGTATAAAGTAATAGAGCCACGCATTTCAAGTGTATTCCGGCTTTGTCCTACAGTCAGTCTGAAAGCCGGCTATGCAAAAATGAGCCAGTTTGTGCAACAAGTAAGTGATAATTATCTATCTTTGCCTACCGACTATTGGCTTCCTATTACCCGAAACTTTTCACCTTTAACTTCCGAACAGGTTTCAGCTGGAATCTATGTCGCTCCAAACAAACGTTACACTTTCTCTCTGGAAGGATATTACAAGAAAATGCACAACCTCCTTGAATATAAAGATAACTACAAAGAACTTTCCGGTGCTTCGTGGGAAGACAAGTTGACTTGCGGAAATGGAAGATCTTATGGTATCGATTTTCAAGCTGAGGCAGAATGGGGAAAACTACATGGATTTATCGGCTACGGATTGATGTGGAGTGACCGCCTTTTTAATGAATTGAATGGAGGCAGACGCTTTCCTTCCAAATATGACAACAGACATAAACTTACGTTATCAGCATCATGGAAGCTTTCCAATCGCATCGAACTGAATGGAGGATGGACTTTCATGACTGGGAACAGAGCTACCCTCTCTCTGGAAAATTACTTATATCCGAACGGATATCCTACAGATATGGTTCCCACCTACCCCAACAAAGACGAAGAGATGCCGAACTTCTATGAAGGAAAAAACAATGTACGGCTCCCCGCCTACCATCGGCTGGACTTAGGCATGAACATTTATAGGAAGCTCAAACGAGGGCGTACCGGTATATGGAACATTTCCTTATATAATGCGTATTCACGTATGAATCCTATCATGATTGAAAAAGACAATCAGAAACAAACGACTGACGGCAAACGGCTTTATCCCCGCTTCCGCCAATTCGCTTTATTCCCTATTATTCCCTCTGTTTCTTATACCTATAAATTCTAAAAAGGCACTGCATCATGAAAATAAAAACAGAATTAGCTCTCATCCTTATCTGCTGCCTGCTTACAGCATGTTATAAAGACATCAATATGGAAAAGTACCGCCCAGAACCGACCATGGTACTTAACTGCATACTCTCACCCGACACCACGGTTATGGCACAAGTTTCAAAAACCGTTTTTTTTACCGATTATCAAGAAACCGACCCCATTGTTTCGGATGCTGAAGTAAAGCTCTATGCCAACGGGGCATTCATAGAAGAAATGAAGTACAACGAAAAAAGCCGAATGTACACAGCTGCTTACCGCCCCTCTGCCGGAGAAATGATTCATCTGGAAGCCAGCAGTCAGATTGGGAATGTATCGGGAGAAGGAATTGTTCCTGAAGCAGTTCCCATTGAAAAAGTCACACTGACCGGACATACATTTGATGACCCCGACCAAATTATATGGACTCCCGACGGACCTGCCTACGGAAAATCATACGAGGTGACTTACCATATCACATTTAATGATAATCCTTCCACACGTAACTTTTACTTCATCCGCATCGAGGGTGAGAACGGATTAGCCGCTGAAACATTAGACTACTCACACGATGATGTATTTCAAGCGCAGCAGTCGTCCATAGATGGTGTTACGACAGATACGGGAATCTATGGAAATGAAGGACGTACATTTACGGATGAATTAATTAACGGAGGCTGTTACACACTGAAAATTGTAGAGAAAGCTCCACTATATACCGACGGAAATGAATCAAGACCCAGAAGAATCATTCTCTATTCACTTTCTGAAGCTTATTATCACTATCTGACCGGCATTTTCAATTCAAATGAAGAATCGGTAAGTAACAGTCTGATTGAACTGGGCTTTGCTGAACCCTCTCCTCACTATACCAACATTATAGGAGGAACCGGTATTGTCGGTGCTGTGCAAACACATGCTGTCCGCACTGATTTAAAGTCAATCATCAACCAAATTAATCAATAACCCATTATGCACAAATCCATCTTCATTGGCTTATTCGCCTTATCTCCTTTCCTCTTCAGTTTCGGTCCCTGCCAGTCGATGGCACAAGAACAGGAGGAGCCTCAACACATGTCTTACAGCTGTATCACCGTCCCTAAATCGGTGGAGTTTTGCGGAATCCCCATCGACCTCACCCGCTTTGACCGTCATGAACGGATGGACCGCGAACTGATGGCATTTACGTATATGCACAGCACTTCCCTGCAAATCATCAAACGGGCAAACCGGTATTTTCCCGTTGTAGAGCCTATCTTGAAAGAAAACGGAATTCCCGACGACTTCAAATATCTCATGGCAATAGAAAGCAATGTCAACCCGCTTGCCCGTTCCGGAGCCGGTGCTGCCGGATTGTGGCAGTTCATGCAGGGAACGGCACGCGAGTTCGGACTGGAAGTGAATCATCATGTAGACGAGCGGTATCATGTGGAAAAGTCTACCCAGGCTGCCTGCCGTTATCTCAAGCAAGCGTATGCCCGCTTCGGCAACTGGGAAACCGTGGCTGCATCGTATAATGCGGGACAGGGACGCATCACGCGCGAGCAAGACAAGCAGTTTACCGAGAATGCCCTCGACCTCCATCTGGTGGAAGAAACAGCCCGCTATGTCTATCGCATTCTTGCCGTAAAAATCATGCTTGCCAATCCCTCACAGTTCGGCTTCCATCTCCGGGCAAGCGACCTGTATCCGCCCGTTCCTTACCGGAACATTAAGGTTACATCGACCATCAACGACCTCGCACGCTTTGCCAAAAGCCACGGCATTACTTATGCCCTGCTGCGGAACATGAACCCTTGGCTGCGCAGTACCTCCCTGCCCGACCATAGCGGAAAGGAATATCTGATCCGCATCCCCGATAAGGAAGGAATGCATTACAATCCGCTGTTAATTATTCCTCATGACCGGAAATGGGTGGTAAATTGACCGATTTTTATACCTTGCCGAAAAGAAAAACAACTACATTTGTAACCGAATACAAATTAATCTACAACTTAATTTTACCATGAAAAAACAAATCTTATTTGGCATCTTGGGTGCCTGTGCCCTTTCAGGAAATGCCCAGACCTTCAAGGAATGGCTTGACCCGGAAGTGAATGCAGTAAACCGCGCCCCGATGCATGCCAACTTTTTTGCTTATGAAAGCACAGAGGCAGCTGCACAGGCAGTAAAAGAGAAATCAAACAACTTCATGTCGCTGAACGGTACCTGGAAATTCTTCTGGGTGAAAAATGCAGATGCACGCCCCACTGATTTCTGGAAAACCGACTTTAATGACAAAGGATGGGATGATATGCAGGTACCTGCCGTATGGGAACTCAACGGATACGGTGACCCGATTTATGTCAATGTGGGTTACGCATGGAGGAACCAGTTTGAAAGCAAACCGCCTTATGTGCCTACCGAAAACAATAATGTAGGTTCTTACCGTCGTGAGATTACCGTTCCTGCCGACTGGAAAGGAAAGGACATCATCGCTCACTTCGGAGCTGTCAGCTCGAATATGTATCTGTGGGTGAACGGAAAGTATGTGGGCTACAGCGAAGACAGCAAGCTGGAAGCTGAGTTCGACCTTACTCCGTACCTGAAGCCGGGACAGAAAAACGTGATTGCGTTTCAGGTATTCCGCTGGTGCGACGGTACGTATCTGGAAGACCAGGACTTCTTCCGCTATACCGGTGTGGCTCGCGACTGCTATCTCTATACCCGAAACAAAAAGCGCATCGATGACCTGCGCGTAACGCCCGACCTCGACAGCGAATATAAAAACGGCTCGCTGGCTGTCAACCTCAAGCTGAAAGGCAGTGCCAACGTGACACTGGAACTGCTCGATGCGCAGAATAACGTGGTGGCAAGCGATGAAGTAAAAGGTTCGGGCAACGTATCGGCTACACTCCAGCTGAACAATCCGAACAAATGGACTGCCGAAACGCCTTACCTCTACACCCTGCGCGCTACACTGAAAAACGGAAATACTGTCAGCGAAGTGGTTCCCGTAAAGGTAGGTTTCCGCAAGATTGAACTGAAAAACGCCCAGATTCTGGTCAATGGTCAGCCGGTGCTCTTCAAGGGAGCCGACCGCCACGAAATGGACCCCGATGGAGGATATTATGTATCGCGCGAACGCATGATTCAGGACATTCAAATCATGAAGCAGTTTAACCTGAATGCCGTGCGCACCTGTCACTATCCCGACGATAACTTCTGGTATGAACTGTGCGACAAATATGGTATCTATGTAGTGGCAGAAGCCAACATCGAATCACACGGAATGGGATATGATGAAAAGACACTGGCAAAGAATCCGTCTTACAAGAAAGCGCACCTGGAACGCAACCAGCGCAACGTACAGCGCAGCTTCAACCACCCGAGTATCATTTTCTGGTCACTGGGTAATGAAGCCGGATACGGACCGAACTTTGAAGCTGCCTACGATTGGGTTAAAGCCGAAGACCCGAGCCGTGCCGTGCAGTATGAGCAGGCAGGTCAGAACGGAAAGACCGACATCTTCTGCCCGATGTATTACGACTATAACGGCTGCATCAAGTACAGTGAAGATGACAGCAAGCAGAAACCCCTTATCCAGTGTGAATATGCTCACGCCATGGGTAACTCACAGGGCGGATTCAAGGAATACTGGGATATCATCCGCAAATACCCGAAATATCAGGGTGGATTTATCTGGGACTTCGTTGACCAGTCTTGCCGCTGGACCGGCAAGAACGGCAAGATGATTTATGCCTACGGAGGCGACTTCAATGCATTCGATGCCAGCGACAACAACTTCTGCGACAACGGACTGATCAGCCCCGACCGCAAGCCGAACCCGCACATGTATGAAGTGGGTTACTACTATCAGAACATCTGGACTACGGCAAAAGATCTTTCTAAAGGTGAAATCAGCGTGTATAATGAAAACTTCTTCCGCGACCTTTCTGCCTATGCCCTTGAATGGGAACTGCTGAAAAACGGAAAAGCCGTGCGCAGCGGACGCATAGAGAACCTGAACGTGGCTCCGCAGCAAACGGCAACCGTACGCATTGAAACGGGTGATGTATGCAAGTGCGGTGAAGCACTGCTTAACGTGAAGTATGTACAGAAGAACCGCGAAGGATTGATTCCTGCCGGTCATGTAGTGGCAAAAGCTCAGTTGGAAGTTAGTCCGTATAAAGCTCCTTCCATGGAACTGAAGAACGTGGAACAGAGCAACCTCGCAGTGGTAAGTCCGGTGGTGAAAAACGAGAACTACAACCGCATGGTGGTAGAAGGCGAACACTTCAACATCCGCTTCAACAAGTTCAACGGATATATGGACAAGTATGAAGTTGACGGACTGGATCTAATTAAAGAAGGAGCAGCCTTGTCGCCCAACTTCTGGCGTGCACCGACCGACAACGACTTCGGAGCCGGCTTGCAACAGAAATATGCTGCATGGAAGAATCCGGAAATCAAACTCTTGTCACTGAAAGGTGAAACCGTTGACGGTCTGGCTGTGGTAACTGCTGAATATGAAATGAAAGCCGTATCTGCCAAACTGACCTTGACTTATACCATCAACAACGAAGGAGCTGTGAAGGTGACACAGAAGATGACAGCCGACAAGGGTGCCAAAGTATCCAACCTCTTCCGCTTCGGTATGCAGCTGGTGATGCCGAAATCGTTTGAAAACATTTCTTACTACGGACGTGGTCCGGTGGAAAACTATGCCGACCGCAAGAGCTGTACCGACTTAGGCATTTATAACCAGACCGTAAGCGAACAGTTCTATGCCTACATCCGTCCGCAGGAAAACGGAACCAAATCAGACATCCGCTGGTGGAAGCAGCTGAACGATGCCGGATGCGGCTTGCAGTTTGTTGCCGAAGCTCCTTTCTCGGCTTCTGCTCTGCATTACACCATCGAATCACTCGATTCAGGTTGGGAAAAACGTCAGGAACACTCCAACGAAGTGGAACCTGCCGACCTGACCAATGTATTGATTGACAAAGCCCAGATGGGACTTGCCTGCGTAAACAGCTGGGGAGCGATTCCATTACCCCAATACATGCTGCCTTACGGTGACTATGAATTTACCTTCATCATGACACCGGTTAAAAGCAACATCGTAATTGAATAAACTGACGGGCAGATTTCCATACGGCAACAGCCGGACGGAAACGCCTTGACAGGTATAACAAAACGCCTTGACATTTCAAAAGAGATGTCAAGGCGTTTCTTTTTATTCGCCTAAGCGTTTTTCCCGCCGGCTTATTTATCCTCTCAATTCATCTTCGGGCAAGGCAGGACGGTCAATTACCAGAAGTGTTTCTGCATCTACGAACACCTTGTATTCACGGTCGTTTGGCTCCTCCATTTCCACACAGTAGAATTCTCCGCTGCCTGTTAGAATTTTTTCTACTTCTTCTACCACCGCTCCCGGTTTTTCAGCCTTTGCAGCATTCAGCACTTCCGCGGGAACCTCACTCAAATGATGTTCATCAAACTCTGTTTTCGTCTGAAGCCATTCCATATTTGCCGAGAACAATACTTCAACCTTCAGCCCATCGGCAACCACATCTACTTCAAAGTGATTCCGTTCCTTATCATATTCCACAATCTTGGCATCAGCACCTAAATGTTCCTTTACCCAAGCCGTTACATCCGTATCGGGTGTCTGCGGGAAATACGATTCATAATCATTGTCTTCTACATCAAATATTTCATGCATCAGCACCCCTGCCTCGGTATAATACAAGTCGACTTCCTTTTCACCCTGCTCCGCCTCAATCACATAAAGCGTTTCGCTGTCTTTGCGGACCAGTTTATCTACATCGTCCACCTTCCATGTTTTATAACTGCTTGCTTCAAAAGCCGTCTTTACCGCAACCGGAAGTTGAGCGAAAGGCACATCCACCTCTTTCAGTCCACACAGGGCAGTAGAAACTTCAAACCATGCCGTTTCACCGGTGCGTGTCAGATTTGCCACCGCATAATCTCCTTTCAATTCCCAAGTAACCGGAACATCTCCATATTCCTTTTCAAAGGCAGCCAATACCTTTTGAGGTACATTTTCACTCCCGTTTCCTTTCGGAGAATCATCATTGTCGCATGCGCCCAAGAAGAGCATTCCACTCATCAAAAGAGCTCCTAATAAAAGTTTTTTCTTCATATCTTTAGCCTGTTTTTATGTTATTGTTTTACGAAGGTAGCATCCAATTCTGAAAAGATTCTGAAAACGAAATGAAATAGACTTCTAAAAACAAAACACATACCCCTCTCCCGACTTCTCCAGCCTCAACGACGGGTCAGCCGCCAGCAGTTCACGCAGACGCCTGATATAATTATACAGACTATGCTCATTCATGACACTCCCTTCCCACACCGTTGCCAGTTCCTCGCGCGAAACCACCTGTCCCCTCCGGGACACAAAAAGTTCAAGAAGCGTCCATTCCAGCTTGGTCAGCCGCTTCAGCTCCTGACCACATTGAGACAATATACGCGTACGACGGTCTACCGTCAGTTCACCGAACTTCACCCACCTAGCCGGCTCCAGTGACACATCGGCATAACGACGCACATACGCACACAGTTCTTCCGGCTCGAAAGGCTTCTTCAGATAGCCCACGGCTCCCCCATCCATTGCCCGCACCACCTCACTGGCCTGCGTATGCGAAGACACAATTACGACCGGCACTCCGGGCAATACCCGATGCACCTGCGAGATAGCTTCAATGCCATCTGCCTCACCTATCTCCACATCCAAGACCACCACATCGGGCTTCACCTCCTCTGCCACTGCAACCATGGCAGTCAGCGAGTTCTGGTAACACACTTCATATCCCTCTTCAGCAAGTGCTGTCGTAATAATCTGACCCAACAACAGGTCATCGTCAATAAAAAGTATCTTCATCTTATTCCTTTTTGTCACCTCATTATCTATTATTTCAACAAGGAAAGTGGCACACAAAGCGACTTCCCTTACCGGGCGTACTCTCCAGACGGATGCTTCCTCCGTGTGCCTCCATGATATATTTCACGTAAGCAAGCCCCACCCCATAGCCGCGCCGGGCAACTTCTTCCCGATGAGGAACTTGGAAAAACTGGGTAAACACCTTCTTCTGATAACGCCGGTCAATTCCCCAGCCTGTATCTTCCACCACCAGCTCCGTAAAATCCTTCCCGCTGACGGCACGTATCCGTACCTCCACCCCGTCGTCTGAATACTTCAGTGCATTCTCTATCAGATTGCGGATTACGTTCGTCACATACAGTCCGTCGGCATACAGAGAAACGGATTCGGTTTCTGCTTCTATACAGATATGGTGCGGCTTCGCTTCATACTGTGCCTCCACGCTCGCGCAAGCCGTACGAATCAAAGCCAGCAAATCGACTTCCTTTTTCTGGATATAAAGACGCTGCCTATCGCGGCGGGCAGTAATCAGCAGCTCCTCAATCTCACCCACCAGACTACGGGCTTGAGCCGAAGTCTTTTCAATCAAGGCGCGGTCGGTCTCTGCCGTGACATGCCGTTTAAGCAGTCCCATCAAGGCGACAATACTGTTCAGGGGAGCTTTCAAATCGTGTACCGTACCATTCACACTCGCCTCACGCTGACGGAACAGCCGGTTCTTCCTGCGGATGGTAACAAGCAGATAAACCACACAGCCCATCACCACCACGGCAAGCACGCCGGAAAGCAGCAGCAGGTAAAGCATCTGCTTCATAAACAAGGAAAGATGGATATCCACTTCCGCATCTACAAACTGCAAGCCTCGCGTGCCGATGGGAAACAGCCGGGTTTTACTCGTTTCATGAGAATGAGAAGCGGAAAGGGTTCCTGCGGTCTGAATAGCTGTCGTATCATGGTCGTACCATGAAAGTCGGTAATCGACATTGACTCCTTCTGTTTCAAGCTCTGCTCGGAAAATGCTGTCCAAATTAGACAATAGCAAATATTTACCTTTGTCTATATCCAAATCTTGGGATATTTGTTGAACAATCTCATGAAATTCTTTCCCGATATGCTTTTCAGCCAACATATCTACATTCAACGTATCACCGGTCATCCTTGCTTCTGCTGGCAAAGAATCTTGTACTTTATAAACAAACCGATGATTCTGGGGGTCTTCAGGATAGCCATAATCACGTAATGTCAACTCCTTACCAATGCTCACAGACAAAAGCTTTTCTACTTTTATCATGGTTTTATCTTGATACTCTTGGCGCACCCGATTAAACCATATTCCCTCTAAAAGGAGTATAGAAGCAATCACCGTAATAGGAACCCATAGTAACTTTCTCATGATTTATGATTATAAAATTCATACAAAGTTATATGAATAACTACTTCCATTATCACATGAGATAAAGTAAATAATTATCTTTCTCTTTTTTAAACATAACACAACCTAAAACAACATTCTTTTTTTAAAGAAAAGAAATTTTATCTAATATCGCTAAAAAACAACAATACCCGTCAAGCGAGTCACCAAAAATAGCAGAATGATTACCTTTTTACAAACAAAAGATTACACTACAAAGACAACCTATCTCATAAAGGCAATCTACCTTTGCAGCATAGGAAAATTGCTATCAATCATGCTTTCAAATTAAAGCATTTATATAAACACATAAATTATGAAGAAAACATTACTCGTTTGCGCACTGGCAGCAAGTGCCTGCGCACTGCATGCACAGCATGTAACTTTAGCTCCCGAAGCCGGCGTATCAGCCGTAATGAGAGGGGGATGGGGACAAAGTTGGAGACCGTCGGCGAAAATCGGTGTTTCTGCCGACTTCAACCTGACCAAGCATTTTGCCATTGAGTCCGGATTGTTTTATACCTTCCGGGGATATACCATCGACCATGGAGGAATCTACAGCAACGATAATGCCACATGGATGGAAAATGTTTCACAGACCAGACACTTCCTGCAGGTACCGGTACTTGCCAAATTTAAATGGAATGTAGGAAAACAGACGAAGATGTTTTTCGGAGTGGGTCCGTATGTGGGATTCTGCCTGAAAAACAAAATTGGAGGGGATCCTTATTTCCTGAAAGGGTATTATCCGGGAGAGAATGCACAATATTATGACGGATATGTATATGGAGAAGACCAGTTCGGAAACTCCAACCAGTTCCTGTATGACAAGGCTAGAAACTTCGACTGGGGACTCACATCGAATATAGGGGTAGAAACCAACAACTGGTATATGAAGCTGCAATACGACCTCTCGCTCGGGAAAGAAGGCAGCGGAGATGTCATTGGAGCCAACTATCATACGCTGACCCTGTCTGTGGGATATAAATTCGGACTGTAATACATGCTCTTTTTTATAAGCCACCGTTCAAGGAGAGCCACAACCCGTGCAGCACTCCCTGAACGGCTGGCTGTTTCAGTCTAAATACAAATAATCATAATGCACCAACGGACGCTGACCATGCTTGCCCAACAGTTTCCGTGCTTCCTGCGAGTCTATACTTACCCTGCCCACACCAATGGCAGAACCTTTCTCATCAATTAGCTTCACGATGTCGTCTTTCTCGAACTCTCCTTCAATGCGGCTGACTCCAACCGGCAAGACACTGGCTGCCTGCTCACCCGTAATGATTTCCACCGCCTGAGGGTTGAGGTGAAGTTCACCTTTCGCAAAGCCTTCACTATGAGCTATCCATTTTTTCATACTCGATACCTCTGCTGCTGAAGGAATAAAACGGGTATGAAGCGTTTCATCCGGATGAAGAAGAAGATTTAAAAGAATCCCTTCACGCTTCCCGTTGGCTATGATGACAGTAATGCCTTCATCAGCTACCTTGCGGGCTATCGTGGTCTTGGTCAGCATACCTCCTCTGCCAAATCCTGATTTTTCCGTACGAATATAGTCGCTCAGGTCTTTCCCCTGCTCTACCTCCCGAATAACCGATGTACCCGGTTCAGAGGGAGAGCCATTGAAGATGCCGTCTATATTACTCAAGATAATCAGTGCTTCCATGTCCATCATCGAAGCAATCATGCCCGACAGCTCGTCATTATCGGTAAACATCAGTTCGGTTACTGAAATGGTATCGTTTTCATTGACGATGGGAATCACACCGTTTTCAAGCATCACCCTCATGCAGTTGCGCTGATTAAGATAATGGCGACGGGTACCGAAGCTCTCTTTGGTGGTAAGCACCTGCCCCACAGCTATGCCATGCTCACGAAAGAGTTCATAATAGCGGTTTATCAGTTTAGCCTGTCCTACGGCTGAAAAAAGCTGACGCTGTTCTACACTGTCAAGCTTACGCTGAACCTTGATTTCACTGCGTCCCGAAGCTACGGCGCCCGAAGACACCAATACCACTTCCACACCGGCTTTATGAAGCGCTGCTACCTGATCAACCAATGCCGACATACGGGTAATATCAAGTGTTCCGTCGCGGCGGGTCAAGACATTGCTGCCTATCTTTATTGCTATTTTATTAAATTGGAATGCCATTGGTTTAAGTTGGTTTACTGATAACTTTCTTTTTTCCGGACTTTTTAAAAGAGCGGCTGCTACAAAGGTAAAGAGTTTTTTATTTTTCCGGTACAAAATCTGTATCTTTGCCTTGATTTTTAATTAAAAAGTTATATTTCCATGGTAAAAGCAATCTTTTTCGATATAGACGGGACATTGGTTTCATTTAACACGCATACTATTTCAGCCTCAACGCGCCAGGCTTTAACACTGCTACGGGAAAAGGGGATCAAAGTGTTTATTGCAACCGGACGCCCGAAAAGCTTAATGATGAATGCAGTGGGCGACTTGAAATTTGATGGCTATATCACCCTGAATGGGGCACATTGTTTTACAGCCGACCACCGGGATATTCATAAAGCCTGTATTCCGCAAGAAGACATCGAACGACTCATCGGTTACCATCACCGCCATCCGGAAACCCCTTTCGTTTTCGTTGATGAAGAAGGGTGGTTTATCACGCACTGCAATGAAGCGGTAAAGGAGGTGGCAAAGCTCATTGAAATAGATGTACCTCCTGTTACTCCTATCGAAGCGGCACGCGGAAAGGAGATTCTTCAGATAATGGGGTACTTCAAGGAGAACGAAGACCGGGAGGTCTTTTCAAGCGTACTGACTCACTGTGAATCGATGCGCTGGTATCCTCTTTTTACAGACATCATTTCACGCGGCACCAGCAAAAGCCGGGGAATTGATAAGGTGCTGGAATTCTATGGAATCAAACTGGAAGATACCATGGCTTTTGGCGATGGCGGAAATGATATTCCGATGCTAAAGCACGTAAACCTCGGAGTGGCTATGGGAAATGCTTCGGATACGGTGCAGGCTGCTGCCGATTATGTTACAACTTCTGTGGATGAAGAGGGAATTATGCGTGCATTGCAGCACTTCGGTATCTTATAGCAAGCGGAACCAGTTCAAATAAATCGGGTATGGAGAGGTTCTCATTTCTTTGCAGAAAAAGAAGATCGATATGAGTGTGAAACCCCAGCAGATAAAAACTGTTTGATATCCGATTTGCCTACATACGAAAGCTGCTGCAAATCGGTCAAGCGTTGGATAAAGAAAGCCGGAATAGACAAGCATATAAACTGGCATTGCGCCCGGCATTTATTTGCCGTGAACATTCTGAAACAAAGGGGCAAATATCAAGACCGTAGCCAGTCTTTTAGGGTACAACGGATTGAAGCATACCGAGAAATACACCCGTACGGTGGATAAATTGAAAGAGGAAGCAATAAACAGACTACCCGAATAAAACTTTAACCACAAAAGACCTATCTTTGTAACTATGGACTTTGAATCATTAGTAAAACATATCAGCACGATACAGAACACGTTGCAGGCACAAGCCGCACAGGCTGTAAATCTCGCCCTTACTTCCCGTAACTGGCTTATGGGTTGCTATATCGTGGAGTTTGAACAAAATGGGGAAGACCGTGCCGCATACGGCGAACAATTGTTGAAAAAGCTTGAACAACGGCTGAAAACAAAAGGTCTGAATGAACGTAGATTCCGTGAATTTAGACGGCTGTACCTTGTTTATCCACAGTTAAAAGAACCTATTGCACAGTATATTACATCGCAAATTCAAATTCGGCAGTCATTGACCGCCGAATTCACCGAACCAATCCGGCGGTTGGCGACCGCCGAATCTGAAAATGGCGTTTGGAAACTATCAGCAGAACATCCACAAGCCGAAACATGGATGATTCCGTCTGATAGATTATTCAACAGATTATCTTCCACCCATTTAAATACCATATCAGGAATTGAGAACCCGGTAAAACGCGCTTTCTATGAAATGGAAACAATTCGTGGTTGCTGATCTGTAAAGGAATTGGAACGACAAATAGCATCTTTATACTATGAGCGTAGCGGACTATCCAAAAACAAAGAAGCCCTCTCCGCTTTAGTACAGCAACAAGCAACCCTATTGCAACCTAAAGATGTTATCAACACCCCTGTTACGTTGGAGTTCTTAGGATTGAATGAACGTGCATTGGTAACAGAAAACGATTTGGAGCAGTCCATTCTTGACAACCTGCAACGCTTCCTGCTGGAAATGGGGCATGGATTCTGCTTTGAAGCCCGACAAAAACGTATTTTGATAGACGAAAATTATTTCTTTGCCGACCTCGTATTCTATCACCGCATCTTGAAGTGCCATGTTATTGTGGAATTGAAGATAGACAAGTTCCGCCATGAGTATGCTTCGCAACTGAATATGTATCTGAACTATTTCAAGGCGGAAGTGATGCAGCCGGATGATAATCCGCCTATCGGTATTTTGCTTTGCACGGAAAAGGGAGATACATTGGTTAAGTATGCCACTGCCGGATTAGACCCGAATATCTTCGTACAAAAATACATGATAGAACTTCCAAGTGAGGAAGAAATAAAAGCGTTTATAGCTTCCTCAAATTATTAACCAATCATAAAAAGTAACACTGGCGAAAAGAAGAATATTGTTTTTCTTATTTTTTAATTTACCGATTCTCAGCATTTATAGTTTTCATACCCTAAAACATAAAACTGAACCCTTTCTTCTGCGAATCTGTGAACCGTTCAATCTCCAAAGAAAGTGATTTTTTCAACTGTCCTGCCATAAAGTCTAGGAAAGGTCGGTTGGTTTCTTCATCCTGACACTGACGCAGAGAAAGGATATATTCTTCCCTATCCTCTTTGAATATCTTGGTGGGGAAAAGGTGATAGCAAAATTGAATATAGTTCATCAGCAAGCGAGCCGTTCTGCCGTTACCATCCACCCACGGATGAATAGTTACTAAATTAAGATGGGCATTAAAGCTTAATTCATATTGTTCCCGAAATGTTCCCACAGTCTTTTGCTTCTCTTGAAGAATCGCACAAAGTTCATCCACCTTAGCAGGAACTTTCAAATAGTTCATATAAGAATACCCGCCAACACCAGCCGTAACGCCACATAAGCGAAACTCTCCTTTAGAAGAATCAAAAGAGCCACCCATCACACTGTGAACGCTGCCAGTAGTACGCATCAGCATTGCATTCATCCTTTTCAGAAAAGTAGGAGTTATAGGTACAAGGCTGTCTGATTCAGTTTTGGCAAGTTCATACGCTTGCTTCAAATCTTCATTCATCAGATG
>URDR01000051.1 GCA_900546645.1 uncultured Bacteroides sp. | reverse complement strand
TTGGTACATACCTTTGGAAAGTTGGCTATTGCTCTACTTACATTTGTTAATTTTTGAATCAGAAAGCCAACTGCTGATTCGCATTAATAACTAAAAAAATAGCTTTATGGAAATAACATATGATAAAAATCAATATGAAAATAGAGTTGATGATATGGTTATCAGTCTATTAAATTCTGAGAAGATAAAACTAAATATGTTTGAACAAGATGATGAAACATTAAATAGACTTATAGAAAATAGCAATACAAATACCTTTATTGAAAGTTTTGAACGAATTGCTAATTTTGGTACTTATGTTACCATTGGAAAAACTTTCGAAAATGAATATATGGGAAGGAGATTTGAAACAGTACAATTCTTAAATAACAATAATAATGTTGCTTTTGATATTAATTTTAGTCAGTTTACATACGATATGAATCCCATTATATTGACTGAAGGAGTGGGCTCATATAAATGCGTTAATGAGCCAACATCTTGTACGATTAATAACGAATATATTGTCCCTGATGTATTTAAATCTATGGAGGGGGAAAGATTGTTTTATATGTATAGTTTCCCTTGTGTAAATAAATTTAATAAGCCCAAAAGATGTTATCGTTTTATTAGCAATAATAAAACGATAACAACAGATAGAAAACGGGAGTATTTAATGCAAATACAATTATTTGTACTGAAATACTTTATAATCAATCCTAAAGAATTTACATTATCTGCCCCTCTTTTTCATAACAATACAAGATTAGGAGCTTCTATAGGTAATGGGATTTATTCCCATTTTGAAACATTATTCAATAAAAAATACAAAGATTTATTCCAAGAAAAACTATTAAAGGCAGAAACTATTGCAAAACAACATAATGTTAAATTATATAATGAAACTTGGATTTCAAAATAAACTTCTATAAAGTATTATTTAGCAAATTACTTACTTAGTTTAGGGTTCGCTTTAATCCGTTCAGTTTCAGACTCGACCAAAGCAATAATCTCCTGCTTAACTCTACGATAATTACGATCAATAGTCTCACGAAGAATATCGTTCCCGTCACTGTTGGTAAACTCGGCAATGACGGGAATCTTCTTATATGCCTTCATTTCAGCAGAAACTTTGGCAGAATCTACCACAATTCCAGCATGAAAGATTTTCTGCTCAATTCGTTCATCAAAGTTATCACTGACTGCACCCACAAACATACCCTGAGTAAGATTGGAAATCTTGCTTGCCGGGATAAGAGAATCCATTTGTGTAGATATTGAGGTGGATTTATCATTACGGTTGATAGTCATCGATTGGCGTTTCTGCAATACCTTACCGAAGCGTTCAGAAAGATTCTTGGCTGTTTCACCGACAACCTGACCACTGAATATATTATCAACAGTATTCTGAATAATCTTGCTTTCCTTATCTCCATAATCACGTGTTAGCTGACTAAAATTCTGAAACCCTAAACACTTTTGATGATTTAGTTGTTTTGTTCTCTAATTATGATTCAGAAACTATAGAAGAAGCTATTAATGAGTTGCAATCAGAAGGTTTACTGTTTATAAATAGAGATAGAACTGAGATGTTTACATTGGTTGATACGGACAGTGTTTGTTCTTGAATATAGTGACAAGACCGAAAATAACATCACGGCACACCGGGGACATATTCGCAAAAAATTGAACCTGAAACCGGAAAACAACCTGAAGAAATCGCTGGAAATCCGTATGCAGCAGTATTTTCCGGTACAATGAGTGAAACAAGGAAAACCGGACGCTTATCCGAGGAAAAAAGCCAGTCTGCCCTTCCGGGAAAAAAAGAGGAAACCGGTCACTCTTTCACAAGAACGGTCCGGCTTCCTCGCGTCAAAAAGAAAAAAACTAAAGGAGATTAAAATAATCTCTGTAGAAATTCATTATCTATCACTACATATACTGATTTGGAACAAATCTCAATGTTATGGAAAATTACAGCTGATAGCCGGTCCAGGTGAAATCGGATGTACAGCCCTTGTTACCTGCTGTTACGCTTACATTTCCGTCACCATTTACTTCTTCTCCACTCAAGGCAGTAGTCAGTTCGCTGGTTACACTGAAAGCATCTCCAGCCTGTCCGGCACCCTTCTTGTCAGTAAAGTCAATCAAGTCGGTCACTTTTCCGGTTCCTTTCACCAAAGCATTCTTCACAGTAGCAGTAGCACCGCGGCGAATCTTGATGGCATCTTGCATTTCTGCACTTTCCGACAAGTTTTCAATCGTCATGTTTTCAATGACAAAGTTAGACTGCGGAGTATGGTCTGCTCCCTTTCCGTCGAGGTTACCATCAGCTTCTACCCCACGAGGATCTTCTTCGGTACTGGTAAAGGCCTTTTCCCAACGACCGTAACAGTTTGAAAGTTTACCGCTGTAACCTTGTGTAAAGTCAAACATATCATCATCACAGTTTACAGCCAAAAGATTGTCTACATTGACTGTACCTCCGAAGAACTCGATGGCATCGTCGGCTCCTTCAGCCACATAGATATGGTCGATGGTTGTTCCGTTACCTACCCCGTTCAAGGTTAGTCCGTTATGCTCGATTTCGGCACTTGAGCGTGCTCCTGTATAAAGCAGCTTCACATACTGCAAGGTTCCGCTGTTGTCGTCAGCCTTATCGCCTCCGTATTTCTGATTGTTGTCTACCTCAGCGCTTGCCACAGTAACCTGTCCGGCTGTACCTGAAAGCGGTGCTTTACCGTTCAGAATCAAACCACCCCAATAACCGGCAGTGGCCTTCGATTCATCGTCTACCGTAAACACAATGGGCTTTTCGGCTGTACCCTTGGCTTCAATTTTACCACCTTGAGCCACAATGACATATTTATCGAAACCTTTCTGTGCACGGATTACAGTTCCGGCAGGAATTTCAAGTGTAGCACCTGCAGGAACAGTCAGTGTTCCGGTCAGTTTATATTCTTTCTTTGCATCCAGCTTCATTACGCCTTCTACCGTTCCGCTCAGTTCTTCAGTAACTACCTGACCGCTTTCGCCACTTCCACCGTTAGGTGCATCGTCATCGCTGCAAGAAGTGAATACCGGCATACTCAATAGAGCCGCAAATGTCATCGCTGTTAAAACTACCTTTTTCATTTTCGTAAAATTTTTGATAAAACTTTATGTGTGTTGTTTAGTTAATTAAAACTCGTAAGAAATCCCCAAGCTGAGGTCCACTCCTTTTTTATACTTGCTCAGTACCACCTCCCGGTTATCTGCATTTCCCTTACGGGTCAGCTGGTGAGAAGCATTCAGCAGATTTGCAGCTTTCATGCTGAACGAAAAACGGTTACCCATCTTTGCCGACAACACGAAATCGAGGGTTGGAATGCCTTTCTCCATAATGTCCTGGAAGCCTTCGGTACCGATGGTATAAATTCGGTCACTAAAGTAATTGAACACCAGTGTGGAGGTAAGGTTGTATTTTCCTTTCTGAAGCTGATAGCTCAAGTCACTGTTCACAATCCACGGAGCTGCTCCTTCCAGCTGTGAGCCAGTAGACACAGTAGCAAGAGACACCTTGGCATGGGTGTAAGTATATGCCCCGTTCACTCCGAAAGTAAGTTTGTGAATTTCTTCTGCAGTTTTCCGTGAGAACAAATCCTTACGGAACTCAATTTCCGCACCGGCTACCGTGGCATGGTCGGCAATATTCTCATAAGAAAGGAATCCGCCGGCACTTGCCACCTCGATACGTGAAATCGGATTTTTGATATATTTATAGAAAGCACCTATAGAAAACAGTTCACTGCCCGACAGGTAAAAATCCCATTTCAAGTCGGCATTGTAGTTGTCCGAAGGTTTCAGATCAGGATTACCCTGACTGTTGAAACTTACGCTGATATAACGGTAAGGCGAGATTTCCTTTGCCTGCGGAAGAGTATAAGTCTTGCTGGCTCCGAATCGCAAGGCATGCTTGTCATTGAAGTTATAGCGCAGGTTTACGCTGGGCAGTACATAATCTTTATCTATAGACTGGCTTCCCTTCGTTCCTCCGCGGTTAACACGGTAATTGACACCGAGGTTTACATTGTCATACTTCACACCCACATTAGCTATGAAATGCTCTGACAGCTGATAAGTGGCTTCGGCATAAACTGAATGGATTTTCTTGTCTACATCATATTCATCCTGATTACGGTCTTGCATGAAAAATCCCTTGTCCAGATTTCCCTGATTATAGTAACGGTCGAATTTCACATCGGTTGCATCGAATGACTGCTGGCGGATGACGGACAAATCGTATTCAGTAGCCGAAAATCCATCATTTACCAAGCGGCCGGTATAACCGAAATTGACGGACGAAAATTCACTTCCATACGCATCGGGCAGCTTATAGGTGAATCCGGCACGGAGGTTGATGTCGTCTTCATTCAATTCGGAGAAATAACGCTGCTGAACACCCGTACCTTTCATCGGCACATAGCCGCCGGCTGTTTTCACAAGATTGTTAATCCGGCGGTCGGGCTCCATCCCTTTTATTTTATTATACGATATTCCTGCATCCAGACTCCACTTCGGGGCAAACTTCCAGACTCCGTTCAGCTGATTGACCAACAGGCGGTTATCGTTAACCTGCTGACGGCGCATAAAGCCCTCATACGTATCGGAAGACTGAAAGTCGGCATCCATTCCCCAGTAATCGCCCACCGACTCACGGGCTGCATGAACCATCATCAAGTCATACTGCAAATGCAGCTTGTCGGAATGCCTGTAATTCAAGCCAGCCATGAGGAGTTGCGAGGTTTCTATCTTGGAAATATCTCCCTTCATGTCTTGCGACAAATCGCCGGAAGTTATCGAGTTACGCACTTCTTCATCGTAATAAGCATATTTCTTGTCGTGACTACCCACCATATACACTGAAAACACATCCGTTCCCCAGTTCCATTCTTTTCCGCCGGAGAGCATATAGCTCTGATTAACCGGAGCGTTTTTCTTCGACGGGTCTAAGCTGTTGTGAAAACTGTATGCATTCAAATCGGCTTCCGGTTCACTGCTCTGTGCAAAGCCAAACGCATTGACTCCATCCATCTGCATTACGCCCGAACGCATTACATTGGTGTTTGCTCCGGCAGACACCGAAGCTTTCAGTTCGCTTCTTCCCACCAGTTCCTTGGAAGAGATATTGATGCCGGCTCCTGCCACATCCGAAGCCATGGTTCCCCCAAAGGTTTTGTTTACATCGACCGACTGGATGATGTCGGTTGAGAAAAAATCGAGTGCGATGTTTTTATATTCAGGGTCTTCCGAAGGAATCGGGAAACGGTTCAGTGTAGTCAGATTATAACGGTCGCCCAATCCGCGTACAAACACGTTTTTCACTCCCTCCTGCTTCGATATTCCCGAAACTTTAGTAACCGCTCCCTGTGCATCGCCTACCCCTTTACGGGAAAGTTCCTTGGCTCCTACCGACTGGACGGCAACGATGGATTTCTTCTGCTCCAGCAAAGTAACGCTCTCCGACTCGCGGTTGGCTTTGGCTACCACCGTAACATCCGAAAGCATCTGCGTATCGGCTTTCAGTTCAAAATCGAGAGTCACAATCCGATTATCTTCTATCTTGATTTGCCGCTTGACTACGGTTTTATAACCCACATATTTTATTTCAATGTCATAGATGCCATCTTCCACCCCTGCCAACTGAAAGTTTCCGTCAATATCTGTAACCGCACCCATGCTACTGCCGATAATCTGCACGGTAGCCCCGATTAAAGGTTCTTTAGAATCAGAGTCCTTTATCTGTCCTTTAATATTTACATTAAAGTCGGCAGCCAGCAAATCAGCTGTCAGGCATGAAAGCAACGCTGCAACTCCTATCCATTTTCTTGTTTTATTCATATAAACGTGTCTTTGTTTTTCCGATGGCAAAGTTCCCCTTTTCGGTTTACACCAACACAACAATCCGATGAATAGGTTTCTACATCCCAATTACATTCTCATTACATCACACAGCACTCTGTGGAGCATATATAAAAAGAGCCACTTCAGTCCTCACAGACTAAAAATGGCTCATTTCACTAAAAAAGAGATATTCAAAGGTTATTTACGATTTCTCATCATTATTTTTCAGCAGTTTTTTTCTTTGCAGCAGTTTTTCTGGGTGTTGCAGCTTTACGTGCCGGTTTCTTCTCAGCAGCTTCAGCCTTTTCCAGTTCTCCCTGAAGTTTTTTCACTTCATCAGAGAGCTGTACCAGTTCTATCTCCTGATTACGGATGGTGGTGAGTAAAGAGTTCAACTCTTCATCGTCCATATCTACCGGATACAGCGCATTCACACGACCGATAAAGTCGCCCAAAATGTTCATGTAATTGGTAAATGCATCGTAAGGTGAATCATAAATACCGCGGTTCAAGCCTACTCCCGTATCTTTCGTGGTCATGAAGCGGAAGTTGTTACTTGCCTGCAGATAATACCAGTCTTGCTTGATACGGCGGTCAGAGCACAAATAAACACGCTCAGCCACGCTGTATAACTTATCAAAGGCTTCACGCTGCATCACGTTACCTAACCACGGACTGATGTCGCGTTCTTCATCTGCCCATGACATCGGATAAGGAACATCAACCATATCGACAGATTTCAGTTTCGTAGCGATTTCGGTCGGTGTAGAGAAAGTAATGCCTTTTTGCTTAGCACATACGGGCAATGCCTTCAAGAAATCCAAGATATTTGATGAAAGCGGCTGAGAGATACCCAGAGCCGACAGTTCCATAAAGATATTAATCACTTGCTCGTTTTCCGGCAGAGATGCAATCCAGCCGATATATGTATCAGCAAACAGCGGATATTCATTCCAGTCGGCATTCGAGAAGCGAAGACTGATATCATCCGACAACTTGAAGTCGCGCATCAACAGTTTCAAGTCGGGATTTTCAGAGCAATGATACAGATAGTGAGGACTCTTCCATCCCAATACATGTTTAGCTCCTTCTACCAGCATCCCCTTAAATCCCATGCTGGCTACTATGCCTCCTATTTCATTATCGTAAATCAAGCTGGAGTTACGGAACACCTTCGGTTCCTGTCCGAAGTAGTCTTTGATTTTCCGGCGCATTTCTTCCACCTCTTCGCGGAAGCAGTCTTCGTTTTTCAGTGAAGACAAACCATGTGAGTAAGGTTCACAAACAAACTCACAACAACCGGTGGCATTCAGTTCATGCAGCAGTTCAATTACAGCAGGTGCATAGTTTTCAAGCTGTTCCAAAGCCACTCCCGAGATAGAAAGAGCCACCTTAAACGCTCCTTCATTAGCTTTAGCCATCTCAACCAGGGTAGTCAAAGCGGGGATATATGAACGTTCTGCCACTTCATTGATGCCCTGTTCGTTGGCATAGTCATCATAATAATAATGGTCAGAACCTATTTCAAAGAAACGATAGCGTTTCAGATGAATAATCTGGTGTATTTCAAAGTAAAGACAGATTGTTTTCATGACTTTTATGTTTTATTTTTATTTACCATAGTTACTTAAGACCTGATCATACAGAGCACGCACCTTCAAGCCTACTTTTTCCCATACGATTCCGTCAACCTCCTTTTTACCCTCATCACGCAAATACTCATAGAGCGAGTTGTTGGTACAGATTGAATAGATGGCATCGGCCATGGCATGGATGTCCCAATAATCGGTCTTAATACATTTCTCCAAGATTTCAGCACAGCCCGACTGCTTTGAAATGATAGTCGGCACACTGCACTGCATGGCTTCCAGAGGCGAGATACCGAAAGGTTCGGATACAGAAGGCATGATATACACATCACTGGCCTTCAACACTTCGTACACCTGCTTGCCTTTCATGAATCCGGGGAAGTGGAAGCGGTCGGCAATGCCTCTTTCGGCAGCCAGACGAATCATGGCGTTCATCATATCGCCGCTACCAGCCATCACAAAACGGATGTTACGGGTACGTTTCAGCACCATAGCTGCCGCTTCTACGAAATATTCAGGTCCCTTCTGCATGGTGATACGTCCCAGGAATGTCACGATTTTATCTTTTGAATTTCTCTGCGGAACAATATCCTGAATTTCTTTCGACAAGGGTGATACAGCGTTATGCACGGTAAATACCTTGCGCGGGTCTTGGTAATACTTATGGATAACCGTCTGTCGTGTCAGTTCGCTCACACACATGATGCAATCGGCATGATCCATTCCGTTTTTCTCAATAGAATATACGGTAGGGTTTACATTTCCACGGCTACGGTCGAAGTCGGTGGCATGCACGTGAATAACCAATGGTTTTCCGGAAATCTGCTTCGCATGAATTCCGGCGGGATAAGTCAACCAGTCATGTGAATGGATAATATCAAACTGCTGCTGACGAGCCACCACTCCGGCTACGATGGAATAGTTGTTAATTTCTTCATGCAGATTATCAGGATAACGTCCCGAAAACTCCATACATCCCAAGTCATTGGTATGCATGTAATTGAAATCGGCATAGATATGTTCACGCATATCATAGTAGAGCTGGGGATCCATATAACTTCCCACCCGGCTGTTTACATAATCCCACTGCACGTCACGCCACACAATGGGTACACTGTTCATACCGATGATTTTCAGGAAACTCTGATCTTCGTCACCCCAAGGTTTCGGGATACAGAATGTGATATCCATATCCGGCTGTTGCGACATTCCTTTCGTCAGTCCATAACTGGCTGTTCCCAATCCACCTAAGATATGAGGAGGAAATTCCCAGCCAAACATTAATACTTTCATATTTACTCCTCCCCTTTATTGTTGCTCATATTTTTCCAATAGATTTAACGTACGCAAGATTTCGGCAACATTCATTGCAAATGAAACTGCGCCCCGGCCTTTGAACGGCGGGTTTCCATCGAACAGTTCTGGAATAGAACCGATGCAATGGCAGGTAATTTCATCTTCGTAGCTAATCATTTGGCGTGAAACAAACGAAAGCGCACTACGCTTATAGATGCGCAGGTAAGCTTCCAGATAAAATCCTTCCAGCCATGGCCATGCCGTACCTTGATGGTAGGCATAATCACGCTGCAACTGAGGTCCTACATAGTTCGGGTTATATCCTCCACTCTTCGGGCTCAACGAACGGATTCCTTTCGGAGTAAGCAACTCTCTTGTAACAATATCAATAACGCTTTTCTTCTGTTTTGCATCCAATGGTGAATAATCAAAAGCAGCTGCAAAAATCATGTTCGGACGTACGCTCCAGTCCATCATATTGCCATCTACGAAATCAAGCAGATAGCCATATTCGTTCAGGAAAGTAGACACAAACGACGGAGCGGCTTTATCGGCTATGCCGTTCAGACGGGAGCTTAATTCTGTATCGTCGGACAGCAGGTCGGCAACAAACCGTGCCGCATTATACCACAGCGCATTAAACTCTACGATGTATCCCGTACGGGCCACAATCGGACGTCCGTTTACGGTGGAGTTCATCCAGGTTACAGCCTTTTCTTTTCCGTCCACATAAACCAGTCCGTTGTCATGTAAGGCAAGATTCGGGTGTTTTCCATCTGCCAGATACAGCATGACATCTTTTACAAACTGACCGTATTTTGTCCGTGCTCCTTCACGCGAAACCATTTTAGCGTACTGCTGCACAGTCCATACTGCCCACATCAAGACATCCGGATGCTGAATTTCATATACTTTCAGCGTGTTTTTTTCCACATTCATGAAGGCATATACGGCTTTCATGGCTGTATGCATAATCATTTCAAACTTCTCTATTTCACCCACGGCAAGGGTCAAACCGGGAAGAGAGATAAACATATCGCGTGCACGGCATTTAAACCAAGGATATCCAGCCAGGATGTAAGACTCGTCGTCTTGCTTATTCAGAAACTGGTGAGCCGCATTGATCAGGCAGTTTTTAAAACTGTCGCGCGGAATACGTTTTTCCACCTCTTTCGCAAACAGTTCGTTGAGTGATGCTGTGTCAGAGGGGGAAACTCCTCCTGAGAAAACTACGCTTTCTCCCTTCTTGATGTTCATCTCAAAGTATCCGGGCACATAGAGGTCTTCATTGAAATCATATCCTCTTTCCTGTTCTTTCGGATATTCAATACCCCGATACCAGTCGGGCTGGAAATGGAATGCATTTTCCTTGCTGAACTGCATATAGAGTTCCGGATAACCGGGATACATGCAGGTCTTGATTCCGTTTTCCACCTCATCATAATGACGGCTGGCGTGTGAGTTTTCGTGCGTATATTGACGTACGCTGCGGAAAGCCAGATAAGGACGCAGGCGAAGGGTGGTTTCAGAGTGTGCATTGACCAGGGTGTAGCGAATCAGTATTCTACTTTCATGATGAACAAATACAGACTCTTTCTTCAGAATCACTCCTCCTACACGGTATAACGTGGTAGGAACTTTTTCACACTCAAATTCACGGATGTATTTATGACCGCGTGGACTGTAATTATCTCCATGATATTTATGAAGTCCTAAATTAAACTCTGCTCCGTGCTGAATCACGGTTTCATCCAAAGAGGAAAGCAATACATGGTTTTCATCATCCAGCTCAGGAACCGGCATGACCAGCAAACCATGGTATTTGCGAGTGTTGCAATCAACAATGGTTGAACAATGATAGGCACCCGAACGATTCGTTCTCAGAATCTCACGCGGAAGAGATTCTTCCAAATTCGTCATCAGAGTTTTATCAAATCGTAAATAACTCATAGTGTAATTAAGGTTATAATTTATCTTAAATATTTGTCGTTTTATTTTCTCTCAAAAGTAATAATTAAAAAGCAATCACAAAACTAAAAAAGTGTTTTTTTAATAAAACCGGAAAAGAAAATTGCAGATAAAACTAAATTTATGCCAAACAACACAATATTTCCGGATTTGTACACCAAGAAATGCACCTTCACAGCCTTAGATGTCTCTCTGTATGCCGCATTGCCGCTTTCTTTTTTTGTTTCAGACTTTGGTTGCTTTTCTTTCCGGCGGAAGTGAGAAACAAAAAAAGAGGACCAGCTTACAGGCTGTCCTCCTTTTTATAAATGTAAATTTTTTTAGTCTATCATTTCAAAGCCGCAATATGGAATCAATGCTTTAGGAATGCGGATTCCTTCAGGAGTCTGGTTGTTCTCAAGCAATGCTGCCACAATACGAGGTAATGCCAAAGCCGAACCGTTTAATGTATGACACAACTCGGTTTTCTTTTCTGCCGAACGATAGCGGCATTTCAATCGATTGGCCTGATAGGTATCGAAATTTGATACTGAACTAACTTCCAGCCAGCGTTTCTGAGCTTCTGAATAAACTTCGAAGTCAAAACAGAGCGCTGCAGTAAAACTCATGTCACCCCCACACAGACGAAGGATGCGGTAAGGAAGTTCCAGCTTCTTCAGCAAGCCTTCTACATGATCAAGCATTTCCTGGTGTGACTGCTTAGAGTGTTCAGGTTTGTCAATGCGCACCAGTTCTACTTTTGAGAATTCATGCAGACGGTTCAAGCCGCGCACGTCTTTTCCGTAAGATCCAGCTTCACGGCGGAAGCACTGTGTATAAGCACAGTTCTTGATAGGAAGCTGTTTTTCGTCCAGAATCACGTCACGGTAAATGTTTGTAACAGGAACCTCGGCTGTAGGAATCAAGTAAAGATCATCTAAGTTACAATGATACATCTGACCTTCTTTATCGGGCAACTGACCTGTTCCGTATCCGGAAGCTGCATTTACCACAGTAGGAGGCATGATTTCTTCATAACCGGCTGCACGTGCTTCATCCAAGAAGAAGTTAATCAAGGCGCGCTGCAGGCGGGCTCCTTTACCTTTATATACAGGGAATCCTGCACCGGTAATCTTCACGCCGAGGTCAAAGTCAATCAAATCATACTTCTTAGCCAGTTCCCAGTGAGGCAGTGCGTCTTTCGGAAGTTCAGTTTCCATACCGCCCATCTTTTCTACCACATTGTCTTCGGCTCCGGTACCTTCGGGTACGCTTTCGTAAGGAACGTTGGGGATGGTGTAAAGCAAGTTCTGCATGTCTTCTGCAGCCTGGTCCATTTCTGTCTGAAGTGATTTACTTACTTCCTTGATTTCAGCTACACGGGCTTTTGCCGATTCGGCTTCCTCTTTCTTGCCCTCTTTCATCAAAGCACCAATCGTCTTTGAAGTCGAGTTGATTTCTGCAAGGTTTTTATCTAATTGGTTCTGCGCATTACGTCTTTTGTCATTCAGCTCAAGCACTTGTGCTATGGTTTCTTTTGCATTGGCAAAGTGCTTTTTCTCCAGTCCACGAATTACCTTATCGGTATCTTCTGTAATTTGTTTAATAGTAAGCATATCTTTAACGTTTTGTTCTCTGTTTCGTGATGCAAAGATATATTTTTTTGTTGAGAATGAGGGTGAGGCTGTTTTAATTTTTCCAAGAAAGTGCAGTTGGCAGGGTTATCGGAGTTTATCGGACGGGGAAATCCATCAAAAAAGTCCGTTCCGAACCCGTGCATCAAAAAACAGGCAGTGTATACACCAGCCCCAGTGAGATGCGCTGGCTGTTATGGCTTTCGGCTCCCCAAGTGCGGGCACGCTCGGTCAGATGAACATTTTTGTACAGCAAATGCAGATAAACCAGCAGTTCGCTGTTCTTCATCGGATAATATTCGGCACACAATTGGGCATTCCATACCCGGCGGTAATTTCCTGCGGCAAACTCTTCCGTTGATTTATATATATTTCCTATTTCATAAACGCCTTTCGCATAGAGATTCAGATGAGGGGTAATGCGATAATCCAAATTCCCTATAACGGTGAAATAATCTACATTCTGAACAGTTACAGGTCCCCCTTTCCTGCCTGCTGTAAGTCCGCTGACCAATCCCTTTGCATCGAGTTCTTCACGAGAGTACATAAAGTCGATGTATCCCAGAAACGGCTTCTTGTCCCACACATGCCCGCAGGTGAAATAAAACACGTTTTTCCCCTTTGCCAACTGTCCGTATGACAGAGAATAGCGCAACTGCATGGCACGGTCGACAAAATAGCCATCCCAGTTGAGCGTACCCATAATCGGCACTTTGGCCTTTTCCACCTGCTCGGGCAGTCCATACATGAACCGCTCATCGGCTGAGCCGTTTCGGTTATTGGTAAGTTGGAAGTTAAACCCCTGATTGGGATTCAGGGTATAGGCAATATTCAGTCCGGCCTGATAACATGGAGTCATTTCATTGAACTCCGAATAATGACGCACCTTGATGGCATTCACCCAGTTTTCATAACCGCTGAACTGAACGGCCTGCTTTCCCGCTGTCAGTTTAAAATGTTCATTCAGTTTCCAGCCCACCATGGCCAATTCGATTGAGCCCGACAGATTATCGAGTGGTATATTCGGAGTGGTATATTGATTAAGCGACTGACGGTAATGATAAGAAAACTTATCGTGAAAGGCTCCCAGAATCTCCAGACGGATACGGTGTACCTTAAATGCGGCTTCATCTAAACTTCCGTCAGTAAACGAGGCATCGAGTGCAGAACAAAACTGGATATTCATGTTTGCCCAATCTACTCTGCGTTTTCCTCCGGAGAGTTTTTCCAGCAGGGTTGATTCTTCCGGAGATATTAATGCTTCACTTTGTGCCAAAACAAAATCACCTGCCATACATAAGAGCAAGCAGGTTACCATCAGCTTTTTCATGAGATTTTTCATTGAGTTCCTATGTGTTTGAAAATTGATAAAATTCCTTTCCTGCAAGGATATGGATTGTTATCCGATTTATGGTTAATGACCTGAGTTTCGCCGATTTGCTTTCAAGGTAACAAGACAGCAAGGCACCGAAATGTCCGGTTACTTGTATACATAGAGAAAAAACTTTTTAAACCTCGTCAACTTGTCACCTGAAGCCTTGCCAACCAACAAGTTGGGCACTTACGAAACTTGAATTATAAAAGCCTGCCTAAATTTTTCCGGTGAGCAAGTTTATATGGCTTGGGGCGGTAAAATTCAAACAGGCTCTCAAAACACCAAGATGCACCGGCGTCTTGAGTTTTATTTCAAGCTCTGACGGATACGGACCAACTTGACCAGTAATTCCTCCAGCAAATCGAGTTTCAGCATATTGGCTCCATCACTTTTCGCCACCGACGGGTCTTCATGCGTTTCCATAAACAGCCCGTCGACGCCGACAGCCACACCAGCCTTAGCCACCGTTTCAATCAGCTGAGGCATTCCGCCAGTTACACCCGAGGTCTGATTAGGTTGCTGTAAAGAATGGGTTACATCTAAGATTACGGGGAAACCGAACGACTGCATTTCGGGGATACCACGGTAGTCAACCACCAAATCCTGATAGCCAAAGGTGGTTCCTCTTTCGGTCAGCATCACCTGATTATTTCCTGCTTCCACCACCTTATCGGCAGCAAAGCGCATCGCTCCCGGAGAAAGGAACTGTCCTTTCTTGATATTCACCATCTTTCCGGTCTGTGCTGCAGCTACCAGCAAATCGGTCTGCCGGCACAAAAAAGCAGGAATCTGCAACACATCTACGTATTCGGCAGCCATAGTCGCTTCATCAGCTGTGTGAATATCCGTCACCACCGGCACTCCAAACGTATCACGCACTTTAGCCAAAATACGCAAGGCTTTTTCATCGCCTATTCCCGTAAACGAATCCAACCGCGAACGGTTGGCCTTCCGGTAAGAGCCCTTAAATACATAAGGGATATGCAATTTATCTGTAATCTTCACCACACGTTCCGCAATGCGGAGTGCCATCTCCTCGCCCTCGATCACACAAGGACCAGCCAGCAGGAAGAAGTTGTCTCCCTGCTTCAAATCTGCAACAGTATGTATCATAATTATTTGGGTATTATCAGGGTCAATGCTTCTTGAGCAATCGTAATATCAATGGGGAAATGCCGGTCTAACCATAAGCGTCCGTCAAGGCTTACCTCCGCATTTTGCGCTCTCAGTATCTTCACATG
The DNA here is from genome assembly GCA_900546645.1 of uncultured Bacteroides sp. GTDB lineage: Bacteria > Bacteroidota > Bacteroidia > Bacteroidales > Bacteroidaceae > Phocaeicola. The sequence goes on along the minus strand of URDR01000051.1, from coordinate 6,516 downwards.
GCGTGTACGGTAAGGTTTCACTGTTTTATGATTCAGCAACCGCCCTTGGTGCAACATCCACAAACCAGATATCAGCTGACGGAGTTCAGGACGATAGATAACTGAAACATCCAGCCACCCATTGTAAGGAACCGCACTCGGAGTCAGTCCATATCCATAGGCACTTCCTATCCCCACCGCCATGATGCGTCCGCGGATATGTTCGTCGTTTACCTTGAGATGCATGCGATGCAACTTGCGCTCAAACGCAACCAGGAAAAGCGAAGACAGATAGGAAATCATAGGGATTCCCCAAAATCGACGGGTTTCATTGGTGATTCGTACGATACGGGCTCCCAGTCCCATATATACCGCATTCAGGAAATATCGGGTTTTATGGACTTCACCATCATAATAGCTAAACACGCCCACGTCTACTTTACGCAGGCGGCGGTTAATCAGCACATCGACAGCCCCTTTATAATCGCCCGAATCCAGTCCCCAGTATTTGGCAAAGTCGTTTCCGATGCCATTGGGAATGATGCCGAAGGCTATTTCATGCTTATCTTCAACTTCTGCATTCATGATACCGTTTACTGCATCATTGATGGCTCCGTCACCTCCCACCACAACTATCGTACGGTATCCATTATTCGCCAGTGTTCTGGCCAAACGCTCCACCGACCCAAATCCTTCCGACTGGACATAATCAAACTTCACCCCGCGAGATTCCATGTAATCGCGGATTTCAGTCCAACGTTTCTGAGCCTTCCGGCTCCCGGCTTTCGGGTTGTAAATCACCCCCCATCTGTTAGGTTCTACCGCCATACTTATTCTTTCATTTTAAAGAGTTCCATAATTTTCCCCACCTTTTCTTCCATAGGCAGCGAAGCATCAATCCAATGAATGGTAAATCCCCTGCGTTTCATTCCCCGGAACCACGTCATCTGACGTTTGGCAAACTGATGAATGGCTATTTCGAGCTGGCTGTACATTTCTTCGTAAGTCAACTTTCCGGTAACATAAAGTGTGAGATATTTATACTCCAATCCATAATAGATTAAATCATCGGGGGCAATGCCGCTGTTTATCAGATTTCTGACCTCATCTACCATGCCGTCTTCCAGCCGTTGTTTCAGGCGAAGCGATATTTTCTTGCGGCGCAACTCCCGGTCAATGTCCACACCTATAATCAGACTGTTTATTTCGGGAAATGTACGTGCCTCCACATCTTGTGTCAGATAATATTCTTCTATCTCGATGGCACGTATCGCCCGTTTCACTGTATCTACATCGGTAGAGTTATGTAATTTCTTGTAAGTAGCCAGCAAGGCAGTCAGTTCATCCAATGATTTATCTGCCAGCCGGGTTCTCAGTTCCGGATTTTCAGGAACAGGAAGCAGACGGTATCCCTTCAGCACCGACTCCAGATACATTCCCGTACCTCCGCACAATATAGGGAGCAGGCCCCTGCGCTTCATATCATGATAAGCCGTCAGGAAATCTCTCTGAAACTCGAATACATTATACTTATATCCCGGCTCAGCAATATCAATCAGATGATACGGCACATGATGATGGCCCACGGTATAATCGGCCAAATCTTTTCCCGTACCCAAATCCATCCGGCGGTAAATCTGCCGGCTGTCTGCACTGATGATTTCTGTTTGCAAACGGGCAGCCAATGCTGCTGCCAGAGGAGTTTTTCCCGAAGCCGTCGGTCCAAGTATCGTTATCAGATCATATTTCATAAGCTTATACTGAAAGTTCTGACACAAAGATAGCTTTTTTCTGCACATCAGAAGCCGACATTTCCTAAAAATCCCCTTTAAAGGCATAAAAAAAGCCATCCGGGAGAACCGGACGGCTTTTATATAGGTTTATGTTAACTGATTAGCAGTTTACAGAAGCCATGTGAGCGATTAAATCCAATACTTTGTTAGAGTAACCGATTTCGTTGTCATACCAAGAAACCACTTTAACGAAAGTATCAGTCAAAGCGATACCAGCTTTAGCATCGAAGATAGAAGTACGAGTGTCACCCAAGAAGTCAGAAGAAACAACTGCATCTTCAGTGTAACCCAATACGCCTGCCAATTCGCCTTCAGAAGCTTCCTTCATAGCAGCGCAGATTTCAGCGTAAGTAGCCGGTTTAGCCAAGTTAACAGTCAAGTCAACTACAGAAACGTCCAAAGTCGGAACGCGCATAGACATACCGGTCAACTTACCGTTCAATTCAGGAATAACCTTACCTACAGCCTTAGCAGCACCTGTAGAAGACGGGATGATGTTGCCAGAAGCAGCACGACCACCACGCCAATCCTTCATAGAAGGACCGTCAACAGTCTTCTGAGTAGCAGTAGTAGAGTGAACAGTTGTCATCAAACCGTCTGTGATACCCCAGTTGTCATTCAAAACCTTAGCGATAGGAGCCAAACAGTTTGTCGTACAAGAAGCGTTAGAAACGAATTGAGTACCCTTTACGTATTTGTCGAAGTTTACACCGCAAACGAACATCGGAGTAGCGTCCTTAGAAGGAGCAGACATAACTACGTACTTAGCACCTGCATCGATATGAGCCTGAGCCTTTTCCTGAGTCAGGAACAAACCAGTAGACTCAACTACATATTCAGCCTCGATTTCGTTCCACTTCAAATCAGCCGGATTACGTTCTGCAGTTACGCGGATTGCCTTGCCGTTCACAATCAACTTGCTGTTTTCAACATCAGCTTCGATTGTACCCTCGAAAGCACCGTGCATAGTGTCATACTTCAGCATGTAAGCCAAGTAATCTACCGGACACAAGTCATTGATACCTACGATCTGGATGTCGCTTCTGTTCTGAGCAGCACGGAATACGAAACGGCCGATACGACCGAAACCATTAATACCTACTTTAATCATTTTACTTAATCTTTAAAATTAAAGGTTCTAATATAAGTTATTTAACTCTTTTCTACTATTTTGCAGCATGAGCATTTTGAAGTCTGTCCTCCCTCCGCTTGCGCACTGCAAATTTATGAATTTCTTTTGAAATAGAGCATATAAAAGAGGAAAAAATTAAAAGGAACGAAAATACAAGGAAGTCCCTCCCGAGCGTAGCACCATATGGTCACCGTCGAGCCGTACGACCTCAAATGTCACATCTCCGGAAGGTATACCGAAATGTTTCAGTTTATCCACATCCGCTTCTTGAGACTGGCTCCCTTTTACCCTGAAATTATACATACGCAAGGTAGCAGCTCCCTCATTATAATCATACCTGCACACGTACGTCCCATAACCGTTTCCGCCCAAATCCCGAATCTCGGACACTCCGAGCTGAAATGCCCAAAAAAGGCGATTACATTCCGATTGCCCGTCCGTAGCCTCATCCTCTATCCACTCTTGTTTCCAATATCCTTCCAAGTCTGGATATTCCGGAGCCTTATCCGTACAAGACAAACAGAACGGAACAAGCAGACAGAAACAAATCCATTTAAAAACCAAACTGTTTATTTTATACATATCCCCTCCTTTCTTATGGTTATCATACCGCCACCGCTATTACCGAGATAATCACCATGATCCACGGCCGCCGAAACGGAAAAATGCCATCCGGACAACGCCTTGGGCGAATACGTCACTTCATACAGCGAACTGAACTGTTTGCATATCTTATCCAAAGGATTGACGTATGTTCCCCAATGAAGCGCATACGACATCAGTACGCGATAGGCCCACTCATCAGACGGTGTCCCGCTGAAAGCCCAATGATTGGCACGCACGCGGTTACTCCGGAACTTAAGGCTACCGTCGCGGTTGTAGATCGGTCCGGGCAACAATGGGTTACCGACACCCAGACCATAATGTTGCCAAGACTGATAAAAGAAATTATTGTAGTAATCGTCACAAGCACTCACTTGCATACCTGGAAAAGCCGCTCCCGGAAAACGTTCGTCTCCGTCATACAAAATAGGACCCGACTGGTCTTTCGTGGCCAATCCTTCCCAAAGCAATGTATTGACCCAACGGTTTCTGGGCAAAGTAATCTCAAATCCTAAGTGCCCGTCTTTCCAACGTCCGTATTGGAGGAACATTTGTGAATGGTCGTCAAAGAAATGTTCATAATATGCACGGAACTTCCAATCGCGCCAATAATAATTCAACGCAAAGTTCCAACTGCCCACATGATTGCCTTCCACATTCACCTGATCCCCCCCGGTAGTGCCGTCTCCCCCGGCTTGGGCCAAGAAAACTTTGGCATAATTCTTCAATCCATGAGGCATCTCGTACACAGTCTCTTTCCACTCACCGTCTTTCAAAGAGAAGGTATGCTGCGTTCCTCCGAATTGAGCCGACATCAGCATACCGACTTCAGCTTCCAAAGGAAACCTTTCCTTGTTTCCCACCTTGAACATCAACTCCTTGCTGTGATAAAGAATGTCCTCCACGTAAGTCTGATGGTTTGCCCCCGCAAAATCACGCTGCCAACGGTCGTCCGTAAAACGTCCGTAAGCGATATAGCCTTTAAAAGCAAACCATCCCTTCGTTCCCGGCACCGTATAATAATCCGCAATCTCTGCCCTTATCTGAGGAACAGGTCGCGCATTGTTTCCTTCCACCATTCCGCCGCTGCTCAACAGCGGGTTCTTCCCCAACGGATTGCGTTCCTTGTTCCCGATACTCAAATTAAGAACTCTCCACGAAAAGTCTGCATAAGCCTGTTGCACGATAAATTCGGAAGGACTGTTCACGGCCGCAGCCAAATCCAACCCGGCTCCAATCCGCCAACCATGATTAAAAGATTTACGATAAGTAAGCCCCGCACGCAAATAAGCACTGTTCGGTTTCTGGCTCGACAGACCGTTCCGATTGGCCGTAAACCACAACGGTGCATAATCTCCGGAACTGACATTCGCAGAGGCCTCGACACGATAAGTCAACGTCGTGTCGGATTGTGCTCTACCAGTCAAAGCAGGCAGCGCACACCACAACAAAACCTTTATGCCCAATCTGTTCATTCTGATATGATTTTTATTTCATTTTAATAACTCCGACATGAAAAATAGCCCCAACTGCAAAAGTTGAGGCTATTATCAACCATATATCGGTATACGATTGTCATTCCCATTCTATCGTCGAAGGCGGTTTGGAAGAGATATCGTAACATACACGATTCACTCCTTTCACCTTATTTATTATATCATTGCTCACCTTCGCCATGAAATCGTAAGGCAAATGTGCCCAATCGGCTGTCATCGCATCCGTACTGGTCACGGCACGCAGGGCTACAGCGCGTTCATACGTACGCTCGTCCCCCATCACGCCCACGCTTTTCACGGGCAACAGGATTACACCGGCCTGCCAGACTTGGTCGTACAATCCCCAGTCTCTCAACCCTTGGATGAAAATGTCATCGGCATCCTGCAAAACCCGTACCTTCTCCGGCGTAATATCACCCAAGATGCGCACGGCCAATCCCGGTCCGGGGAACGGATGACGAGTAATCAAATGTTCCGGCATTCCCATCTGACGCCCTACGCGACGTACCTCGTCCTTGAACAACCACTTCAACGGTTCACAGAGTTGCAGGTGCATCTCCTCAGGCAAACCGCCTACGTTGTGATGGCTCTTGATGGTCTTTCCCGTAATATTCAGGCTCTCGATACGGTCGGGATAAATCGTTCCCTGCGCCAACCACTTGGCATCGGTTATTTTCCGAGCTTCCACATCGAACACCTCCACGAAGTCGCGGCCGATAATCTTACGCTTCTGCTCCGGATCGGTCACTCCCTCCAAATCCTTGAAGAACTTCGCACTGGCGTCCACGCCAATCACGTTCAGCCCCAGACACTCGTAGTCGTGCAACACATTCTTGAACTCGTTCTTACGCAACATCCCGTGGTCTACGAAGATACAGGTCAGATTCTTACCGATAGCCTTGTTCAGCAACACTGCGGCCACGGAAGAATCCACACCACCGCTCAATCCGAGAATCACCCGGTCGTCTCCCAACTGCGCTTTCAACTCGGCCACCGTAGTGTCTACGAACGAAGCCGCACTCCAATCCTGCTTGCTGCCGCAAATGTCCACTACAAAGTTTTTCAGCAACAGCGTTCCCTGTACGGAATGAAACACTTCCGGATGGAACTGCACACCCCATAGCGGTTCTCCCTCAGCCTGATAAGCGGCGTTCACGACTTTGTCGGTAGAAGCTATCACCTTAAAGCCCTCGGGCAATTTCGTAATGGTATCGCCATGGCTCATCCACACTTGGGAATGCTCCTCAAATCCCTTGAACAAAGGATTCTCCTTGTCGAACGAAGCCAAATTAGCACGACCGTACTCACGCGTTCCGGCCGGTTCCACATTGCCGCCCAAAGTATAACTCATGAACTGCGCGCCATAGCAAATACCCAATATCGGATATTTCCCGCGAATTTCGTCCAAGTCGATTTTAAACGCTTCCTTATCATATACGCTAAAAGGCGAACCGCTTAAAATCACACCGATAACCGACCTGTCTCTTATACACATCTCCGAGCCCACGAGACG
>URDR01000050.1 GCA_900546645.1 uncultured Bacteroides sp. | reverse complement strand
GTTCCGCAAAGACTTTGCTCATTTCGTTTATCGGACTTCAGTCACAGGAAGTAGCCGTTAAGCCGGTTGTCAAAGTGGTTTTGAAGTCGGACGCTGAAGTACTTGATGAAGTAGTGGTAACAGCCTACGGTACTTCTACCAAAGGTTCGTTTACCGGTTCGGCTTCGGTTATGAAAGCAGATAAGATTGAGAAACGTCAGGTTTCAAACGTATCGAATGCGCTGGCCGGTGCAGTTGCCGGTGTGCAGATTTTAAGCAATAACGGTCAGCCGGGCGAATCTGCCAAGGTGCGTATCCGCGGTGTAGGCTCTATCAATGCAGGTACTGACCCCTTATATGTTGTCGATGGTGTGCCTTACGACGGCGACTTGTCTTCTATCAACTCGGCTGATATTGAATCAATGACCGTTTTGAAGGATGCTGCTTCTACTGCATTGTATGGTGCACGTGGTGCTAACGGTATCATCATGATTACCACCAAGAAGGGTACAAGCGGAAAGGCACGTGTTAACTTTGATGCCAAATGGGGTGTAAACTCTCGCGCAGTGAAGAACTACGACGTGATGACCAGCCCGAAAAACTATATGGAAAAAGCTTACGAAGCTATCTATAACGGTTACACACAAACAAACGGCTATCCTGCCGACATTGCTCATGTACAGGCTAACAAAACTTTGCTCAGCAACTCAGGCGGTGGTGTAGGTTATCCAGTATATACTGTTCCTGCCGGACAGTTACTTATCGGCAGCAACGGGATGCTGAATCCGAATGCCACATTAGGTTATATGACTGAATACGGCAACTGGTTGACTCCCGATAACTGGGAAGATGAAATGTTCCAGAACAAGCTTCGTCAGGAATACAACATCAATGTTGCAGGTGGTAACGACAAATCTACTTTCTATATGGCTTTCGGTTATTTGGATGACCAAGGTGTGATTGAAGGTTCAGGATTTACCCGTTTCAGCGGACGCTTGAAAGGGGATTATAAAGTGACCGACTGGTTGAAAGTTGGCGCGAATGTGAACTATATCAATAGTGAGAGCCGCTATCCGGGCGATCAGACAAACACAGCCTCTTCAGGTAATGCTTTCTACATTGCCAACAACATTGCTCCTATCTATCCGATGTATGTACGCGGAGAAGACAAACAGATTATGACCCTGACCGGCCGTCCGGTTTACGATTACGGTGACGGAAAAAGCGTCCGTGAATATTCACGTGCTTTCATGCAGATTGCCAATCCGGCAGGAGACTTGGTTTATAACAAAACCAACTACATGAGAGACGTATTTAATACCAACTGGTTTGCTGAACTGACTCCCATCAAGGGACTTACAGTAAGCGCACGCTTCGGTTTGAATGTAGATAATACGCGCCTTAACTTATTGAACAATCCGTATATGGGTCAGAGTGCCGAATATAACGGCGAAGTAGTACAGGCTGCCATGCGTACTTACGGTCTTGACCAGCAGTATGTAGCCAACTACAACTTTACCCTTCAGGACATTCATCATTTTGATATTACTGCCGGTTATGACGGTTATACCTACGAATATACCGAACTTTCAGGACAGGGACAGAACTTGTATGACCCGGAAAGTGAATTTGTAAGCAACACCATTGACAAGAAAAACGCTGCCGGATTCAAACAGACTTATGCTACCGAAGGTTTCTTCGGCCGTGTAAACTATTCATACGATGACAAGTACTTCGGTAACGTTTCTTACCGCCGTGATGCTTCTTCACGTTTCTCTCCCGACAACCGCTGGGGTGACTTCTGGGCTGCCAGTGTGGCATGGATGATTACCCGCGAAGAGTTTATGAAAAACGTAACTTGGGTAAACATGTTGAAACTGAAAGCTTCTTTCGGTCAGCAGGGTAACGACGACTTGCTTCTTCCAGCTGGAAAATCAGTTGGCGGCTCACAAAAGAACTTCTATCCTTGGATGGACCAGTACTCGGTAATGGGTGCAAACGGCATCTTCTCTGACGGTACGCTCTTTGCCAAAGGTAACAAAGACATCACTTGGGAAACTTCTACTTCATATAACGTAGGTTTGGAATTTGCCTTGTTCAACAACCGCCTGAACGGTTCTGCCGAATACTTTGCACGTAAATCAAGCGACATGCTTTACAACAAGCCGATTGCGGGAAGTATGGGTTACACTTATATCCCAATGAACGTGGGTTCAATGACCAACTCGGGCTTTGAACTTGATCTGAGTTACCAGATTTTCAACCGCAAGAACTTCAGCTGGGATGTGAACTTCAATGCTACTTTTGTGAAAAACAAGATTAACGAACTTCACCCCGACCTGAAAGGTCAGCTTATCGACGGAAGCTCTATCTATGAAGAAGGCGAATCAATGTATCGTATGTACTTGGTAAAATACGCAGGTGTTGACGAAGAAACCGGTGAAGCTCTTTACTGGGCAAAAGATAAAGACGGTAAAGAATATGCCACAGCTAACTACTCTTTGGCACAGACCAACAAAGCAGGTACTGACAACCTGATGCCGAAAGTATATGGTGGTTTCGGTACAAGTATCGAAGCTTACGGATTTGATGCTTCTATCCAGTTGTCTTACCAGCTTGGCGGACAAATCTATGATAGCGGTTACCGCTTCATGATGGCAGGAAAAGGCGAAGGTCAGAACTGGCACAAGGACATCTACAATGCTTGGACTCCGGCAAATACAAAGACCGATGTACCTCGTCTGAATGCACAGGATTCATTTACCAATGCCTTATCCGACCGTTGGTTAATCAGCTCAAACTATCTGAGCATCAACAACATTACCGTAGGTTATACCTTGCCGAGCAATTTGGTTAAGAAAATGTTTATTGAAAAGTTGCGTGTGTATTTCACAGCCGACAACGTAGGCTTGATTGCTAAACGTAAAGGTCTTGACCCACGTCAGAGCTATACCACCTCAACGAACTCGCTGTATTCTCCTATCCGTACCATCTCTGGAGGTATCAGCCTTACTTTCTAAACTAACGATTTTTAATTCAGAAAAAAGATATGAAAACAAAATATATTGTAGCTTCTCTACTCTGCGGCTCACTTGCCTTTACAGGCTGCCAGGACATGGACACGCTGCCTGAAGGAGGTTATGTGACCGACTCACAAAAGGAAGATGTGGTATCGAAACTCCCGCAAAGAGCAGAAGCCAAGGTGAATGCTATTTTTGCTACGTTGAACCAAGCGTTTCCTAATGCCGGCGCCTTAGGAGCTGAACGCCATAATGACATCGGTTACGGAACATTAATGCTGGCTCTCGGTGCCAACGGAGAAGATGAAGTCAGCGCAGACAACGGTTATAACTGGACCGGATTCGACTTGAAATTAGAAGACCGTTTCAACACCAACCTTGAATGTCAGATGGTTTGGAATAACCTCTACTCCATCGTATTCGCTGCCAATAAGATTACAGCTACCATTGATGAAAAGACAGAAGACCAGGGCGAACAGTATTATCTGGGACAGGCTCTCGGCTCACGCGGATTTGCTTACCTTATCATGGCTCAGCTGTATCAGTTCAACTACACACAGGCTGCCGACAAACTGTGTGTGCCTATCATCACTGAAAAGAATACAGCTACTGCCGAAGTGGAAGGCTGTGAGGCTTCTACCGTAGCGGAAGTTTACGAACAGGTAAACAGCGACTTGAGCAAAGCAATCGACCTGCTGGCTGCAAGTAAAGTAAAACCTGCCGACAAACGCTACATCAGCCTTGCTACCGCATATGGTCTCCGCGCACGTATGAACTTGGCTATGGGCAAAAAAGCCGAAGCCAATGCAGATGCGCTGGCAGCAATCAAACAGGCTGAAGCCAACGGCATTTCTCTGCTGAAGGCAGAAAGTGTGGGTACTCCGAGCTTCTGGAGTGTAAACGAACCAAACTGGATGTGGGGTATCATCATTGAATCGACTGATGATGTGGTTTCTACAGGTATCTGTAACTTCCCTTCTCATATGGGTTCTTTATCGTATGGCTATGCAAACTATTCAGGAGGTCGCCAGATCAGCAAAAAACTGTATGCTGAAATCAAAGAAGGTGACTACCGTATAGGATGGTGGCTGAAAGATGCGGGTGCTTCAACTGGTGAAGCAGCTACCTTGCCGAACGGGAAACTGGCTTTAACCGCTGAACAGACTGCTTATGTAAATGAAAACGGCTACGCCCCTTATACCCAAATGAAATTCGGTCCGGATAACGATGTGGTAGCTACCAGCGTAAATGCAAACGACCTTCCGCTGATGCGTTTGGAAGAGATGTATCTTATCGCTGCAGAAACAGGAAGTGCAGACAAATTTGAAGCTTTTGTAAAATCACGTGCTACCGGCGAAGCGGTTTCTTCATACAAGACTGCGTATAACAGTAATCCGGTTGAAGCGGTTTATACTCAGCGCAGACTTGAGTTCTGGGGCGAAGGTATCGTTTGGTTTGACTTGATGCGTCTGAACAAAGGTATCGACAGACGTGGCTGCGGTTATGGTGACCCTCAGGTTATCTACAACATCAATGCAGGCGATGACATCTTGTTATGGCGTGTGCCCGAAGCTGAACTTCAGGCTAACAAGCCGCTTGCTGCTCAGCAGGCTTCAGGTGCTATCTTAGGTTCGGGTACCAAACCGACTGCAATCACTGAATAATTTAGAAGAAACAAGAAAAAGCTGTTAAACAACTAAAAGAAAAAAAGTCATGAAATTAAATACTTTATTATTCGGATTGCTGATGACTCCGGCAGCTCTGCTCACCGGATGCAGCGATTACGAAGATACAGAACTGGAAAGCCCACAGGCTGATGCGAATGCCATCGGTGCTTATTTCCCGGAAAGCTCACAGACTGCGGTTCTAAGACCGGACTCTACTTTCTTCGTAGTCCAAATGAACCGTGCAACAGATGGTAAAGCAGTCACTGTGACTGCCGCAATGACTGAAAATACAAACAATGTATTTTCAGGAATGAACACTTCGTTTGCTTTTGCCGAAGGCAAACAGGCTTCTGCCATGAAGGTTGAATATAAGCCTACTGAATTCCAACGTGTAGATAAATTGGCTCTGCAAATCAACGAGGGAAAGAAAGACCATATCTATGGGGATGGATTTACCGACTTGAATGTTACTTTCTGTGTAGATTATACATGGGCAAACTACCTGTCAGCCAGCATTTCAGACAAGCTTGCCAAAGAGCTAACCGGCGAAAGTGAAAGTTTCCCTGCCAAACTTCAGTTGGCTACCGATTATAAAAAGTGTGCTCAAAGTGAAGGAAAGAGCGTGGTACGCATTGAAGATTTATTCGGAAAAGTACAGCTCACTCAAGGCGGAGCAGCCAGCGTACACTTTGTTCTTGACAAGAACAACCAGAACCCTCAGCTGCTGAGCGATGAGTTCTTCGACAACAACGGGGCGGCTCACATCACCATGCCGAAGGTGTTTGAAACCGGTATGACTCAAACCGTATATATCAAGAACAAGAAAGACGGAAAAGTGGAAGCTGCGGAACTTCCGGTAATGGCTGAATTTATCAACATTACACAGGTGAATAACGAATTTACCGTAACTTCTATCGTCTATGCCGTAGACAAGGCAAACAGCAAGTTCTACAAGGTGAAGAAAGTAGAAGAAAGCGAAAAAACAAACGGTTCTGATAGCTTCAGTTCAAAAGAAGACGCTAAGTTTGAAAACGAAACCAAATTCAGCGTAGATTTTCCGGCTGAGGAAGAATAAGTAACCAATTAATAAAAAAAGTCCTGACGTTTCAACAGATTCGTCGGGACTTTTTTTATATTCGTCAAGACGTTTCAAACTGAACGCCTTGACGTTTTTTTTTGCGTTCCGGCAAGTTTTCATCCGGCAGATGCTTCATGCACCTTTCATGAGACCTAAGCCTGCCTATGAAGCAACAAGATTAAAAAACAAGAAAGCGGAGTAGCCGCGCTTTAAACGCTCAGCCTCTCCGCTTTCTTCATACAAATGGATCTCCGTATCTAAAGTTTAACGAACCTGAATAACCAGATAACGTGATACACTCCAGAAAGTAGTAGGATCGGTCACCTTCAAAATTAACTGCCCCTTATCATCTTTCTCTAACACATACGAGCCTTGCGGATGAGTGGTCAGCAGGTCAGCACGCTTGGAGTATAATTTGATTTCCTTATCTTTACGGATATCAATCTGAGTGAAATAATCCTTATTGAATTCATTATCCTTCAGCACTTCACCGCGCTTCAGGATTTTCTGATCTTTCAGTTCCGATTTCGTACCAAACACATACCATGCCATGTTCAGCGCTTTGTCTTGTGCTTCTACGGTCTTGGTCTTTACTTCGTTTTCTGCACTCAACTCGTCTACGTTGCGATGCAAGTCAACCACAGCCTCATCCAGTTCTGCGATACGGATGTTTTTAGCAGCCAGTTCCGACTGCAGAGTTTCTATCTGCTGCTGCTTGGCATTGAGTTCAGCTGTCAAGTTCTTAATCGCCTTCTTCAACTGTGCCGACTGATATGAGCTGTTTTGCAACTGTTTTTCCAACTTGGCAATTTGCTCACGGTTATCTTTCAGTTTCTGGCTGATAAAGCGGATATCTTCTTTAATCTTCTCTGCCGACGATTTACTTTCCAAAGTACCGTTTCCTAAATCTACCCGGTTTTCAGCTTCATTGATTTCACGGAATCCTTCCTGAATTTCATTAAATGAAGCCATGATTTCATCTAACTCAGCATTGCGGTTTGTCAATTCCAGCTTCAACGAATCGTTCTCAGCTTGAAGTCCACCCCGGTTATTTCCCGTATTCGTACATGAAGCCAATAAAGCGGCTGCACATAATGCAGATAACACTACTTTTTTCATACGCAATTAGTTTTTATTAGTTTTGAGTTTATTAGTTTTTGAGTTTATCAGTTTTGAGTTTATCAGCTTTGAGTTTGGCTGGTCTATGGAGGGTGATATGCAAAACATAAGGCATCCATTTCCCGTTTTTCCGCACTACTCCCCTCCTCCTAACACGATTACGATTTCTCCTCGTGGTTCAGTAGCCGTAAAGTGAGCAATCACTTCAGCCAAAGTGCCGCGCACGCTTTCCTCATGAATCTTTGAGATTTCACGGCACACCGAAACCGGACGATCTGTGCCAAACACTTCTGCAAACTGGGTCAGCGTCTTCACTAACCGGTAAGGCGATTCATAAAAAATCATCGTACGCTTTTCTTCTTTCAAGGCATTCAGCCTCGTCATACGTCCTTTTTTCTGCGGGAGAAAACCTTCAAAGCAGAAACGCTCATCGGGTAAACCGGAAGAGACCAATGCCGGAACGAAAGCCGTAGCCCCCGGCAGACACTGCACTTCGATACCGTTCTTGACACATTCACGCACCACCAGAAAACCCGGATCAGAAATACCCGGCGTACCGGCATCGGAAATCAAGGCAACCGTTTCGCCCGCCTGAATACGCGCCACAATACTTTCCACCGTTTTATGCTCATTAAACTTATGATGAGACTGCATGGCATTCTTAATTTCAAAATGCTTCAGCAATATACCCGAGGTACGCGTATCTTCTGCCAATATCAAATCGGCTTCCTTTAAAACCCGGATTGCCCGGAACGTCATATCCTCCAAATTACCCACCGGAGTAGGCACAACGTAGAGTTTTCCCATATTACATTCTTTCTTATTTGAACAAAGATAGAAAGTTTTTGCATCCACCGTCGCTGTTTGGTTAATATTTAACACTTGTTTGTGAGTCGGAGGTATGAGCGAACTGCCACCATGCAGGTTTCCATGCTCCATCCGGCGATGAGAAAAGAAAAAACTAAAATCATTCGCTCATTCAAAAACAACATCGTACATTTGTAATTCAATCGATTAAGAGCCTGTTCAGATTTTGTTCAGGCTTTCAAGAGATACGTTATCTTTTTTTCTTAGCTCTATACTTAAGAATTCAAAAACTCAATAACTTAAAAACTTAAAACAAAGTCATATGGTGCTATTTTCAGAAGCTCATCGAGATGAAACCTGTAGGAAAGGACGAATAGAAGTAATCTGCGGCTCTATGTTTTCCGGAAAAACAGAGGAACTGATACGCAGGTTAAAACGCGCCACCTTTGCACGCCAACGGGTAGAGATATTCAAACCAGCCATTGATACCCGTTACTCCGATGAAAAGGTAGTTTCTCACGACCAGCGCTCCATCTCATCTACACCTGTCAGCAGTTCTGCCAGCATCCTGCTGCTTGCCTCGGAAATCGATGTGGTAGGCATTGATGAAGCCCAGTTTTTCGACGAAGGTTTGGTGGAGGTCTGCAATGAACTTGCCAACCGGGGAGTACGCGTTGTCATAGCCGGACTTGACATGGACTTCAAAGGACTTCCCTTCGGTCCCATTCCGGCTCTCTGCGCCGTAGCAGATGAAGTGACCAAAGTACACGCCATCTGCGTAAAATGCGGGAACCTGGCCTATGTATCACACCGCACTGTAGCCAATGAACGCCGGGTGCTTCTTGGCGAAAAAGAAGAATACGAACCTCTTTGCCGCTGCTGTTATCAAAAAGCAAGAGCAGAAGAACAAAAAAACACCCAAAATGCTTAATCAGAAAAAAATCACGTTCGACAGCTTCATCCGAGGGGTGCTAAGCGGAGCAGTCGTTATAGCCATACTTTATTTGCTGAAACGTCTCAGCGGAGTGCTATTGCCTTTTTTCATGGCTTGGCTGGTAGCCTATCTTACTTACCCTATGGTTACTTTCTACCAGCACAAACTGCGTATGAAAAACCGAGTGGTTTCTATCGTAGCAGTTATGCTTACCCTGCTGATTGTAATAGCAGGGGCAGGCTGCTTTTTTATTCCACCCATGATCGAAGAATGTGTCCGGCTAAAGCACTTGATTGAAGTCTATTTCATCGAAGGAAACGGAGGAGCTTCTATCCCCAAAACCATCACTCAGTTTCTACGTGAAAACATCGACCCTATTTGGCTGAAGGAAACCCTGAATGCAGAAAATGTGATGACTGCTTTCCAGAAACTGGTACCGCAAATGTGGAATCTGATTTCTACATCGTATAATATCGTACTGGCACTGATTACCGTATTCATCATGCTGCTTTACCTGTTTTTTATCTTGCTCGACTATGAACAGATAGCCAGCGGGTGGATAACCCTGCTTCCTGCCAAGCACCGAGACAAAACCATCAAACTAACCACAGACATAAAGGACAGTATGAACCGGTATTTTCGCGGACAGGCGGTAGTGGCATTCTGTGTAGGTATCTTATTCAGCATCGGTTTCCTTATTATCGATTTTCCTCTTGCCATCGGACTGGGCCTTTTCATCGGACTGCTCAATATGGTACCCTATCTGCAAATCATCGGATTTGTTCCTACCATTCTGCTGGCATTACTTAAAGCTGCCGATACAGGAGATAATTTCTGGTGGATTTTAGGCTCGGCGTTATTGGTATTCTGCATCGTGCAGCTCATACAAGACGCTTTCCTGGTGCCTAAAATTATGGGAAAAATTACCGGACTAAATCCTGCTATCATCTTGCTTTCCCTATCGATATGGGGCTCACTGATGGGAATGTTGGGAATGATTATCGCACTTCCTTGCACCACGCTCCTGCTTTCATATTACCAAAAGTATATCCGACGAAAAGATCTTGATTTTTTATCAGAACAAATAACAGCTGATAATCAGGACAATAACAAAAAAGTAGAAAAATAATTCAAAAAAAGTAGCTGTAATATTTGGTAGTTTCAACCAAAACGCATACCTTTGCACTCGCAATCAGGAAATGAATGCAACGCAGGTTTGATTCGCTAGCTCAGCAGGTAGAGCACAACACTTTTAATGTTGGGGTCCTGGGTTCGAGCCCCAGGCGGATCACCAAAGTAAAGACAGCTACTTAACCAAAAGTGGTTGTCTTTTTTTATTGCAATATGTCGCAAACTTCTATTGATACTAACAATCCGGAATTTCAAAATGCCTTACGGCTGATACAATATACCCGCCAGTCTGTCTTTCTTACAGGAAAAGCAGGAACGGGAAAATCTACCTTCCTGAAACATGTATGCAAGGTAACTAAAAAGAAATATGTTGTTTTAGCCCCAACGGGTATCGCAGCAATCAATGCCGGAGGAAGCACACTGCACAGTTTCTTCAAACTCCCTTTTCATCCTTTACTACCCGATGACCCGAATTTTCAAGGAAAAAAATTACATGATACGCTAAAGTATTCATCCGACCACCGAAAACTCATCCAAAACATCGAACTGGTTATCATTGATGAAATCTCAATGGTACGGGCTGATATCATTGATTTCATTGATAAAGTATTACGTATCTATTCACGAAATATGCGCGAACCTTTTGGCGGAAAACAAGTGTTGTTAGTGGGCGACATCTTTCAGCTGGAGCCTGTGGTAAAAGCTGATGAACGGGAAATAATCAGCCGCTTTTACCCTAACCCCTATTTCTTCTCGGCACGCGTCTTTCAGGAAATGGAGCTGGTAGCCATTGAATTGACCAAAGTATACCGACAAACCGATAAAGTGTTTGTAGGGGTACTTGACCGCATCCGAACCAATACTGCCGGAAGTGCAGACCTACAGCTGCTTAACACACGCTGCAATGCACCAATACATAAAGGAGAAAACGATATGTATATCACGCTTGCTACCCGACGCGATACAGTTGATCATATCAATGAACAAAAACTGGCGGAGTTGCCCGGAAAAGCGGTTAAACTACAAGGAGAAATTCACGGAGAGTTTCCTGAAAACAGTCTTCCCACACTCATGGAGCTCATTGTAAAGCCCGGAGCGCAGGTTATATTCATTAAAAATGATCAGGAAAAGCGATGGGTAAACGGAACAATCGGCACTATCTCCGGAATGTCGGACGATGGTATCATGTATGTCGTTACAGAAGATGGCAAAGAATTTGATGTACATAAAGAAAGCTGGAGTAACGTAAGATACCGCTATAATGAAACTGAAAAGAAAATAGAAGAAGAAGAGTTAGGCACCTTTATTCAATACCCCATCCGTCTGGCATGGGCTATCACGGTACATAAAAGTCAAGGACTGACGTTTAGCCGGGCTATCATTGATTTCAGCGGTGGAGTCTTTGCAGGAGGACAGACCTATGTGGCACTCAGCCGCTGCACCTCGCTGGAAGGAATCCAGCTTAAACGAGAAATCACACGAGCTGATATTTTCGTACGGCCGGAAATTGTATCGTTCTCGCACCGGTTTAATAACGAACAGGCCATAGAACGCGCCATGAAGCAGGCACAGGCGGATATCCAGTATGCCGCTTCAGTAGAGTCATTCAACAAGGGCGACTTTGCTACCTTCCTCACCCATTTTTTTAAAGCAATACATAGTCGGTATGATATAGAAAAACCGGTTATCCAACGCTTTATCCGCAAAAAACTCAGTATAATCAACCAGCTAAAAGAAGAAAACCTGAGACTGAAGGAGCAAATGAGAGAGCAACAAAAAAATCTGGAAAAGTATGCGAAAGAATATTATCTGATGGGCAATGAGTGTATCACAAAGGCTCATGACGTACGTGCAGCCATAGCTAATTACGACAAGGCTATTGAACTTTACCCTCAATACACAGATGCTTGGGTGAGAAAAGGAGTCACCTTATTCGATGACGGACGTATGGAGGAAGCACGCGAATGTCTGGAAAAGGCTGTCCGAATTCGCCCGAACGAATTTAAAGCGGTTTATAACCGGGGAAAATTGCGGCTGCACATGGGAGACAATGAGGGAGCTCTGGCTGATTTAGACAAAGCTACCAGTTTAAAGCCACAACATGCAGCTGCTCACGAATGGTTTGCAGACGCATTAGAGCGCTTCGGAAAAGAAGATGAAGCTGAATTACACCGGCGCATAGCTTCTGAGCTGAAAAAAAATAAGAATAAATGAATCTACTCTACCCATGGAGAATGAACCAATATGCCGATTCTTCTATATATAAGGAGGGAGTATGCAAAACCAATCGCATACCCCCTCCTTTTCATATATCTGTTTTTTATCAAACCGATATCAATCAGTCAACACATTAAGCTTTGCGGATATAATTCACAATCCAAGCACCTACTTCTTTCGTTCCGTATTTCGCTCCACCCTCTACCTGGATTTCCGGTGTCCGCACACATTCATCCAGCGAAGCGTCTACTGCACGGCGAATCAAGTCGCCTTCTTCTTTGCAGTTAAAGTATTCAAACAGCATCGCTACAGAAAGAATCTGTGCCAACGGATTGGCTATATTCAAGCCTTTGGCTTGGGGCCATGAACCATGAATCGGCTCGAAAACCGGTGTGCTTTCACCTGTAGAAGCAGAAGGAAGCAACCCCATTGATCCGCTGATACAAGAACCTTCATCGGTTAATATATCGCCGAATGTATTTTCTGTTACCATTACATCAAAGAAAGTGGGTTCCTGAATCATACGCATCGCCGCATTATCCACATACATATAGTCAGTAGTTACCTCAGGATATTGAGGAGCCATTTCCTGCGCAATCTGACGCCATAGACGGGAAGATGCCAGTACGTTTGCTTTATCAACTACCGTTAAGTGTTTCCGACGCTTCATGGCATACTCAAATCCCACCTTCAAAATACGCTCTATTTCCGGACGTGTATACATATTTGTATCGTATGCTTTTTCACTGTCCTGATATTTTTCTCCGAAATACATACCTCCTGTCAACTCACGGATACAAAGAAAGTCAGCCCCTTCAACCAGTTCTGCACGCAAAGGAGATTTATGCAACAAGCATTTGAAAGTCTGTACCGGACGGATATTTGCAAATAATCCCAGTTTTTTTCGCATAGCCAGCAGTCCTTGTTCCGGACGTACTTTGGCTGTCGGGTCGTTATCGAATTTAGGGTCGCCTACTGCCGAAAACAAGACAGCATCTGCCTGCTTACAAACTTCGTAAGTCTTTTCAGGAAAAGGGTCACCCACTTCATCAATGGCATGCGCACCACATAGCGCATATTCATAACTTACTTTATGTCCGAACTTCTCACATACAGCAGTCATCACATCCACACCCTGAACCGAGATTTCCGGTCCGATGCCATCGCCTGCCAATACTGCAATTTTAAATTCCATAATTCTTATTCTTCTATTATATTCAACATCTTGATTGTAGCCTTAATCGCAGCCTCTGTTTGGTCTGCATCCAATCCGCGCGTACGGAACTCTCTATTTTCATAACTCCATGTAATCACCGTGTGCACAAACGCATCTGTCCGCCCACCTGGTGGAATTGTTACCGCATAATTTATCAGCATAGGAAACTTTCTTCCAAGAGTTCCTTTATATATTTTGCGCAGTGCACGAACAAAAGCATCATATTGACCGTCACCAGAGGAGCTTTCTTGATAGGTCTGTCCATTGATTTCAATACTGAGAGTGGCCATGGGCTTCAATCCTTGAGCCAAAGTAACAAAATAGCTTAACAGACGTACTTTATTTTTCTCTCCGTCATGCTTCAGCACATCACTGATGATATAAGGTAAATCTTCTTGTGTTACCAGCTCCTTGCGGTCGCCTAACTGAATGATGCGCTCAGTCACTTTTTTCATTGACTCTTCATCCAGTTCCAGTCCGAGACTTTCCAAGTTTTTCCGGATATTGGCCTTACCAGATGTTTTCCCCAGTGCATACTCACGGATTCTGCCAAACCGTTCAGGCAGCAAATCATTACAATACAAATTATTCTTATTATCTCCATCAGCATGTACTCCGGCTACCTGCGTAAAAACACTATCGCCAACAATTGGCTTATTGGCTGGAATTGTTACACCCGAATAAGACTCAACTACACGACTTACATCGTTCAAGCGACTTTCATCGATGGCTGTAACAGCATGAAAATGATCTTTTAGAATAGCCTGCACACTGGCAAGAGGGGCATTTCCGGCACGCTCACCTAATCCATTGATTGTCGTATGCAATCCTTTAACTCCACATAACACAGCGGCCAATACATTACTTACAGCCAAATCGTAATCATTATGCGCATGAAAATCGAAATGCAAATCAGGATAACGCTTCTTCATTTTCCGCATATATTCGATTACCTGCAAGGGATTTAGAATACCCAATGTGTCTGGAAGCATAAAACGACGGATACCGGTATTTTTCAGACCATCGATGAGCCCGAATACATAATCGGGCGAATCCTTTATACCATTACTCCAGTCTTCCAGATAAACATTCACATCCATATCATGTTCATGGGCATAACTCACCACACTACGAATATCTTCCAAATGTTCATCGAGTGTTTTCTTCAACTGATATTTACAATGTTTCTCTGAGCCTTTGGTCAATAAATTAATGACACGGCAACCGGCCCCATGTATCCAGTCAACAGATACTCCTCCATCTACGAATCCCAATACTTCAACCTTCGGCAACAGATTTCTACGGGCAGCCCAGTCGCATATCATCTTTACAGCTCCGAACTCTCCTTCTGAAACACGTGCCGAAGCAACCTCAACACGATCCACTTTCAAATCTTCCAAAAGCAGACGGGCAATCATCAGCTTTTCATGAGGTACAAATGATACGCCACTGGTTTGCTCTCCATCGCGTAACGTTGTATCCATGATTTCTATTTTGGGATAGTTTTCCATAACCTTTATATTTAACAGAGACAAGTACAATATCAGGCTAAAAAACGCTTCCTACCGTACTTTCCTACCTTTACTACATCATCGTTGTTTTTCAAACGCTTCTATTTTATCTTTATTTTCCACAAGGAAGTCAATGTCATCCAGTCCGTTCAGCAAACAATGTTTTTTATAAGCATTAATCTCAAACGTTTCTGATTTTCCTGTAGCCTTATTGGTAATGGTTTGTTCTGGCAAATTGACTTCGACTTCCGTTTTCGGATTAGCATAAATAGAATCAAACAGTTCTTTCAGAAAACCTTCAGACACCACTACTGGTAAAACGAAATTGTTAAGTTCGTTATTTTTATGAATGTCAGCAAAAAAACTAGATACAACGACCCTGAATCCATAACCGGCAATAGCCCATGCCGCATGCTCACGGCTCGATCCGCTACCAAAGTTCTTGCCTGCTACTAAAATCTGACCGCTATAAGTAGGGTCATTCAATACAAAATCTTTATTCAACGAACCATCTGGATGGTAACGCCAGTCACGAAAAAGATTATCACCAAAAAACTTTTCCTCACGTGTTGTAGCTTTTAAAAAACGAGCCGGTATAATCTGGTCTGTATCCACATTTTCCAAAGGCAATGGAATACATGTGCTTGTTATGATATTGAATTTTTGTTTCATGTTTCTATTAATCAAGAATGGAAAGAAAATAATTACATAAGTGTTCTCGGATCGGTAATTACCCCTGTTACAGCAGCTGCTGCAGCCGTCAGCGGACTAGCCAATAAAGTACGTGATCCCGGTCCCTGCCGTCCTTCAAAATTTCGGTTACTTGTAGATACGGCATATTTACCGGCAGGAATCTTGTCGTCATTCATGGCCAAACAAGCAGAGCATCCCGGCTGACGGATAGAGAAACCAGCCTCTTCCAGTATTTTATCTAATCCTTCTTTACGGATTTGTTCATCTACCATCCATGAACCCGGAACTAACCAGGCAGTAATAGAATCTGCTTTCTTACGACCTTTTACGATAGAGGCAAAAGCACGGAAATCCTCGATTCGTCCATTGGTACATGCGCCCAGAAAAACGTAATCGACTTTTTTACCGAGCAGCGATTCGCCGGCTTGGAATCCCATATACTGCATTGATTTCTCAAATGAACCCTGTTCGGCACTTTCCATTCCTTCTGTAGTAGGGATATGTGCTGTAACTGCCATTCCCATACCCGGATTGGTTCCATAAGTTATCATCGGCTGAATATCGGATGCATTATAATATACTTCCTTATCAAAAACAGCATCCTCATCACTCTTCAAAGTCTTCCAGTAAGCCAGAGCCTGTTCCCATTCTTCTCCCTTAGGGGCATATTCTCGTCCTTTTATATACTCAAAAGTCACTTCATCTGGAGCAATCATTCCTCCACGGGCTCCCATCTCAATAGAAAGGTTACACAACGTAAGACGTCCTTCCATGCTCAATCCACGTATTGCCTCTCCTGCATATTCTACAAAATAACCGGTTGCACCGCTTGTGGTCATCTTCGACATCATATAAAGTGCAATATCTTTTGCAGTTACTCCTTTTCCAAGCTTTCCCTCTACAGTAATACGCATGGTTTTCGGTCTTGCCTGCAAAATACACTGCGATGCCATTACCATTTCCACTTCACTGGTTCCGATTCCAAAAGCTACAGCTCCCATTGCTCCATGGGTAGAGGTGTGTGAATCACCACAAACAATGGTCATTCCCGGAAGAGTAAGTCCACGCTCCGGACCTACCACATGAATAATACCATTTTTCTTATCCATCATGCCAAAATGAGCCAGGCCAAAATCGGCTGCATTCTGTGCCAAAGTATCCACTTGTTTTTTTGACACCGGATCTTCTATCGGCTTGTCTTGATCATGCGTGGGGGTATTATGGTCGGGCATACAGTAAATCTGCTCCGGACGGAAACACTTCAACCCTCTGGCACGCAAACCGGCAAAGGCCTGAGGACTGGTTACCTCATGACAATATAAACGATCTATATATAACTGAGTGGGACCTTCCTCTACTTGCTGTACGACGTGAGCATCCCATATTTTATCAAATAATGTATTAGCCATATCTTATTCTGTTTAATTATTTTCTGAATTTGTTGATACAATCAATGTAAGCTTCAACCGAAGCAGCTATAATATCTGTGTTGGCTCCGAAACCGTAATACATCTGTCCATCATATTCCACCTGCATGTGTACTTTGCCCACATCATCACTACCCTTGCTGATGGCCTGGATAGTAAACTCTTTCAAAGTCATCTGACGCTTGATAATCTGTTTCACCGCTTTAATAGCAGCATCAACCGGACCATTACCTGTGGCAGCAGCTTCAAAATGTTCACCCGAGATATTCAAGCCTAAACTGGCCACGGAACGAACACCAACTCCACTCGTAACCTGCAAGTATTCTAACTTTATATGATGATTTACATTTCGGTCAGCTCCTGCCAAAACCATGATATCATCATCGGTAATATCTTTCTTCTTATCAGCCAGTTTCAGGAAATCTTCATATACTTTGTCCAGCTTTTCCTGACTCATTTCTACTCCCAACACATGAAGACGGTGTTTCAGTGCTGCACGTCCGCTACGAGCCGTCAGTACGATAGCATTATCATCAATTCCCACATCTTTCGGATCTATAATTTCATAAGTCTGCACATTTTTCAAAACTCCATCTTGATGAATACCCGATGAATGCGCAAATGCATTTCTACCTACAATCGCCTTATTAGGCTGTACTGGCATATTCATCAAACTGGAAACCATACGGCTGGTCGGATATATTTTCTGCGTATTAATGTTGGTATCAATATCAATATCTCTGTGACAGCGTAAAATCATAGCCACTTCTTCTAACGAAGTATTTCCCGCACGCTCTCCAATGCCGTTCATTGTCACTTCCACCTGACGGGCTCCATTTAATACTCCACTAATGGTATTGGCTGTAGCCATTCCTAAATCATTATGACAGTGGGTTGAAATAATCGCCTTATCGATTCCTTCCACATGCTCCATCAGATATTTGATTTTAGCACCATACTCATCGGGAAGACAATAACCGGTTGTATCAGGAATATTAACCACGGTGGCTCCTGCCTTAATCACGGCTTCCACTACTCTGGCAAGGTATTCATTATCGGTACGACCTGCATCTTCTGCATAAAACTCCACATCGTCTACATAACGCCGTGCATATTTGACTGCAGCTACCGCACGTTCAAGAATTTCTTCGCGGGTTGAATTAAATTTATACTGGATATGTTCATCAGAAGTACCGATACCTGTATGAATACGCTTATGTTTGGCATAACGTAATGCGTCGGCTGCCACATCTATATCTTTCTGCACCGCACGGGTCAGTGCGCAAATGGTAGGCCACGTAACTGCTTTAGATATTTCAATTACCGAATTAAAGTCGCCCGGACTTGATATCGGAAAGCCTGCTTCAATCACATCTACCCCCAAAGCTTCCAACTGACGTGCTACTTGAATTTTTTCTACCGTATTTAACTGACATCCGGGAACCTGTTCTCCGTCACGAAGCGTCGTATCGAAAATAAATAATCTGTCACTCATATTCGTCTTAATTTATATCTTTAAACCTCAATCAAACAAAAAGCCTTTCACACAGGGAAGTGAGAAAGGCTCTATATTTTAATTTTTACATCTAATGGATACACGACTCACTTCCCCCTGGCATTCCCAGCAGAATAATCAAACCGCACAGCAAAATATGTAAAAACAAATTAGTCATTATTTATATCTTCTTTTTATTCCAACGCTGCAAAGGTAAGTAATATTTTGGAACAACAAAATAAAATGAAAGTTTTTTATACATATAAGCTACATTTTTACACTTTAACACACTTCTTTCTATGTTTAAGACATAAAAACAAACATCTGCATAAACACCTATTTATATTCCGTTCAGCCGAAGTTCATGAAGACAAGCCTCCACTTCACTCATGCTCCCCATATGTTTACCCATATCATCCGATAGTTTCACGCATTCACGCCATTCTTGATTACCATCCATCTTACAACGGGATAATTTCATCACAATATTAGAAGGCGAATATCCTGTATCATTCGTCAGATTAGTGCCTATGCCAAATGAACAGCGAATTTTCCCTGCACAATAGCTATATATGCTCAATGCTTTTTTAAAATCAAGAGCATTACTGAAGATTATGGTCTTCGTAGTCGGATCAATTCCCAGCTCTTTATACCGCTCAATCAAACGGTCTGTAAAATTAAATTCATCACCCGAGTCACAACGTACCCCATCAAAAAGCTTTGCTTGCTTTCTACTGAAATTACTCAGGAAAGAATCAGAGGTATAAGTATCAGCCAATGCTGTTCCTAAATCACCATCATATACATTTACCCAGTTTTCTAATGCCATATAGTTGGCACATTTATAACCATATTGGGCACCATGAAACATAAACCATTCATGAGGATGGGTTCCCATGGGACGCATAGTGTACTTCATTGCCAGGTAACAATTCGATGTACCTGTACAATAATCGGCATGTTCCTTCAAATAAGCAACCACACTTTCTTGTACATCAAAAGAAAAACGCCGGCGGGTACCAAACTCTGAAAAAGGGATGTGATGAGAATTAGATAATTTCACTTTTTCTGATAACTTTTTCAGTAGCTTTGTTTCATCAGGAATATGGTTCTGAAAAAGATTCTTTATCTCTGAAACTATGGCCAGCAAAGGTACTTCATATAAAGTTGCTTTATATAAATAATCGGTAACCTCTATATGTAAGTGCTTTTGCTCATCCAAATAGACTTCTATCTTCTCTGAATCAAAACGAAAAGAAGAAAGCCACTCCCAATATACTCGGGGCAAGAAACGGCAATGGGTAGCCATATATGTTAATTCTTCTTGTGCCAATGAAACCATATTCAAATTATCTATTTCACTTTTTAATGCTACAAGAAACCCTTCGGTGTATTCCGTTTCATCCCGATCTTTAAAAGTAAAAGTACCTATTGCATTAGGAAATAATTTAATATAAGCATAAGATGTTGTAAACTTATAAAGATCTGTATCCAGAATCGTTTTTATTATCATATCACTCTAATCTATAAATTTAAACCAGAAAAAGGACTGTTGAAATCTGAAATCACTCAACAATCCTTTTTCACCTAATTATTATACTCTTTTATTCAAGTTTGCAGATGCTCTACTCTCTCGGAACTAAGCAACAAGACCTTATGTAATACGCATCATCTTGTCATCTTACCCCACACAGCGAGCGTGTAAACCTTAATTTCATTTTCTTAATTTCAACGCAACAATACAGTCAATACTGGGTTTTAACTGCGCTGTATGCAAAACTATTCCTCCTTCTATTTTTTCCCATTTCACCTTCTCTCCCGAATCAAACAGAGTAGCTGAAGCAACTCGTTCCGTAAGAGGAAGAGTTACGAATTGCGGCATAGCATCCGACAAGAGATGTACATAAAGCACGTCCCCTTTCCGGGTGGTAGTTCCCCATGTTGCTTTCATCACACAGCCTGCTGTAGAACCATAAATGGTTTCACCATACTTCTGCATCCAGTCGCCTACTCCTTTCATGCGTTCAACTGCCAGTGCAGGTAATTCACCATTAGGCTGAGGACCTATATTCATCAGCAGATTAGCTCCTTTACCCGCTGCATTTACCAACAGACGAACCAATTCGGTGACCGACTTATAATTCGAGTCTTGAATGCGATACCCCCACATGCCATTCATTGTCTGACAAGTTTCCAGAGGCAATTCACTGATAGATTGCCCATCCGAAAATCCGGCATGATTTTCTCCGGGAAGGTCACGTTCAAACATCTGAAAATCCTCACCGGGATAAGGAGTCTTATGATGATTATTTCCAATCAGACAAGCTGGCTGAAGCTTATGAATCAACTCATATTGTTCATCAAGTTTCCAGTCAAAGTCTGCAGGCTGATCCCAAAGTCCATCAAACCAAATCGCACCAATAGGTCCGTAATTCGTAAGCAGCTCTGTAAGCTGATTATTCATAAACTGGAAATAAGTTTTCCACTCACCGTGTCGAGTACGTCCTGTCTTTCGTCCCGTTTTACCCAACGGATAATAATCTTCCCTGGTCCAGTCTAAATGAGAATAATAAATGTGTAGCTTTATACCCTGTTTCCGGCACTCTTCTGCCAGCTCCTTGACGATATCTCGCTTAAACGGAGTTGCATCTATGATATCATAATCAGAGTATTTTGTATCAAACATAGAAAATCCATCGTGATGCCGAGAAGTAAAGCAAATATACTTTGCACCGGAAGCTTTTATCGCTGATACCCATTCACGCGCATTAAATCGGGACGGATAAAATCCTGATGCAACTTTCGCATATTCATGGTAATCAATATTCGCATTATTCATATACCACTCTCCTTGGCCGAACATGCTATAAATGCCCCAATGAAGGAAGATTCCGAATTTACTGTCTCTGAACTCCTGTCTTGCCTGTAAATTTTCAGCAGGAGGACTATAAGATGCTCCTGAATGTTGAGCAAAAAGTGAAGCTCCTCCCAAGCAAGTGATCAGACAGAATAAACTCAAAAAACGAGAAAAGATTTTTTTCATATGATTATCTATAAAAGTTTAACGCCTGCAAAAATACTCAAATAACTCTGCACACAAAAAAAGTTCTGACCAAATCTATTTTAATACATGCTTTTCGAACAGGCAGGTACAAAAAAAAGTCCCCGGCCTTGAATAAGACCGGGGACCTGG
>URDR01000049.1 GCA_900546645.1 uncultured Bacteroides sp. | reverse complement strand
CACGAGCCTTATCGTCGGCAGCGTCAGATGTGTATAAGAGACAGTTATAATCTAACAGCAATTAACCCTTTTATGACGGGGTGATTTTTTATAAGGATGTGTGTTTGAAAAGTTTAATCTTCAATGCAGGAAAACCCGTTGAACAGTTTAATGTTCAACGGGTTTTCCTAATTCTTTCCAGTTCTCAAATCCTTTGTCAAGGTTATAGACTTTAAATCCTTTTTTTGCCAATAGTTGGGCAGCCTTTCGGCTTCTTCGTCCGCTTTTGCAGTAAACAGCTACCGGACAGGCTTTGTCTAACAGTTCATCGGCATTGGCAGAAAAACTCTCGTCGAGTGCATTGAGGTTGAGGCTTCCGGCAATATGGCCCTCGCTGTATTCGGCAACGGTTCGTACATCAACGCGCTGGATCGTTTCATCTTCAATAAGGCGTTCAAAGTCGTCAGACGACAGGTTCTTGAATTCATCTTGTGTCTTGCCTTTACACGCAAACAGGACAAAGGCAAACGCACAGATGAAAAGCATGAAATACATTGTTTTTATCATGAGAGTTTGTTTTTGATTAGTATGTAAAACATCTTGTAGTCATTCCCTCTTCATAGGTATTGATCTGTACAACAACTTGGTCTCCTTTTTCAAGTACCTCTTTATATCCCCATAGCGGGATAGAAAGATAGACTTTCCGTGTAAAAGCCTCTATATCGTTGTTACGGTCATGATAGAGGGTAAGATTCAGGGTACGCTTGCCGTTGGCTTCTGTTATACCTTGGTCGATAAAGTGAAACGCATGCGGCTTGTCTTTTACCATCGGGAGCAAAACAAGATTAATGTATTCTCCCGATTTCCAAATACTTTGGATGCTCAGTGGATCGGTTTTGACTGTTTCAAACTGGTCGGCAGACAGTGGAAGTGAAGCTAAAATTAATTGTGAAGAATAAAGATAAGCATCGTCCTCTTCGGAAACTTCAAGTCTCTCATATACCGATACCGTGCGATAGATGGAGTCGGGTGTGAGTCCGCTTAAGCCTTCCCGATGCTGTACCGATAGCACTTCTCCCTGATCTGTAATTAACTCCTTCAACGTTCCGGACTGGTCGGTCCGGATATTGATAAACTCAGTCAATACATTGGGATATACATACCTGTCTTCTTTGCATCCTTCAAAAGCAAGCATGCAAAGAAGCAGTAAGAAACAAGATTTTACCCTTTTCATTCGGCTAAAGCTTTCTGTTGGTTGAATGCCGGATTCGCATACATCGTAAGCAGGCGTTCACGTAAAAACGCTTCATCTTTATTGGGAAGCTGAATCAGGCTCAGCTTGTTTTGTATATAAGCTTCAAACTTAGCTTTGTCGGCATCATTATAGTGGTGACTGAAGCGGGTTCCGTTTTCCAGTAAGTCGCATGCCACGTAATTTCCCGGATAAAGACGGTAGTTACGGTGAATATGGCGGTCGATTAATTCGGATACTTTGGCGAACAGTTCCGTTTTGGGCAGTCCGCGCAAGGCTTCCAATTCCTCGTTGATGCATGTGGAAGTCTGGAAGTGTACGCGTCCTTTGTAACCGAAGATTCCAGTTTTCATATTAACCAAATCATCTTGCTGACTTTTCTTGAATTCAGGGATGTCGCGTTTTTGCTGCATTTCCATTGCCTTCAGATAGTCACACGGGTCATATTCATATGATAAGGCGAGAGGAACGATGTTCAGTTCCTTTAATCGGTCGATGATATCGCCTTCACCTCCCATAGCGAGCATTTTCAGCACACTGTCTTGGGTGCGGTCATTCGAGTCTTTGGCACGTCCTTCGCGCTGGGCAATCCATACGTTTTCCTGCTTTTGAGTCACGGCAAAATGAATATAGCGCGCCATGCGTGCAGAAGACTCCAGCTGCTGACGCATACTTAAACCACGCTGCACAATGAATGACTTGTTAATGCGTACCAATTTCTTTATCCAAGGATAAATCAAGAGGTTATCACCTATGGCAATTTCCACGGTTGTGGGGAAGTTCTGGTCTATCAGTCCCACTGACAGGAAGCCCGGGTCAAGCACGATGTCCCGATGGTTGGATATAAACGTATGGCTTTTCTCCTTGTCGGTCATTCGGGAAGTATCTAAGTCGAATCCGTCACTATGCTTGTCCATGATGCCGTGAAGCAACTTGTGGAAGAAGGCTTTCTGCACATCCAGATTGGTCTTGCATTGTTTCAGCAGGGCAGTAATGGTTTCTGTTGAAACATCCGGCATAACACTGGCTGTTACAGCACAAAACATAGGGTCTTCAAGCAGTTCCTTGAATACTTGAGGAAGCTCTTCCGGATTATAAGGACGGATTTCGTCGAATTCGGCAGGTATGTTCATAGTTTGATTGGTTTAATTAATACCATATATAACATATATAATAAGTCGGATTCAGGCATCCGGTCAGAATGCATTCTCAATGATGTCGGTCATTACCTCTTTGATGTCGAGTCCGGCTGCACGCACCTGTTGCGGAATGAAGCTGGTTGCTGTCATACCCGGTGTGGTGTTGACTTCGAGCATATTGATTTTCTCACCTTCGGTAATGATATAGTCAATCCGGACAATGCCTTTACATTTTAAGATATCATAGATGGCTGATGAGAGCTTTTGTACGCGGTCGGTCAGTTCCGGACTGAGGCGGGCAGGAGTGATTTCGGTCACTTCTCCTTTATATTTGGCGTTGTAGTCAAAAAACTCGTTTTGGCTCACCACTTCGGTAATGGGAAGAATGACTGATTTCTCTTTCGTCTTGTAGCAGCCGTTTGCCAGTTCGATACCGTCCATAAATGCTTCAATCATCACGTCGTCTGATTCTTCGAATGCTGCTTGTAGTGCCGGACGGATTTGTTCGCGGGTCTTGACTTTGGTTACTCCGAAGCTGGAGCCGCTGGCATTGGGCTTGATAAAGCAGGGAAGACCGATTTTTTCAATGATGAGGTCTTCGCTTACTTCATGTTGCTTGTTCACCAGCATGGATTCGGCTACCCGTATGCCAAAGCTTTTTAAGTATTGGTTCAGGGTAAATTTGCTGAAGGTAAGGGCGGAAACCAATACATCGCAAGTGGAATAGGGGATTCCCAACAGCTCAAAATAGCCTTGCAGGATTCCGTTTTCTCCCGGAGTACCGTGGATGGTGATGTAAGCAAAGTCGGGTTTTACTTTGACTCCGTTCTCCATGAAGCTGAAGTCGTTTTTGTCAATAGGTGTGCGTGAACCATCTGTCAAGATGGCTTCCCACTTCTGTCGGGTCAACTCAACGAGGTAAAGGTTATATTTTTCCTTGTCGATGAAAGAATAGATTCCTTTCGCGCTGTTCATGGAAACCTCGTATTCAGAAGAGTCTCCTCCGGCTATGATTGCAATGGTACGTTTCATAATTCTTCTCGGTTGCTGATATACGTTCTCCATCGTTCCAGCAGGTGCGTCATGTCTTCGGGCAGTTCGGAGGTGAAAAACATATCTTCTCCGGTACGGGGGTGTACAAATCCCAAGGTCTTGGCATGGAGTGCCTGACGTGGACAGATGTCGAAGCAGTTGTTTACAAATTGTTTGTATTTACTAAAGTGAGTTCCTTTCAATATTTCATGTCCGCCGTATCGTTCATCGTTAAAGAGCGTATGACCGATATGCTTCATGTGGACACGGATTTGATGCGTTCGTCCGGTTTCAAGTACACATTTTACCAGTGTCACGTATCCCAAACGTTCCAGTACCTGATAATGGGTTACGGCATGTTTCCCTTGTTCCGGATCAGTCATGACTGCCATCTGCATGCGGTCGCGCGGATTGCGCCCGATGTTTCCTACGATGGTTCCTTCATCGTTTTCCACGATTCCCCATACCAGTGCATTGTATTCGCGTTTGGTTGTCTTGTTATAGAACTGCATGCCTAAGCTGGTCTTTGCATCGGGTGTTTTCGCCACAACTAATAGTCCGGACGTGTCTTTGTCGATACGGTGCACCAGTCCCACTTGCGGGTCATTCGGATTATAAGTCGGAATATCACGCAGATGCCAGGCAATGGCATTGACCAGCGTACCGTGATAATTGCCGCATCCCGGATGTACCACAAGTCCGGCAGGCTTGTTGATTACCATCAGGTCATCGTCTTCATAAACAATATTTAGAGGAATATCTTCGGGGATAATATCGTTTTCATAACGGGGACGGTCCATCATGACGGTGAGCACATCCTGCGGCTTTACTTTGTAGCTGCTTTTTACAGGCTTTCCGTTAGCCATGACAAAGCCATGGTCGGCAGCTGTTTGAATGCGGTTGCGTGAGGCATTTACGATACGCTCAAACAGGTATTTGTCAATGCGTACCGGACTTTGTCCTTTATCTACCACTACTCGGAAATGCTCATACAGTTCAGCTTCTCCTGTTATCGGTTCGATATCATCGGCTGTTTCGTCTAATTCGTCAAATAAATCTTCTGTCATGGATGCTTTTAGGTCAAAAAAGAGTTAGAACCACGATTCGTCAACTTGGGGCTGGTCTTCAAGCCTGGTCGATTCAATACCTATCTGGGTGGAGTCGTTCGACAGGGAATCACGGAGAGCGGTATTGCCTACGCATAAGGTAAGCAGTGCCTCGTGAGGTATCGGGTCGTTGGTCTTCAACAGCCGACCCCGGTATTTGATACCGTAAATCCAGTCTTGTTCGCCCACCACAAATTCCGGTTCGGTCAGGCGGAAACCCATGGCTTTCAGTTTGGCTTCAGCCTGACGGAAGGAACTGTTGTCAATCAAGTCGGGCAGTTTGACCACAGGTACATCGGTTGTAGTTACCGTAAGGTAAACCATGCGTCCTTCTTTTACTCTTGCTCCGCTTGCCGGCTTCTGTTCCAGTACAATTCCGTTGGGCATTCCTTTAATGTAGACAGAATCGGTAACCGTTCCTTTCAATAACTGCGAGCGTAAAGCAGCATGGGCAGCTGTAACGGTTTTGTTTTTTACATCGGGAACCACGTGCGACTCTCCATGGTGGGTATAGCTGTCAAGCCATGCCAGTGTGCCGAACACGGCAGCCACCGATAATATAATCATTCCGGCAAGGTTCAGCCAGAAAAAGCCATTCTTTTTGAATGAAAAAAACTCTTTAAATGTTACCATATTCTGTACGGTTTGATAGTTTGGACAAAGATACAATATTTTGGGCATTCTTTGCTTGCTTCCCGGAAAGAAGCTGTTTAATTTTATTCTATTTCCTGCGGCAGGCTGTTGGGGACGCTTTCTTTTTCCTGTGGTTTTATGTTTTGATATGTCTGGCTGTAGAATTCTTGCTGTTATTTCGGAGTTTGTACTTGCATTTAATTTGCATTTAATTCGCTGAAGTGCTTGTTCGTTTGATTTACTTTTTTTAATTTTGAGGTGTTCAGGCAATGGCTCTTTGAGTTGTACTTGGTGAGATTGGAATTGAATAGAGCGGTAAGAAGATGTATCAAAATAAAAAATCCATATCATTTTGTCATTCAGAATGAAACGAAGAAACGACGTTCGGCGCAGCCAATCTTGTAAGATGTTTGCATGTATATGAGATTGGGCTATGTTGAACATTGCTTCTCACATGCATTTGAAATGACAATTTGATGATTGATTTTTATTTTGATACACTTTCTGGAAGAATGAAGGGGTAAAAAAGGAGATGCGAATAAAAGTAAGATTGTTATCGGTTGTGTTGGCTTTGTTGCTGGTTTCTTGTGGAGAAAGAAAATCAGCAGGGCAACAGGAAAGTGTACCGGAGAAATTGGTGTTTTCTTCGGTAGGTGAGGGGACGGATTTGAACTATGAGTTGTCTTTTGTCGAGTTGGAAACTTCCGACTCTTGTTTGATAGGTAAGATAGGACAGATAGAATATAAAGGAGATACTTTATTTATATTGGACTATATTAATTACAATGTATTGGCATTTAATAGCAAGGGAGCTTTTTTGGGTATGATAGGTAAAAAAGGCAACGGACCTGGTGAGCTTGTCTCTCCCCAGTCCATCGCTTTGAACCTTGGCGAAACAGAGTTGTACCTGATAGACTCTGGTCGTCGTAAGTTGATTACTTACGATGCTGCCACATTGGGATTTGTGGATGAGTGGGATTTACCTTGTGAAACTTCTTGCGTATGCTCTTTGGGTAATGACAGTTGCTGGGTTTGGAACGATAGGGGATATCAAAGTCTGGATAAGGATTTCCACTTCCTTTTGACGGATAGGAATTTGAGAAATGAGCGTCATTTGGTGGAAAAGGATTTCAAATCAGGGTATATCTGCGGTCCTTTCGTTTCTTTATTCAGTATGGATGGCACGGTATATGGATATGTTCCCTTTTCGTCACTGATATATAAGTTCTCAGCCGATGGAGTTATTCCTTTTTACGATGTGGAGTATAAAGGCTTTGAGTTTCCCACTGTTTCGTATATGGACAAAATCAGTAATCATGGTTCTAAGTCCTATTTCGGCGGATTGTCGGAATCGGGATATATTTCCTACAATATGATAATGGGAGTTGAGGATTATTTGTTTTCATGCTTTATGGCAAAAGAGGTAAAGTATATTGGTATATATAATTTGTCGAATAAAAAGTCT
Organism: uncultured Bacteroides sp.; assembly: GCA_900546645.1. Lineage (GTDB taxonomy): Bacteria > Bacteroidota > Bacteroidia > Bacteroidales > Bacteroidaceae > Phocaeicola. The sequence goes on along the minus strand of URDR01000049.1, from coordinate 15,389 downwards.
TCAGTTTATGCGCTAGACGCATTTTCGGATTTACTAAGTTGCGGTCAGCTCGACTATGTGGCTTTGTCTACTCGACCAAACAACATTGTGTTCCCTTTGAATCCTTATACATTGAAAGAACTCGAAAAAGAGGGATATGATTTTGATGATGACTTAAAAAAGATTCTGCCTAAGATCTCCGCTGATGATAATCCCATATTGTGTGTATTGAAAATAAAATCGTGATAAAGCTTTAGGTGTAAGATATGCCAATAGGTAGGCGGACTATACAGTATTCATTCACAGAGTGCAACTTGTCATTTCGAACATTGTTTTTTATATTCGTTCGAAATGACAAGTTGTTATTTTATATGAACGATAAAAAGAAACACCGGAAGCGGTGCTTCTTGCATCGCTGTACGCAAAAATAATGGTTTTCGGAAAATAACAAGGATTATAGAGGTTGCTTTGAATGAAAGAGCCGTGTGGTATGTCTTTGGGTTTTCCTTGCCTTCTTTTGAGAAATCGCCATTTATCGCTACATTTGCAGTCAAACCCCAATGATGTTATGGATAGCTTATCAAACGAAACTTCTCATTTTATTCAACTTCATCGCAAAGATGATGTGCGTATGCTGGCTTTGCAAGCCGGGAAACATCCGGAAGTAGATATGGCAGAAGCCGTGGTGCAGATAGCCGGATGGCAGGTGGCAGAGAAGAAAGTTCCGCTTTGGGCACAGACCGAAGGGATTCTTTATCCGAAGCATCTTTCGATGGAGCAGTGCTCGTCGGAGGTGACGGCACGTTATAAGGCTTCGCTTGCCGAGGGAGAAACTTTTGCTGATCTGACCGCGGGCTTTGGGGTGGACTGTTCGTTTATTGCCCGAAATTTCCGTAGTGTAGAGTATGTGGAAAGGCAGGAAGTGCTTTGCCGCTTGGCGGAACATAACTTTCCTTTGCTGGGCTTGAATCATATCCGCATCTGTCATGCCGATGGAGTAGAGTATCTGCGCGACATGGAGCCGGTGGATTGTCTGTTTCTTGACCCTGCCCGGCGCGACAGTCACGGAGGAAAGACGGTTGCCATAGCCGAGTGTGAACCGGATGTCTGTGCGCTTGAATCACTGTTGGTGGAAAAGGGACGTATGGTGATGATTAAGCTTTCTCCGATGCTTGACATTGCTTCCGCCTTGCGCGACTTGAAGTATGTGCGCCGCATTCATGTGGTGGCTGTTCATAACGAATGTAAGGAGTTGGTTTTGATACTCCGAAAAGAGCCAGATGAGGTGGAACGGGCTGCCGGTGAGGTGATTATGAGTTGTGAACAGGTTGTTAATAACTCAGCATCCCAGCATTTTGACTTTACCTATAAGGAGGAGCGGGAGGCAGTTTGTCCGTTAGCTGAATCGGTTGAGGCTTATCTTTACGAGCCGGGTGCAGCTTTGCTGAAAGCCGGAGCATACCGTCTGCTTACCCAATACTATGGTGTAAAGAAGCTGCATACAAACAGCCATCTTTATACTTCAGCGGAGGCGATTGACTTTCCGGGACGGCGGTTCCGGGTAGAGGGTGTTTCCGGTTTCGGGAAGAAGGAAATCAGGGATTTCCTGAAGGGAGTTGAGAAAGCGAATCTTACGGTGCGTAATTTCCCTGCTTCTGTAGCTGAGCTTCGGAAAAAGCTGAAGTTGAAAGAAGGAGGAGAACTGTATCTCTTTGCTACCACGTTGGCAGACGGAGAAAAAGTGCTGATTAAAGGAAGAAAAGCTTGATGTTTGTCTAAAAATTATACACCCGGTGTCTAATTTCTTGACACTATACCGTATCTTCTGTTTTGTAATTGGTTTGTAAATCAGTGGTTTATTTGTTTGGCACGGCATTTGCTTTCTTTCAGTAGAAGCAAATACTGAAAAAAGCAATATGAATACCATTTTACGCAATCTTTTTTATACCCTCCGGCGCTTCCGCATGGCCTCGAACCTGAATTTATTGGGGCTTTCGGTTGCTTCTACAGCTTTCATTCTCATTATGATGAAGGTGGGTTACGAACGCAGCTTTGATACCTGTTATCCCGAAGCCGACCGGGTAACTATGTTAGCTTTTGACCTTGATGAGGAATATAAAGCTTTTATGGTATTGCCGCGTGGGTTGGTGGATCATGTAATCGAGCAGACTCCCGGTGTGGAGTGCGGAAGCATTTATGCCCGGAGCTGGTTTGATGTTTCTTTTTACTTAGATCCTGAAAACCCGGTTTATTTCAAGGAAGAACCTTATGGTATTTATAAGAGCTTTGTCCAAACGGTAGGAATGGAGTTTGTGGCAGGTAGTGCCGACGGAATGGATGCGCCCGACGGGATGCTGATACCGGAAAGCAAGGCCAAGAAACTTTTTCCTGACGGGAATGCCGTTGGCTCTTATCTGTATCGTAAAGGAAAGAGTGTGCTGATCGATGAAGATCAAGTTCGTTTCCGTATATGTGGTGTCTATAAGGATTTTCCGGAGAACTCTCAGTTTGCTGCAAATCCATTGCTGGTTCGTATGAACGATTACCAGAAAGGACATTGGACTTCGTGGAACTACTTTGCTTTTCTGCGCCTGAAACCGGGGGTAACCCCTGAGGAGGTAAACAGGCAAATCGCCCAGTTGGGTGTGAATGAGCGTATGAAAAATTCATCCGGTATGGCTGTTGTCGCTTATGTGATTCCCATTACAGACCTTTATTATAACTTGCCTGAGAATGATTTCTTTAAGACGGGTAACCGGCAGCATCTTTACCTGTTGATCACTCTTGCTTTCCTGATTATCTTGATAGCGAGTGTCAATCTGATTAACTTTAGTACAGCACTTACACCGATGCGCATTCGCAGCATCAATACGCAGAAGGTTTTGGGCAGTTCGGTCAACGCTTTACGCATCGGTTTGGTAGGTGAGTCGGTCTGTATTGTTTCCCTTTCCTGGCTTTTGGGCTTGTTGCTGGTGTGGGGATTGAACCGGACAGGGTATCTGAACTTTCTTGACTTTACGCCTTCATTGACGATGTATTGGAAACCGGTACTGGTTAGCGGACTGCTTGCCTTGCTTGTGGGGGTGCTTGCCGGACTCTATCCGGCATACTACATGACTTCTTTCCCACCTGCCTTGATGCTGAAAGGAAACTATGCTCTTTCCGGAAAGGGCAAGCAACTTCGTACGTTGCTGATCAGCCTGCAATACGTTGTGTCTTTTATATTGATTGTGACATCCTGCTTTATCTATTTGCAGAACCGCTACATGCGTCAGCATGAATTGGGCGTGGAGCGCGACCGCCTGGTGATGGCTTATCTGCCTAATGTGCCGATAGATGATTCAATGTACCGGAGCTTTGAGCAACAGCTGAAAAGCTATCCCGATATTGAAGAGGTTGCTTATGCCGGTATTGATTTGGGAGGAAGAAATGTATATAGTACGTATCAATTAGATTATCATGATCAAGAAATTGATATGTTCCTGATTCCGGTAACTCCGAATTTCTGCCGGACTATGGGGATGGAGGTGCGCGACGGAAGAGATTTTCTGCCTAATGACTCCATCCGGTCCGACCATTTGAACTTTATAGCCACTTACGATGCCAAAGAAAAACTGAATATTCCGGTTGGAGAGGTATTCAATTTTGAGAATTGGGATACAAAGGCAGTTATCGTGGGCTATGTAAATAACCTTCAGCTCACTTCCTTGCGCAATGAAGGACAGTCAACCTTTGTCTTTATTGCCAATCCGGTTTACGACGGACGTCAGCTTCCTTATGCCTATATTCGGGTGAAGGCTGGCAGTGATATGGATGTGGCTTTGGCACATATCCGGGAATCTATTGAAGAAAATTTTACCGGCTATCCGGTGGATATCCGTTTCTTCGACCAAGTTTATGCTTCGCTTTATCAGAAAGAAACTGGACAGCAATACATGGTGACTTTGCTCAGCCTCCTTGCCATCCTTATTTCTTTAGTGGGTGTTTTCGGCTTGGTTATTTTTGAGGCTGAACATCGCAGTAAGGAAATTGCTTTGCGCAAGGTGTATGGGGCTACCATCAGTCAGATACTCTGGATGTTTAACCGCTCTTATCTGAGATTGGTCGTTGTTTGTTCGGCAGTAGCAGCTCCTTTTGCATGGTATGTGGTTCATGAGTGGTTGGAAAGCTTCCCTCACCGAATTGCTATCACGCCCTGGGCTTTCTTGGGGGCATTCCTGATAATTATCTTGATGACATCGGTTGTCATTACTTTGCAGAGTTACCGTACAGCAACCCGTAACCCGATAGACAGTATCAAGTCAGAATAAACTTCTTATTTTTTAGACAGAAGAATATAAGAACTCATAAACATAAGAACTCATAAACTTAAAAACTAACAAACTTAAAAACTCAACCCATATGATTAAGATTGAAAACCTTTCGAAAACTTTTCGTACCACTGAAGTCGAAACCATTGCACTCAACAAAGTAAACCTGGAAGTGCGCGATAAAGAATTTGTAGCCATCATGGGACCCTCTGGCTGTGGTAAATCTACCTTGCTGAATATTCTCGGTCTGCTGGATAATCCTACCGAAGGCAACTATTACCTGGGCGATCAGGAAGTGGGGCATCTGAAAGAAAAAGAACGCACCAATGTACGTAAGGGAACCATCGGTTTTGTATTTCAAAGCTTTAACTTGATAGATGAACTGAATGTGTTCGAAAACATCGAACTTCCGCTGACTTATTTAGGTATCCCGGCTGAAGAGCGCAAACGGAAAGTGACAGAAATCATGAAGCGGATGAACATCAGCCATCGTGCAAAACATTATCCGCAACAACTCTCAGGAGGTCAGCAGCAACGTGTTGCCATAGCCCGAGCCGTTGTTTCCGACCCGAAAATCATTCTGGCGGATGAGCCTACCGGTAACCTCGATTCAAAAAACGGACAGGAAGTGATGGAATTGCTTACAGAACTGAACCGAGAGGGAACTACCATTGTGATGGTAACTCACAGTCAGCGTGATGCCGGGTTTGCCGGACGGGTAATCAATTTGTTCGACGGACAGATTGTCTCCTCGATTGCTGAAATGTAAATTCTTTAGGAGTAATGGGCTTTTGAGGCGGTAAGGCGGCAAGTTGACGAGGAAGTAAAACTTTGTCAACTTGCTACCTGAGACCTTGTTGTCTGCTCTGTTTGTTGGATAGATTTAAAGACGGATTATATGAAAAGAGCTTTATATTCCCTTTTCCGCAAGGGAGACGCCAATTTGGTAAAAATACTTTGCTTGGGAGCGGGACTTGCCCTTGGGTTGATTATGCTTGCCGAAGTAATCTTTGAACGTTCGTATGATAATTTTATCCCCCGTTTGGAAGATACGTACCGCATACAAGAATCGTATAAGCAAAAAGACTCAGACTGGCGGATGCATGCTTCTGTGCCGGGGGCAATTGCTCCGGGAATGAAAAGCTATTGTCCGGAAGTGGAAGTTGCTACCCGTTACACGATCCTGAGCAGCGCGATGAAGTTGGTAACGGAAGACCAGCGTGAGATAACGGGCAATGCTTATCTGTGCGACAGTTCGTTTTTCGATGTCTTCCCGAGAAAACTTTTGTTGGGTGAAGATACGCATACCGGACTGGAAAAGACCGGTAATGTCTATATTTCTCAAAAGCTCATGCAGGTATTGGGAGAAGATGTCTTGGGAAAGAAACTGTCATGGAAGGAGTATCCATCGTTTCAAGTAACTGTGGTAGGGGTGTTCGAAGATTTTCCCGAGAATACGCATCTTCCCCAAATGGATGTACTGGTGGCTATGCCCACTATCGGGCAGGTTGCTTATGACGGACGTGATAACTGGTTGGGCAATGACCGCTACAGTGGATACGTTCGTTTGCATGCCGGAGCCAAGCCGGAGCGTTTGCAGGCAGGCATCCAACGTATGCTGGATATGCATGTAAACGAGAAAATTAAAGGAACGGGTACCGAGTTTCAGTTGCGGCTGCAGCCGGTAGCTGCAATCTTTGCTGCTTCCGATTATAACCGGACCATGAATATTGTGTTTCTGATTTTTGCCATTATCGTGATGGTGGTAGCCATACTCAACTATGTGCTGCTGACCATCTCGTCGATGGTTAACCGAGCCAAAGGAATAGCGACCTATCGCTGTTATGGAGCAACCGATGCGCATATCTATCGGATGATTCTTTCGGAGTCAGTGCTTCATGGCTTGCTGGCTCTTGCACTGGCTGTTCTGATTATTTTCGGACTGCAAGATTTCCTGCAAGAGCAGATCGGTCACAGTTTGGCTTCTCTTTTTCCACTGCGCACGCTGGGTATTTGTTTGGCTGTAACTTGTCTGGTCATGGGGCTCTGCGGATTGGTTCCGGGCTATTTGTATACGCGTATTCCGGTGACGTATGCCTATCGGCGGTACTCGGAAAGCAAGCGTCAGTGGAAGTTAGGTCTGCTCTTCGTTCAGTTTCTCCTGACTTCTCTGTTTGTTTCGCTGCTGACCGTGGTGAGCCTGCAATATCAGAAGCTGACCCATTTTGATTTAGGATTTGAATATCAGGATATGGTCTATACTTCGCTTCGAGGTACAACAGCTGAAGAGGGTGAACGCTGTGTACAGGAAATGAAGAAACATCCGGATGTAGTTGATGTGACGTGGGGTTATCAGGAAATGTATTCACGGTGTAGCGGCAACAATGTGTATAATCCGGCTACGGATGAAGAGTATATGAACATTGCCGATATGTATCAGGTCGGTCCGGATTATCATCGTACGTTCAGCATTCCCGTTTTAGAAGGAGAGGTGTTTAATCCTGCTTTGCAAGACACCTTGAGTCAGCAGGTCATGGTGAGCCGCAGTTTTGTGGAGCGGATGCGTACGCTGGCGGGATGGGAAGGCTCTGCTATCGGTAAGCAGATTCATGTGACGGAGCATAAGGGAACGCTTACCATTTGTGGCGTATATGAGAATATCTCTTTGGGTTCTCAGTTTGCAGAAGATTATGACGAGCGTCCCACCGTCATGTTTTATTCTCCTTCTCCTTCATATATTCTTTATATCCGTTTGAATAAACTGGATGCCGGTAAACTGAAAGAGATGCAGGAGATTGTTTCTCAAACCATGCCTTCACAAACCCCTCCGGTGTATAGTCTGGCTATGGAGATAGGAAATATTTACAATCCGGTGCTGCATGTACGCAACAGTGTCTTTTTTGCTGGAGTCTGTATCTTGCTCATTGCTTTGATTGGCTTGATGGCATATGTGCGCGATGAAGTATCACGGCGGTGTTCCGAGATTGCGGTGCGTATGATTCATGGAGCCCGTGTGGTAGACGTACAGCGTATCTTTTTGTTTGACTTGCTGAAAGTAGCCCTTCCGGCTGTTGTAGCAGGAATGCTGGTGGCATGGAAGATTAGTCTTTCGTTTTTGGAGCTCTTTGCTGTAAAGATAGAATTGACCGGTATGTTTTTCCTTGGCTGTGCGATGCTTGTGCTGATGGTGGTGTTGCTGCTTGCCTCTTGCCTCGTTTTACAGGCTGCAAGAAGGAATCCCACGGAGAACCTTCGGCAAGAATAATTGTCGAGGTAGGGAGTGAAGCCATTTAAGACTCGTAAGCTTACCTTCCGGAACAGCAAGGTATAGTGTGAAACCTTGCCAATCAAAGAAAGTGGCTTTTGCGTAGCTTAGGTAAATAAAAAGCGTCAAGACTTTATGAAAAGTCTTGACGCTTTTATGTCGTTCGGATGTGGCCGGTTCAGAAATCGGATTATCCTAACAATTCTTTCACTTTGGCAGAGATGGCACGACCTTCAGCCAGTCCAGCCAGTTCTTTTGAAGCCACTCCCATTACTTTACCCATATCCTTTCCACTGGTAGCACCGGTGCGTGCAATGATTTCTTTCAGTTTCACTTCCAGTTCTTCAGCTGACAGCTGTTTGGGCAGGTAAGCTTCGATAACATGAACTTGTGCCATTTCTTCTCCGGCAAGGTCTGTGCGTCCTTGACCTTCGTATACAGCAGCAGAGTCTTTTCCTTGTTTTACAAGTTTCTGCATGATTTTCAGTGCGGCATCATCGGTCAGCGTATCGTTGGCTCCCGGAGCGGTTTTTGCTTCAAGAAAACATTTTTTGATGTTACGTAAGGTTTCGAGTCTTACTTTATCTTTCGCCTTCATGGCTTCTTTAATATCATTGCTGATTTGTTCAAATAAGTCCATATCGTTTGAGTTTTTAAGTTTATAAATTTATAAGTTCTTAAGTTTTTGAACTTTTGAGTTTGTCTGTTCTTTCGCTGGCTAAGCTTTCTTTATCGCCCTATCTTTAGTGGGGCTTCATTCTCTGAAACTTTGCCAACGAAAGAATATTCTCTGTTAGAAAGTAATGGTCATGTTGGCATCACCATTCTCTGTTTTGGTCTCCAAGGAGTCTCTGTGCGCAGCTTTCGACTGGATTTCCTCCAGTTCCGTTCTGCTTCGCTTATAGGTAGGAGTGGTATCAACCATGCTGATGATATCATCATTATCTAAGTCTTCCTGGCTGAACGTGTAGATACGTCTTAGGAAATTCTGGTTTCTACGCTTGCTGCTGTTCGTACCATAGTACTTATCACGGAGAATGGCTTTCTTTTCCGCTTCCTCTTGCATTTTTTCCTGCTGTTTCTGCTGTTCAGCAGTAATACGCGCTTCCATTCCGGGTACGTCTCTTACTCCGAATCCGGTAGCAAGGATGGTGAATTTCACCTTCTTTTCTAAGGCTTCATCAATATAAAGTCCCCATTTGGTTTCCACATCTTCTCCGAAACGGCTCATGAATTCATGCAGTTCGTTCATTTCTTCCATCATCAAATCGTTGTTGGGACTGTACGAAATGTTGAATAAGATTCGTTTGGAGTTGAAGATATCGTTGTTATTGAGCAGCGGTGAGTGGAGGGCATCGTTGATGGCTTGTGTTACACGGCCTTCTCCTTCTCCGTATCCTGTACTCATAATCGCTACACCTCCGTCTTTCAATACAGTTTTCACATCATTGAAGTCGAGGTTGATTTTACCTCGGATGGTAATGATTTCTGCGATACTTTTCGCTGCAATCGAAAGGGTATCATCTGCCTTGGCAAAGGCATCGAGTACACTGAAGTCGGAATACACATCACGCAGGCGTTCGTTATTGATAACCAACAGTGCATCTACATGCTTGCTTATTTCTTCCACACCGTCCAGAGCTTGGTCAATCTTTTTCGCTCCTTCAAACAGGAAAGGAATGGTGACAATACCTACAGTCAGTATGCCCATATCCTTGGCTGTTTTTGCAATGATAGGTGCTGCACCGGTTCCGGTTCCTCCACCCATCCCGGCGGTGATGAATACCATCTTACATCCGTCGTTCAGCATGCTTTTAATACCCTCAATCGTATCTTCAGCTGCTCGTTTGGCTCTTTCCGGACGATTGCCGGCTCCCAGTCCTTCGCTTCCTAACTGCAGTTTAATGGGAACGGGCGACTGGTCGAGTGCTTGATTATCCGTATTACAAACTACAAATGTTACGTCGTGTATTCCTTCTTTGTACATGTGGTTGACAGCGTTTCCGCCGCCACCGCCTACACCGATTACTTTGATGATATGAGGTGCGTCTTTCGGAAAAGTGAAAGGCATTGTTATTTCGTCAGACATCATTATTTTATCTATTATGCGGTAAATACTTTGTTTATTTATTCTCAAGACATGGCTTCATCGGAAAGCTTTCCGAATATAGCCTTGAGCTTTCCAGTCCAACTATGCTTTTGTTGTTCTGATTTAATCAGTTCTTCCAGCTGGTTGATTTCCTCCGTTTTTTCTGCTATGCGCATGTTGCGTGCTGCATCCAATTTTGCTTTTGCCGGACCGAACGATTGATTTTTCAGAAAATCTCTTGCTTCGGCAAGATAAGTGTCACAGTCGTTGAGGCGTTTTTGTTTCCGTTCTTCCTCTTGACGCTCCTTGTCGCGCAAGATTGCTTCCACCCGTTGCTTGTTTTTCAGTTCTGCTTCTTTTTGTTTTTGCTCTTCCTGCTGTTGTTTGGCTAATTTCTCCTGCTCTTCTTTTTCTTGCTGTTCGGCAAACATATCGCGCGGTTTCAGCGTATCTACTTTACAGCAGTTTTCTTTGCCGGCAGCCAGCAATCCAATTAAGGTATTGTGAGTGCCGTCTTGAGGAATTTCAATGCTTCCGTTCAGTGTGATTTCTTCGTTCCGTGCAATACGTATCTTGTCTATTTTAGTGATTCGGCTGAAAGCCTTCTCTATATTAGGCATATTGGCTGCACCCCCGGTAAGAACCAGTCCGGCAAGCAGTTTGTCATCGTATTTCGATTCCACAATCTGGTTGCTTACATTGGCAATTATTTCGTAGACACGTGCTTCGATAATATCAGCCAGCTTAGATGCCGGTACGTTGACTTTTCCGTTGAGGCTGTATTTCTGTTCCTTGTCTTCTTCGTTTTCCTCGGGCTCAGTGTATGCCGAACCGTAGGTCAGCTTCAACAGTTCAGCTTCCTCTTCTTCTATTTGCAGGTCGCAGATGTCTTTGGTAATATTTCTGCCTCCCAACGGAATTACAGCCAGATGGCGGAGGATGTTGTTCTTATATACTGAAACCGTAGTAGTGTCTGCTCCCATATCAATGAGTGCGCATCCCGAACGTTTTTCGCCTTCGGTAAGTATCACATCGGCAGTAACTAAAGGAGAAAGGAGATAGTCGGCTACTTCATAGCCAGTTTGGCGGAAACATTGGCGCAAATTGCCTCTTAGTGTAGGGCGGGCAACGATATTCAAGTAACGTCCTTCGATGAAGTCGGCAGAAATCCCTACCGGTTCAGTCTGCAGATTGTTCCCCACCTTGTACTCCTGCGGTTCCACAGCCAGAATTTCCTGATTAACCAACGGAAGCTCTTTATTGGCTTGCATCAGCGAGTCAATCAGAGCCTGCGAGATTTTCGTATCTTCTCCTAATGTTTTTTCCTCATTGTGCCGGATGGAGCGGAGTGACTGTCCGCCGATGCCGACATATATTTTTTTGATGGAAGCCTGTAGCTGGCTTTCCATTTTCTGAATGATTGAAGTAAGGCATTGTCCGGTTTTGTCCAGATTATAGATGGTTCCCTTTTTGATGCAGTCCGATGAACGCTCGCTGGCATAAGCGAGGATTTGGATGCTTCCGTCTGAATTCTTTTTTCCTGCAATGCCTGAAATCTCAGTCGATCCCAGTTCAATTGCTGCTATAAAATCTGTTACTGCCATATCTTACTTTTCCTTTTTTGTACAAATTATCTGATTGTTAAACTCTATACTGATGCGTTCGTACTTGTTCCAGCCTACTTGATTCAGTGCCTCGTTATAAAAGATTCGCAATTTACGGAATTTTTCTTGATAATCACCACCTTTCCCTAAAAAAAGAATATGGTCGCCTACACGAGGAACAATTTCGAACTCCTGTTTGGTCGTTACATTGATTTGTTCCACCTGTGCTTTCCAGAATGGGTCGTTTTGGATAAATTTCCCCAGTTCATATAATTTGTTTTGTGCGAATTTACGGTCAATGAATCCGGTGGCGATAGCCACATGTACAGATTTTCCGAGTACGGACATAATTTTTCCTTCATGATCGATGTAATAGTCGTCTCCGTTACTGCTCATGATGCGCATGAGCGGAATGCGCTGGTAAATATCAATCCCGATTTTTCCTCCCGAGGTGATATAGCACTCAGCCTCACGGATAAACGGGTTTTGGGAAAGAGCGGTTTCAAGTTCACGCACATTGATGTCGCCCAGACGTTTTCCTTTAGGATTAAGTCCCTTCTTTTTTAAGATTTTCCCGATTTCAACCGAGTCGATAAATCCGTAATTGATATCGTCTTCAATCGATAATTCCATACCCGTGCAAGCCACGTCTTTGGGCTTGCCGTTAAGCGCAGTGACTGCCACAACCAGATAGGCTGCGAACACAATCAAAATACTGAGTATGAAAATCCGTTTAATCATTTGTCTTTAAGCATTTCGTAAATCTGTGGAACATAGTTTTCTATATCTCCTGCTCCCAGCGTGATGAGCACTTCCAGTGTTTTTCCGGCAAGCACGTTCATCAGGTCTTCTTTCTTGCAGAGGCTTTTCTGGATACCCGGACGAAGGTGGTCATAAATAAGCTGACTGCTTACTCCCGGTATGGGAAGTTCGCGTGCCGGATAGATATCAAGCAAAATCACTTCGTCAAGCAGAGACAGGCTGTCGGCAAACTCCTTGTAGAAGTCGCGGGTGCGGGTGTAAAGGTGCGGCTGAAACACAGCTGTAATTTTCTTATCCGGATAAAGTGTCCGAATGGATGATACGCTTTGCTTGATTTCTGCCGGGTGGTGAGCATAATCACTTAAGAACACCATGCGGTCGGTTTTCAGCTTGAAGTCGAAACGCCGGTCTACACCGTTAAAGCTTGCCATAGCCTTGCATATTTCTTCGGCATCAGCTCCTCCGATTTGAGCCAGTGCCATGGCTGCCACTCCGTTCTCAATATTCACATACACAGGAACGCCCAGCTGTATGTCTTGAATATTTCCCAGCGGAGAGACATAGTCAAAGCAGATTTCTCCGTTGGCTATGCGGATGTTTTCGGCATGAAAGTCACCTTCCTCTGTGGAGTAAGTATAAATGGTGACTCCCGGCTGTACGTCGGGCACAAGCTCCAGTCCTTTCTTGATAATCAAGTAGCCGTCCGGACGAATCAGTGAGGTATATTTACGGAAGCTTTCCAGATAAGCTTCACGGGTTCCATAGATATCCAGATGGTCGGAGTCAACCGCCGTAATGACCGTGGCATAGGGCGTGAGCCAGTGAAAGGAACGGTCGAACTCATCGGCTTCAATTACCACATACGGGCTTTCTTCATCGAGCAGCAGGTTAGTGCCATAGTTCTTTGAAATGCCTCCAAGAAAGGCATTGCACTTCACGTGCGACTGGTGGAGCAGGTGGGCAGCCATCGTTGATGTCGTGGTTTTGCCATGCGTTCCGGCTACACACATACCCTTTTCCGTGCGGGTAAGCATGCCCAATACCTGAGCACGCTTTTGTATTTCAAATCCGTTGTTTCTGAAATAAATCAATTCTTTATGTTCAGCCGGGATGGCAGGCGTATAGACCACGAGAGTGGTTGTTGCCTCCCGGAAATCAGCAGGAATCAGGTCCGTGTTTTCTTCATAATGAATGTCGGCTCCTTCTTCTTTCAGTTTTTCGGTCAGTTCACTGGGGGTGCGGTCGTATCCACCCACTTTTTTCCCTTTTGAAAGAAAGTAGCGCACCAGTGCGCTCATGCCGATACCTCCGGCTCCGATGAAATAAACAGCTTTTATCGTGTTAATGTTCATGTTCTTTCTTATAGTTTAAAGCCAGCTTATAGACTTCGTTGGCAATGATGTTTGCCGAATCCTTGAAAGCCAGCTTGGCGATGTTCGTACTTAGGTGATTTAATGTTTCCGCTTCATTTACGGTCTGGATGGCAAGATTGAGCAGCTTTTCTTCTGCCTCGCTGTCTTTTACATAAAGAGCAGCCTCCTTATTGACCAGAGCCAGTGCGTTCTTGGTTTGATGATCTTCAGCCACATTCGGTGAGGGAACCAAGATGACCGGTTTTTCTAACAGACAGAGTTCTGAGATGGAGCCGGCTCCGGCACGACTGATAACCAGATCGGCAGCGCGGTAAGCAGCAGCCATGTCGGCAATGAAGTCGGTGACGTGAAGCATCGGCATTTCACCTGCCTGTTTTACGGCAGCGCGTGCTTCGTCAATATAAAACTTTCCGGTTTGCCAGATAAACTGTACCCCCGATTCTTTTATTTTATCCAGTCCGTGCATCACGCAGTGGTTAATGGTTCGTGCCCCCAGGCTTCCACCGACAATCAGCACGGTTTTCTTTTCCGGTGAGAGACCGAACGAGCGGAGGGCTTCCTCACGGCTAAGCGTGGTATTCAGAAGGTTCTGACGTACTGGGTTCCCGGTCAGGATGATTTTCTCCTTGTCGAAGAAGCGTTCCATTCCCTCGTATGCCACACAGATTTTCTTGGCTTGCTTGGCAAGCAACTTATTGGTTACTCCTGCGTATGAATTCTGTTCTTGAAGCAGGGTAGGGATTCCCATTCCTCCCGCCACTTTCAGCGTCGGTCCGCTGGCATATCCACCCACACCTACGGCGGCATGTGGTTTGAAGTCGCGTATGATTTTCCGGGCCTTCAGCTGGCTGCGCATCAGCTTAATCAGTACTCCGATATTTTTCAGCAGGTGCTTGCGGTCGAATCCGGCAACGGGCAGACCGATGATTTTATATCCGGCAGCGGGAACGCGCTGCATTTCCATGCGCCCTTCCGCTCCGACAAATAAAATTTCAATATCAGGGTGCTGTTCCCTGAGCGCGTTGGCTATAGAAACCGCCGGAAAGATATGTCCTCCGGTTCCCCCTCCACTTATGATGATTCGTAAATTAGATTCCATATTATGTTTTTTGCAAAGTTAGTTACTTTGTCAGTAACTTCTTTCTCTTGCAGTCAAATTATTTAAGGAACTTGGTAACAAGTTGTTTTTTGTGCATTGTATGCGATGTAAATATACTACATTTTTCTCGATCTGCCTAAGTGAGTATGGGCTTTTTGTCCTTCGTTTTCTCCCGAATAGTCACGGGAAAAAGCTTTTTGTTCTCGTATCTGGGTTCTTTGGCTTTTGGTTTTCGAGGTGACAGGTTGATTCGCTGGCTGGGAAAGCGTTGGGCAGTCTTCCATCTGAAAACTGGTTTTCGGTTAGAATAAAATTACATTAACTTGGCATGAAAACTCTGTTTTTTCCGGAATAAAATGTAATTTATCTTTCTGCAAATTCAAAACAGAGTCTTTGGCTGTAAAAACAGAGCTTTTGTTTGTACATTCAAAGGCTTTGTTTTTACAAACAGTGCTTCTGTTTATAGATTTTTCCCTCGACTTTCATCTTTTACAAGCTTGAAAAGTCGCTTTTATTACCTTGCCGCTCAAGTTTAGTTCTGGGCAATTTGAATGAATGTTCACGGGAGAGCAGGCATCTGGAGGAAAAAAGCAAAGAAACCGTTGTGGGGATGCAGCCTTGTTTTGAAGCCTGTATGAGTGGATAATGTGAAAAAGTGAGTGGAATATTGGTTGATTATGTGAAAAATAGTGCCTTTTTATATCAGATTATGTGAAAATATCTCCCATTTATAGGGTGTATTATGTGAAAAATAGTATCTTTACGATTGATTATAAATGACTTGCGGTTTGACAGGTAAATCTATTTAGGATAGTAGCGTTTATCTTTAAACTCTTTTAAGAGCCTTAGATACGTATTAGGGAGAAGAAGTAAAACAATCGTGTATGTAAATATACTGCAAAATGCAA
>URDR01000048.1 GCA_900546645.1 uncultured Bacteroides sp. | reverse complement strand
AGGTAATGCCGTTGGTTCCTCCGAAGAAAATGCGTCCGCAGGGCGATTGGAATACAGCTCCTCGGGTGAATTCACTGCCTTGTAGTCCATCGCTTGCGTAGTAGTTGGTAAAGCTTTTTTTCTCAGGGATGAATTTGCTGATACCGTTGAAAGTACTTACCCAGATTCCTCCTGTTTTATCTTCTCGTATTCCGCAAATTACCTCATTGTCCAGCCCATCGGCAGCGGTATATCGTTGAATTTTTTTTGTCTGTTTGTTTAAGCTGTACAGTCCGTTAGTCGTTCCCATCCAAATTGTATGGTTAAGACTTTCTATAATAGAGTATCCGATGCTATTGTTTATGATATAGTTGTTTGGTGTAAAGTTGATGAAACTTTTAGTTTTGGGATTAAAACAACTTATCCCCTTGAAATGACCAATCCATATTAAGCCTTCGCTGTCACAATAGATACAGTTGATCCAGTTGTCTGCAACTTCATTGCGTGGATTTCCCATCCCTTCTGAAGAGCGGTAATTGGTTAGCTGCCGTGTATCCAGGTTATAGGTGTAAAATCCGGATCCATAAGTACTTATATACAGATTTCGTTGTTTGTCTTCTACAATACTGAATACACGTTCATTAGTGAGTTCTGGTATATAATTGCATGTTCCAGTTGATGGATTGAAACGGGTAATGCCTCGGGCATAGGAGCCGAGCCAAAGCTGTTTGTCGGAATCTTCGAATATACTTAATATGGTTTCGGGGAAGCTGTTCTTTCCTTCTTTGGGAGCATGATGTTTGATTAACACGAAATCAGATGTTAGTTCATATAATCCTTCATTATCCACTCCTACAAACATGTGGTTACGGCTGTCTTGGTGGATAGACATAACGCACCCTTTCCCGATTGGACTTTTGCTAAGTAGTTTGTTCCCGTAATAGAGAAAGGGGTTTTTCTCCCCTGGAATGAATAAAACTCCTTTCTGGAATAATCCTAACCAGAGATTCCCATCCTTGTCGTTGATAATTGAATGGACCTTAGCATCGGTTAAGTCAATCAGACTTTCATCGATATAGAGATCTTGTATTTTATTTTCATCTTTATTGTAAAATTTTATTCCCTTTCCGTCGGTTCCTATATAAAGTTGTTTCCCAATCAAGGTTATGACTTTAATATGAAATGACTCTTGACTGCTGATATGCTCTATTTCCCCAGTTTTCTTATTATAGATATTCAGTCCCTTTGTAAATGTGGCTATATAAATATTTCCTTCTTCATCTTTGGCTAAAGAGGTTATGTTGTTTTCGGATATAGGGGAGATTGGTTTTACTTCTCCGTTTTGAGGATTGTAAGTAGAGAGGCCTTCAAACTCCGAACCTAGCCATAAAAGTCCGTTGTCGTCTTCTATGATAGATGTAATATTTATCAGATTTTTTTTGTAGGTATTTGGAGTATATTGCCCACATTTTCGGGTGAGGTCAATTTTGAATATTCCTTCATTGGAAGTTGCAATCCAAATTTCCCCGTTGCTACGTTCTATAATTCGTGTGATGTGTGGTTTTACTAAGTTCCCTTCTCGGTAAAGGTGAATAGGGGTAAAGCTGTCTGTGTCCCGGTTATAAATCATTAATCCGGTCATAGTTCCTACCCATAGTGTATTTCGACTGTCTTCGAATATCGTACGTACGTAGTTATTACATAGCGAATTAGAATCACTCTTGTTATGCTTGAATGAAATAAACTGATTGCCGTCGAATTGGTTTAGTCCATATTCGGTTGCTATCCAGATGAAGCCTTTTTTATCTTGGTAAACATAGTTTATAAGACTGCTTGATATGTGTTCCTCTGGTGTATAGAGTATACTTGCCTGCGCGAGTAAATGAATTGGCATAAATATCAGTCCTATCAATAAAGAGATGAGCTTTAGTTTCATTTGTCAAATGTTTTTCTTTAGTACCACGGCAAAGATATAGCAAAATTTTTAAAGCTCATTCATTTCTTGTTCATTTTATGTGTAGTATGTCGATAGTATGCCTTTTTGACGTATGATGAGGGCTTGTTCATAAATAAAGAGCAACTTCCGGATTCATCTCTTTCGTTTGGTGAAATGTAATCCGGAAGTTGAAAAGTAAGTAGTGTTTGTTACAAAATAGACTGTCTGTGTTGCATTTTACTATAATAAAAAGGTAGGATAATGTCTTAATCTGGAAATAAAATCAGATTAAAACATTATCCTGATATCTTGTTGTAGCCTCTGTTAGGTGGGGGGTAAGGAGGTTATTTCTGCTTCTCCTTATTTTCTTCTATTTTTACTTTGCGTAACAAGTCGGATGCAAAGATGAAGTTGTTTAAGCGTTCATTGGTAGCATTAAATACATCGTCTTTAGTGCCTTCCCATTCTTTATGTCCTTGATAGATATATAGAATACTTTCACCGATGCCCATCACTGAATTCATGTCGTGTGTATTGATAATGGTGGTCATGTTATATTCTTTTGTTATATCATGAATCAGTTCATCGATTACAAGTGAAGTTTTGGGGTCTAATCCGGAGTTCGGTTCATCGCAGAACAAGTATTGTGGCTGTAGAGCAATAGCCCGTGCTATGGCTACACGTTTTTGCATGCCTCCACTGATTTCGCCTGGATATTTGTTTTGTGCATCAATCAGATTCACGCGATCAAGGCAGAACTGGGCACGGCGGATGCGGTCTCGATACGTATCATTAGAGAACATATCAAGTGGGAACATAACGTTTTCCAAAACAGACAGCGAGTCAAATAAAGCTGCGCTTTGGAAAATCATTCCCATTTCGCGGCGAAGAGCCTGTTTCTCTTTTTTGTTCATTGAAATCAAGTTTCGTCCGTCATAAAGCACTTCTCCTTGTTCAGGTGTAAACAAGCCTACGATACATTTCATCAGTACTGTTTTCCCTGAGCCGCTCTGACCGATAATCAAGCTGGTTTTCCCATTTTCAAATGAAAAGTTGATATCGTTTAAAACGTTTTTCCCTTCGAATGATTTATTTAAAGATTTCAGTTCTATCATCCCATTAAAATTTGAGTAAGTATTAAGTCTGAGAACAGGATAAGCACACTGCTTGATACTACCGAGTCGGTACTAGCCTTACCTACAGCAATAGAGCCTCCTTCTACCGTATAGCCGAAATAAGCAGAGACGCTTGCGATAATGAAGGCGAAAAACAGCGATTTGATAAAACTACACCAAATATACCATTCCACGAAGGTGTATTGTAATCCATATTCTAAGTCGGTGGCATTCATGATTCCTCCAATCCATGCGGTACAAAAAGCCCCGATAATGCCCGCTGCAATACTGAAGATTACCAAGAAGGGAATCATGGTCATTAAGCCCGTTATTTTTGGGAGAATAAGATAGGAGGCGGAATTGATTCCCATAATCTCTAAGGCATCAATTTGTTGGGTTACGCGCATCGTTCCAATTTCAGAAGCGATATTTGAACCGACTTTTCCTGCCAAGATAAGGCACATGATGGATGAGGAGAATTCCAAAAGCAAAATCTCTCGTGTGGTGTATCCAACGACAAAACGTGGCATCCACGGACTTTCAATGTTCAGTTTAATCTGGATGCATATAACAGCTCCAATGAAAAAAGAAATAAGCAATACAATGCCGATGGAGTTGATTCCTAATTGTGCCATTTCGCTGACATATTGTTTAAAGTACATGCGAAAACGTTCCGGGCGAGAGAACACTCTGCCCATCAGCATCAGATATTTTCCTAAAGTGCTAATCGGTTTAACCATATGTATGTTCCAATTAATTTATTGCAAAAGTACGTCTTTTTACCTAATTATTATAAAAAGTAGACGGAAATTCATGGGAGTAACCATATAACCCAAGATTTTTACTACTTTTGCCATGAAATAAGTATGGTGGAAGGCATGCTGCTTTCCCGGTTTCTATATCTTAATCCTTACTTAAATTATGATGGCAGAGGAAAACCAACAGCATATCACAGAATCCTTTGAACTTCCCGAAGACGGACGCATGGTGCTTCGGACGGAAAACTTAGTGAAGAAATACGGGAAGCGTACCGTGGTGAGTCATGTTTCCATTAATGTGAAACAAGGTGAGATTGTCGGGCTTCTTGGACCTAATGGAGCCGGAAAGACGACTTCGTTTTATATGACTACGGGGCTCATTGTTCCAAATGAAGGGCATATTTATTTGAATAATCAAGATATTACTTCTTATCCTGTATATAAACGTGCGCAAAATGGCATCGGCTATTTGGCACAGGAGGCTTCTGTTTTCCGCAAGATGAGTGTGGAAGACAATATTGCTTCTGTTCTTGAACTAACCGGAAAGCCTCTTGAGTATCAGAAAGAGAAACTGGAAAGTCTGATTGCCGAATTCCGCTTGCAGAAGGTTCGTAAGAATCTGGGTGACCAGTTGTCGGGAGGAGAGCGGCGGCGTACGGAAATTGCCCGCTGTCTTGCCATTGACCCGAAGTTTATTATGCTTGATGAGCCGTTTGCAGGAGTTGACCCGATTGCCGTGGAGGATATTCAGCATATTGTATGGAAATTGAAAGATAAAAATATCGGAATCTTGATTACGGACCATAATGTACAGGAAACTTTGAGTATTACAGATAGAGCTTATTTGTTGTTTGAGGGAAAGATTCTGTTTCAAGGTACACCTGAAGAATTGGCTGAAAATAAAATTGTGCGTGAGAAGTATTTAAGTAACAGTTTCGTGCTTCGTCGTAAAGATTTCCAGTTGCGCGAGATTCGCGAGTAACCAAGAATATTGGAGATTCTTATATAACTCAAGTGAGTGATGCAAAAAGAGCCGAACTTTAATTTAGAGTTCGGCTCTTTTATTTGTATCATCACTGGGATGATGATTATTTTTGTTGTCTGGGCTGGCGTTCACGTCTAGGCTGTGCTTCTGCCATACCTTCTGGTTTCGGAAGCAGTACCTTGTGAGAAAGTTTGAACTTACCGGTCTTCGGGTCAATGTCGAGCAGTTTCACTTCGATTTCATCGCCTTCTTTCAGACCTGACTCTTCGATGGTTTCCAAACGCTTCCAGTCAATTTCTGAAATGTGGAGCAAACCGTCTTTTCCTGGTAAGAATTCAACAAATGCTCCGTAAGGCATGATTGAACGAACTTTACCAGTGTAAACTTCTCCGATTTCCGGAACGGCTACGATACCCTTGATTAAGCGCATAGCGTCATCGATGCATTTCTTGTTTGTTCCAGAAATTTCGATGCGGCCCATACCGTCTACTTCTTCAATGGTAATGGTAGCTCCGGTTTCTTCCTGCATACCCTGAATAATCTTTCCGCCCGGGCCGATAGCTGCTCCGATAAATTCTTTCGGAATTGTCATGGTCTCGATACGTGGAGCATGTGGTTTCAAGTCTTCGCGAGGTTCGGCAATGCATTCGGTCAGCTTACCGAGGATGTGTTCACGTCCTTGTTTTGCTTGCAGCAATGCTTTTTCAAGAATATCATAAGTCAGACCATCGCATTTGATATCCATCTGAGTTGCAGTAATGCCGTTTACGGTACCTGTAACTTTGAAGTCCATATCACCTAAGTGGTCTTCGTCGCCCAAGATGTCAGACAATACGGCATATTTATCTTCACCGGCATTTTTGATCAATCCCATTGCGATACCAGATACCGGGTTTTTGATAGGCACACCTGCATCCATCAGAGCCAATGTTCCAGCGCATACGGTAGCCATTGAAGATGAACCGTTTGATTCGAGAATGTCAGAAACAACACGTACTGAGTATGGATAATTAGCAGGGATTTGTCCTTTCAGTGCACGCCAAGCCAAATGTCCGTGACCGATTTCGCGGCGGCCTACACCGCGCTGTGCTTTCGCTTCTCCTGTAGAGAAAGGAGGGAAGTTGTAATGCAGCAAGAAACGTTCCTTGTGCTGGTCAAGTACATCGTCAACGATTTTTTCATCCAGCTTGGTACCTAAAGTAACCGTACTTAATGACTGAGTTTCACCACGGGTAAAGATAGAAGAGCCGTGAGGACCAGGCAACGGACTCACTTCGCACCAGATGGGGCGGATTTCCGTTGTAGAACGTCCGTCCAGACGCTTGCCTTCATCAAGGATGCAGCGGCGCATTGCTTCTTTTTCTACATCGTGATAATAACGGTCAATCATGCCTTCTTTTTCTTCCAGTTCTTCTTCGCTGAACTGTGCTTTAAATTCATCGCAGATAGCGTCGAAAGCATCCTGACGTTCGTGCTTGTTGCGGTTTCCGGAAGCAGCGATGGCATAAGCTTTTTCATAGCAAGCGTCGTGAACTGCCTTGCGCAAGTCTTCATCGTTTTCTTCGTGACAATATTCGCGTTTTACAGTAGAACCAACTTCTTCCATCAGTTCCATCTGTGCTTTGCAGTGAACTTTGATAGCTTCGTGTGCGCACTTCATGGCTTCCAGCAAGTCTTGCTCAGAAACTTCTTCCATTTCGCCTTCCACCATCATGATGTTTTCATACGTAGCCGCAACCATCAAGTCCATATCGGCTTGTTCTAACTGATCGAAAGTAGGGTTGATAACAAACTTACCGTCGATGCGCGCTACGCGTACTTCTGAAATAGGACCTCCGAAGGGAATGTCAGAAACAGCCAGTGCTGCTGAAGCTGCAAGTCCTGCCAATGCGTCCGGCATATCTACGCCGTCTGCTGAATAAAGGATGATATTTACGTAAACTTCTGCATGGAAATTATCCGGGAAAAGTGGACGTAAAGCACGGTCTACCAAGCGGCAAGTAAGAATTTCGTAATCAGAAGCTTTACCTTCGCGTTTTGTGAAACCGCCCGGGAAGCGTCCGAATGCAGAATATTTTTCTTTGTACTCTACCTGAAGCGGCATGAAGTCTGTACCGGGAACTGCATCTTTTGCTGCACAAACAGTAGCCAGCAACATGGTGTTACCCATGCGTAGCATAACAGCCCCATCTGCCTGTTTTGCCAGCTTTCCCGTTTCGAGCGTGATGGTTCTTCCGTCACCCAGCTCGATTGTCTTGACAATAGGATTAATCATAAAAATGTTATTAAGTAATTTTTATCTAAAATACGCACAAAGATAGCTATTAAAACTGAAGTAATAGTTCTTTGTTTCATAAAAGTTTCATTTTTAAGTACTTTTTCGAAACTCGTCCTTTGTTCGGGAGGATTATTCTCATGAAGGTCATACGGCAGGAAGACTATTGCCGTTTATTTTCCGGTAGAGGTCGAGGGCATAAACGTCGGTCATTCCTGATATGTAATCAAGTACAGCTTGTATTTTTCCGTAGAGCGTAGGGGCTTCTACATCGTATTGTTTCGATATGCGGTTTATGAGAAGTTTTGAATAGGCTTTGTCGGGGTAGCGTACGGCTTCAATCATTAAGTCTATCAGCGTGGTGATGACTTGATAACCGGCCAGCTCGATGTCGAGTACATCTTTTGCGCAGTAAATCTTGGCAAAGGCTGTTTTTGAGCACTTCTCATACGCTTGTTTGACTGGTTCTGACAAGTGGCGGATGAGAGGACCTGAGAAGGTGCCGCTCAAGATGGCAGTCTCGTTTTCCACAAACACACGGGTGCATTCTTTTATCAGTACTCCGATGACCGATGAGCGGAGGTAGGCTATCTGCTCGTTTGTGTCGGTTACTAATTGGCATATTTGCTCTATTTTCTCAAGGCGTTCGCTGCTGAAAAACTGTTTGTACAGATTTTGGGTTTCCTGCGTAGTCAGGATTTTCAGCTTGTGTGCATCTTCAATATCCATCATCTGGTAGCAGATGTCATCGGCTGCTTCAACTAAGTAGACCAGAGGATGTCGGGCATAGTGCAGGGGCTCTCCTTCCTGACTTAGCTGGGTGATGCCCAGTTCCTGGGCGATACGCTGGTAATCGTTTTCTTCACTTAAGAAGAATCCGAATTTTTGCTTTTTTCCTGCAAGGCGCGAGGAAAACGGATATTTCACAATCGAGGCAAGGGTGGAGTAGGTCATGACAAAGCCTCCCTTACGACGTCCCCGGAACTGATGGGTCAATAGGCGGAAGGCATTGGCATTCCCTTCGAAGTGAATGAGATCTTCCCATTCGGCAGACGAGAGAAGCGGTCGTAGATGTTGTCCCTTTCCTTCCGAAAAATAAGTTCCGATGGCTTGTTCTCCGGAATGCCCGAAAGGAGGATTCCCTAAATCGTGAGCCAGGCAGGCAGCTGAAACAATAGAGCCAATCTCAGAGAGGTGACTGTCTGATAGTTCGGGATGGCTCTTTAGTAATAAAGTTGCCACTTCATTCCCCAGCGAACGCCCTACACACGATACCTCTAAACTATGTGTGAGCCGGTTATGTACAAAGATACTGCCGGGAAGCGGAAATACTTGTGTCTTGTTTTGCAGACGCCGGAAGGGGGCGGAAAAAATCAATCGGTCGTAGTCGCGTTGAAATTCAGTACGGTCGTCTTTTTTTGCTTCATGCAGAAGCTCTAGCCCGAATCGCTTGTTAGATATCAGTTGTTTCCAATTCATTGATGTGTAGAAGTATTGTTTTTGCAAACTTAGGGAAATTCTTCGGAATATCCTCCTGAAAAGTGAGACAGTGGCAAGATTAAAAGTGAAAAATGAATGGGAATGTGGCTTTGACGAGGAGGCAGAAGATCATTTGAAGCATGGAAGATAGGCTTTGGAAATGTCTAAGCGTTTGGTTTAACTTGCCTAGGCATTTCATTTTAGGCGCCTAAGCGTTTTGGGACGGGGGTATCTTTATCTTTAATTTAGGGCGATAAGTGCTGCTTTAAGTGTTTGTTTTGTAAGCAAAAAACAAGAAAAAAAGAGCAGACGGCCTTTAAAAAATGGTAAACACAAGTATAAGTCCCATGAAATGCTTAATTTCGCAAATTAAATCAATAAAAAAAGAAAGTCAATGAAAGTACAGATTATAAACAAGTCAAAACATCCGTTGCCAGCCTATGCTACGGAGCAGTCGGCAGGAATGGATATCCGTGCCAATTTGGAACAGCCTATTGTGTTGAAACCCCTGCAGCGTTGTCTGGTTCCCACCGGACTCTCGATTGCATTGCCTTCGGGCTATGAGGCTCAACTGCGTCCCCGCAGTGGATTGGCATTGAAAAAGGGAATCACCTTGCTGAATACTCCGGGTACGATTGATGCAGATTACCGGGGCGAGATAGGTATTATTTTGGTGAACCTTTCTTCTGAAGATTTTGTGGTAGAAGATGGAGAAAGGATTGCTCAGATGGTTATTGCCCGTTATGAACAGGCGGAATGGAATGAGGTGGAAGTTCTTGATGAAACAGAACGTGGAGCCGGAGGCTTCGGTCATACAGGAACCATTTAATTAATCAGAATCGGATGATGAAAGTCTTATTGTCTATATTGTGTTTGGTAACCTTGCTTGCATCGTGCGGAACTATCGGGAAGTCTTCCCGGTCGGCAAAGCGTACAAAAACGGAAGCGATGGTTGATCCGCTTACTTACGAGCAGCGCCGCAAGTATGATTATTTTTTTCTGGAGGCTGTCCGTCTGAAGCAGAAAGGAGAATATGATGCAGCCTTTGAACTGTATAAGCATTGTCTTGAGATATATCCCAAATCGGCAGCCACGCTATATGAGATTTCGCAGTTTTATCTGGCGCTGGGGCAAGAGGATAAAAGTGAACAGGCTCTGAAACAGGCGGTGCGCTTGGATGAAGATAACTTTTGGTATAAGCAGACGCTGGCTACGTATTATCAGCGGAAGCACGATTTGCCGAAAGCTGTTGTAGCGTATGAAGATATGGCAAGGCTGTTTCCTTCCCGTCTGGAACCATTGATTGCTTTGGTGGAACTTTATAGCCAGACGAAAAGCTATGAGGAGGTAGTAAAGACGCTGAACCGTCTGGAAGAACTTGACGGTAAATCGGAACAAATCAGTATGGAGAAGTTCCGTATGTATCTGTTGATGAATAATCAGGAACAGGCTTTTCAGGAGATAGAAAGCCTGTCCAAAGAATACCCTTATGACATGCGTTATCAGATTATGCTGGGCGATGTGTATTTAAGCAACGACCGGTTGCAGGAAGCTTATGATACGTATCAGCGCATTTTAAAAGAAGATCCCGGCTATGCTCCGGCGCTGGTCTCTATGGCTTCTTATTATCAGAAGGCGGGTCAGGACAGTCTTTATCATGTGCAGCTGAATGATATCTTGCTGAATGACGATGTAGAGTCGGGTACGAAAATGGAGATAATGAGGCAGCTCATCGTGCAGTCTGAACAGACCACCAAGGATAGTACACAGATTATCTCTCTGTTTGATGAAATATTGAAGCATCCGCAGCAGAATGCCGATCTTGCCATGCTGTATGCCCAATATCTGATAACGAAACAGATGGGAAAAGAATCTGTACCTGTATTGCATCAAGTGCTTTCGCTTGACCCGGAGAATAAACCGGCACGTTTGCAGTTATTGAGCTATGCCATCAGTGAAAATAATCTGGATGAAATGATTAAGGTGGCTTTGCCGGCCCTTCAATATAATCCGGAAGCTATGGAGTTTTATTACTATTTAGGTATTGCTTATTATCAGAAAGAAGAAACAGATAAGGCACTTGATGTGTTTCAGAAAGGAGTGAAGCAGGTAAACGATAAAAGTGACAAGCAGATAGTTTCTGACTTTTATGCTATTTTAGGTGACATTTATCATGCAAAGCATATGCAGGCTGAGGCTTATGCCGCTTATGACTCGTCGCTGGTTTATAATCCGAATAATATCGGAACGTTAAACAATTATGCTTATTATCTTTCGGTTGAGAAAAAGCATTTGGATAAAGCGGAAGAAATGAGCTACCGGACTGTCAAGGCTGAACCTGAAAACTATACCTATTTAGATACGTATGCTTGGATTCTGTTTGAGAAAGAACGCTATACGGAGGCACGTATTTATATTGAACAGGCTATGAAGAATGGAGGAGACAGCAGTCAAGTGATTGTAGAGCATTGTGGCGACATCTATTATAAGTTAGGTGAAAAAGAGAAGGCGGTTGAACTATGGAAAAAAGCTGAAGGGATAAAAGAGAGTCCGGACAGTGGCTCAACGCCTCGTTCGGCAGAGGAACTGAAACGCTTGAAACGGAAAATAGCCTTGAAAAAATATATAACTGAATAAACAGATGGTAAGACGACTTGTATATTATATAATGCTGACAGCTGTGATGGCGGTTGTTGCTTCGTGTTCTTCTTCGCGTCACGCTGTACAGACTCCTATGATTGGCGAACTGACTGGCGCTGATTATATGGAGAAGGTGATAGAATGGACTCCGAAGTGGGACGCATTGACGGCAAAGGTGGGTCTGGATTTACAGTTGGATAAAGGAGGCAGTCCGCATGTTAATGGTACTCTGCGTATTAAGCGAGGAAAGGTAATCCAGCTCTCTGTTGCTCCCTTACTGGGAATTGAAATGGCACGAATGGAGATTACACCAGAACGGGTACTTTTGGTTGATCGTTTGCATAAACAGTATGTAGAGGTTTCGTTTGAGGCTTTGAGCAGTCTGGCCAATACGGAACTGGATTTTCATATTCTGCAGTCTTTGTTCTTGAATGAACTGTTCCTGCCGGGAAAACCCCAGCTGGCTGTGACTGATGCTGTGCATTTTCATATTACCCCCGCAGCCGGACGGGCTCTTCTGGAAACCAAGTCGGGAAGGGCCTTGACCTATCGGTTCTGGACTACGGCAGGCGAGGGGTGGCTGGAGCAGACCAGTATCGGGTTAAAGGGGACAGATTATTCGATGGATTGGCTGTATACTGATTTTGGTAATTTGGAGGGAAAGACCTTTCCGCAGCATATGAAGGTGTCGCTTGGAAATAGAGAACGGGTTAAGTTTGCTTTGGATATGAAACTGTCACGCATTTCTGCCGGTGGAAACTGGGAGGAGCGCACTGAACTCTCATCGAAATATAAGAAAATAGAATTACACGAACTTCTGAAAATGTTACTGAAGTTATGAAACGCTTGCTGGGTATTATATGGATAAGCTTGCTGGTTTTAGGACTTTATGGTCAGACAACTCCGAAAATTCGTCAACTGGAGAAACAGCGTAAGGAACTTCACCTGCAAATTTCGGAATCGGAATCATTGTTGCAGTCTACTCGTAAGGATGTGAAAAGTCAATTAGATAATTTGGCTTTGCTCTCCGGACAGATAGACGAACGTCAGAAATATATCCGGCAAATTGAAAAAGATGTACGCTCCATTCAGCTGGAAATAAACCGGTTGTCGGTTGAACTGCAGAAGCTGCAGCGCGACTTGCGTGACAAGAAGAAAAAATATGAACAGTCGGTTCGTTATATGTATCGCAATAAGTCGGTTCAGGAAAAAATGATGTTCATTTTCTCTGCAGATAACCTGAGTCAGATGTATCGTCGCTTGCGCTATGTGCGTGAGTATGCCGACTATCAGCGTATGCAAGGGGCACAGTTGCAGCGCAAGCAGGAGCAGGTGCAGCGTAAGAAGACTTCGCTCCAGTCAAGCTGGAAGGCAAAAGAAGAGCTGTTGAAGCAGGGGGAGGTTGAAAAAATCAAACTGCAAGAACAGGAGAAAGAACGTAAAGCCTTGTTGGGCTCCTTGCAGAAAAAACAGCAGAGTATCCAGAAAGAGATTGCAAAGAAACGCCGTTCAGCTGATAAACTGAATGCTCAAATTGATAAACTGATCGAGCAGGAGATAGAAAAAGCCCGGAAACGTGCCGAAGCTGAGGCACGGCGAAAAGCAGAAGAAGCCCGGAAGGCAGCCAAGGCGGATAAAAAGGCAGAAACAGCAGTAAAGTCACCGGCAAAAGAGGCGGGAAAAATGGATTCTTATAAAGTGGATTCGGAAGACCGCAGGCTTTCAGGTACGTTTGAAAAAAACAAGGGCATTTTACCGGTTCCTATAACCGGAGCTTATGTTATTGTGGGTCATTATGGGCAGTATCAGGTGCAGGGGCTTCGTAATGTAAGGCTTGACAATAAAGGCATCGATATAAAAGGAAAGCAGGGGGCATATGCCCGTGCCATATTTGATGGTGAAGTTTCGGCAGTTTTTCAGTACAACGGACTGACCAATGTGCTGGTGCGTCATGGAAGTTACATCTCTGTTTATTGTAATCTGTCTTCGGTGCGGGTGAAGAAAGGTAGTCGTGTCAGTACACGGGATGTATTGGGTGAGGTGCATACCGACAAAGAAGGAAATACGGTTCTCCACTTTCAGTTGCGTAAGGAAACAGCAAAGCTGAATCCGGAACAATGGCTGAAGCGTTGAGGCTGAATAATAAGGGAGATGTAGGCTTAAGCAGGCAAAGATGAAGCCTTGAACGTTAATAAAGTGAAGTAAAACAAACTTTTTCACCGAAACCGATGTCTATATATAACATTTATTGTTATTTTTGCAGATGGAATTTAATCACTAACAATTATAAATTTTACAACAATGGTTAATTACAAAGATTTAGGTTTGGTAAACACTAAAGACATGTTTGCCAGAGCAATCAAAGGCGGCTATGCTATTCCGGCTTTCAACTTCAACAATATGGAACAGATGCAGGCTATCATCAAGGCTGCAGTAGAAACTAAATCTCCGGTTATCCTTCAGGTTTCTAAAGGTGCTCGTCAGTACGCTAACGCTACATTGTTGCGTTACATGGCTCAGGGTGCTGTAGAATATGCAAAAGAATTAGGATGCGAACATCCTGAAATCGTTCTTCACCTTGACCACGGAGATACTTTCGAAACTTGCAAGAGCTGTATCGACTCAGGTTTCTCTTCAGTAATGATTGACGGTTCTCACTTGCCTTACGAAGAAAACGTAGCTTTGACCAAGAAAGTGGTTGAATACGCTCATCAGTTTGACGTAACTGTAGAAGGAGAATTAGGTGTATTGGCTGGTGTTGAAGATGAAGTATCTGCAGAACATCACACTTATACTAACCCTGAAGAAGTAATTGACTTTGCTACTCGTACAGGTTGCGACTCATTGGCTATCTCAATCGGTACTTCTCACGGTGCTTACAAGTTCAAACCTGAACAATGTCATGTTGACCCGGCTACTGGCCGCTTGGTTCCTCCTCCATTGGAATTTGCTGTATTGGACGCTGTAATGGAAAAACTTCCGGGATTCCCTATCGTTCTTCACGGATCTTCTTCAGTTCCTCAGGAAGAAGTTGATACTATCAACAAATTCGGTGGTAAACTGGAAGCTGCTATCGGTATTCCTGAAGAAGAATTGCGTAAGGCTGCTAAGTCTGCAGTTTGCAAAATCAACATCGACTCAGACTCTCGTTTGGCTATGACTGCTGCTGTACGTAAGGTATTCGCTGAAAAACCGGCTGAATTCGACCCACGTAAATATTTGGGCCCGGCTCGCGATAACATGGAAAAACTGTACAAGCATAAAATCGTGAACGTTTTGGGTTCAGATAACAAACTGGCTCAGTAATATTTTCTTGTTTGACAAGTAAATAAAAAGATAAAGGCGACCTGTTTCCCGTAGGGAGAATGCAGGTCGCCTTCTTCTTTATCTTAAGATGGAAAATTTGTAAATACAATACAAAAGCCAACTGATTCATGTATAAAGTCTTGCGAATCGGTCGGCTTTTGTATTTTTAGCTACTCTCCCTTTAATAGGGGTATTGGCTGAATATTTCTAGATGGATGCATTGAGTATGTCTGGAGAAGCAGATTTCAGTAAACTGCGTGTTACCAGAATTTGTTTTGTTCTTGATTATATTCAAAACCTACTTCTTTTAAGCGGTTTACTATGTCGCTTTTATTTATATTCAAATCCTCGCATAATGCATCGAGTGAAGGGTAGAAATCTCGTAGCTTCATGTTGATGAAGCTGAATAACATCATCGGGTCTTTAGGCAGTTCCATGTTTTTTCTTTCTTTTTTATTTTGCGGATGCAAAGTTACGTGTTTTTTTTATTCGTTGTTCAAATTGTTTATTATATTTACCTGGAAAAGATAGACTCATTGTATTGTTTAGCTTGACAGATTGTTGGATATTAATATCTCTTGTTTATGAATAAAAGTGGAATCTGGATGGCTCCTTTGTTGGGGCTGGTGATTGGTGCATCTTGTCAGCCGGAAGAAAATGTGAGGCCGACGGATGGTGGGCAAGTTGTGGTGGAGAATATTTTGAGCCGCAAGAGTGTACGCCGGTATGTAGGAGGAAAACCGGTGGAAAAAGAAAAAGTAGAGCAGTTGCTTCGTGCTGGAAAGGCAGCTCCGAGTGGAATGGATCGTCGTCCGTGGGAGTTTGCAGTCATCGATGAACGTGAAAAACTAGATAAGATGGCAGATGGGCTTCCTTATGCAAAGATGCTGAAAGGAGCACCGATGGCAATTGTAGTATGTGCAGATGAACGTAAATCGTCTTATTGGTATTTGGATTGCTCTGCCGCTGCTCAAAATATATTGCTGGCAGCCGAGGCTTTGGAGTTAGGATCCGTATGGACTGCAACTTATCCGTATGAAGACCGGATGAAGGTGGTAGCAGACGTGTTGGGTTCCCCTTCATATATCAAGTCTCTTTGCGTGATTCCGGTAGGTTATCCGATGGGGGACTATGCTCCAAAAGACAAATGGGATGCAACACGTATTCATTATAATACATGGAAGTAAGAGACGAAGCGAATAAAATAGTTAAAACAAAGCAGTTTCTAATCTTTAAATTCCTGTAAACTCGGGAAAAAGCATTAACTTTGCACCCTAATTTAATGAGCATAATATAGATACCAAATCTTTTTATCATCATGATGGAGCTTGATTTACTCACAGCTATATCGCCTATTGATGGCAGATACAGAGGCAAAGCGGGAGCTTTGGCCGCTTATTTTTCAGAATATGCACTGATTAAGTATCGTGTGCAGGTAGAGATTGAATATTTTATAACCTTGTGCGAGTTGCCCTTGCCTCAGTTAAAAACATTTGATTCGGCACGTTTTGAGTCGTTGCGGGATATTTATCGTAATTTTTCGGAGGCAGATGCTCAGCGTATTAAGGAAATAGAGAGTGTAACAAACCATGACGTTAAGGCTGTTGAGTATTTTATTAAGGAGCAGTTTGATAAATTGGGAGGTTTGGAATCGTATAAGGAGTTTATCCACTTTGGTCTGACTTCACAGGATATCAACAATACTTCAGTTCCTTTGTCAATTAAAGATGCACTTCAAGAGGTTTATTACCCGCAGCTGCAGAAATTGATAGACCAGTTGACAGTTTATGCGGAGGAGTGGAAAGATATTCCGATGCTGGCTAAAACTCATGGTCAGCCGGCATCACCGACTCGCTTGGGAAAAGAAATAATGGTTTTTGCTTATCGCTTAAATCGTCAGTTGGATGTATTGAAGGCTTGTCCGATTACTGCTAAGTTTGGTGGAGCTACCGGAAATTACAATGCTCATCATGTGGCATATCCGGAATTCGACTGGAAGGCCTTCGGCAATAAGTTCGTTGCAGAGAAATTGGGCTTGGAACGTGAAGAATATACCACTCAAATTTCTAACTATGACAATCTTGGTGCTATCTTTGATGCGATGAAACGTATCAATACCATTATGATTGATATGAACCGCGATTTCTGGCAGTATATTTCAATGGAGTACTTTAAACAGAAAATTAAAGCCGGTGAAGTGGGTTCAAGTGCAATGCCTCATAAGGTGAATCCGATTGACTTTGAAAATGCGGAAGGTAACTTGGGTATGGCCAATGCTGTTTTGGAACATTTGGCAAGTAAATTGCCGGTTTCTCGCTTGCAGCGTGACTTGACCGATTCTACCGTTTTGCGTAATGTCGGGGTTCCTTTTGGTCACATTGTAATTGCCATCCAAAGTTCATTGAAAGGTTTAGGAAAACTGCTGCTGAACGAACAGAAGATATATGAAGATTTGGATAACTGCTGGAG
This sequence comes from uncultured Bacteroides sp., assembly GCA_900546645.1. Classification (GTDB taxonomy): domain Bacteria; phylum Bacteroidota; class Bacteroidia; order Bacteroidales; family Bacteroidaceae; genus Phocaeicola. Next base: position 5,225 of record URDR01000048.1, on the reverse strand, counting down.
TGTAGTGGCTGAAGCTATTCAGACTATTTTGCGCCGTGAAGCTTATCCTCATCCTTATGAGGCTTTAAAAGCATTGACACGTACCAATCAGGCCATTAATGAAGCTTCAATAAAGGAATTTATTGAAACGTTGAATGTAAGTGAAGAAATAAAGAAAGAATTGCGTGTAATTACTCCGCACAATTATACTGGACTATAATAAATAGTAAAGAAAACAAGTTAACGAAACCGGGAGATGGGAGTCTCCGGTGATAAATTAAAGAATTATGGCAGAAAAAGAAAACAGACAGGAAGGCGAATATAACAGCCAGTCTAACCGTGATGGTTACAAGTCTTACAACAGAGAAGGATATAATAGAAATAACCGCTATGAAGGCGGGGGATATGGTCGTCGTTCGTATAATAATAACCGTGAGGGAAATGAACGCCCGTATCGTTCTTCGTATAATCCGCGTTTTAGTAATAATGAGGACCGCCCGCAGCGTAGCTATGGAAACCGTCCGCAGTATCGTCCATATGGCAACCGCAATGAAGAGGGAGGAGAACAGCGTTCTTATCGTCCGCGCTTCAATCATGGAGGACAGGATGAAGGAGGGTTCCGTCCTCAACGTTCTTCGTATAATCCTCGCTTTAATAATAATGAAGGAGATGAACAGCGTCCTTTCCGTCCTCGCTTTAATAATGGACAGCAGGGGGAAGGTGGCTTCCGCCAACAACGTCCTCGCTATAATAATGGAGGTCAGGGAGGGTATAACCGCGTACAAGGAGGTGGTCCCCGTCAACGTACTGCCGATTATAATCCGAATGCGAAGTATAGCATGAAGAAGCAGATTGAGTATAAAGACGTCTTGACCGACCCGAATGAACCAATCCGCTTGAATAAGTTCCTTGCTAATGCTGGTATCTGTTCACGCCGCGAGGCTGATGAATTTATTACTGCTGGAGAAGTCTCTGTAAACGGGGAAGTGGTAACAGAACTGGGAACTAAGGTGAAACGTACCGATGAGGTGAAATTTCATGACCAGCCGGTAAATATTGAACGTAAGGTTTATGTACTGCTTAACAAACCGAAAGACTGTGTGACAACTTCGGATGATCCTCAAGAACGTAAAACCGTGATGGATTACGTTAAAGATGCATGCAGAGAGCGTATTTATCCGGTTGGCCGTTTAGACCGTAACACGACGGGGGTATTGTTGCTGACAAATGATGGTGACCTTGCTTCAAAACTGACTCATCCGAAATTCCTGAAAAAGAAAATTTATCATGTGTATTGTGATAAAAATGTAACCAAGGCTGACCTTGACCAGATTGTGGCAGGTATTACTTTAGATGATGGTGAAATACATGCGGATGCAATCAGTTATGCTTCGGATACGGATAAGTCGCAGGTGGGCATTGAAATCCATTCGGGAAAGAATCGTATCGTACGTCGTATTTTTGAGTCACTGGGCTATCGTGTAATTAAGCTTGATCGTGTTTATTTTGCAGGTCTTACTAAAAAGGGATTACGTCGCGGTGACTGGCGCTATTTAACAGAGATGGAAGTAAATATGCTCCGTATGGGGTCTTTTGAATAAATAATATAAGTTGCTGACAAGTGTACGAGTTGACAAGGTAGGAGATAAACACCTTATCAACTCGTCGGCTTATCAGCAAGTTAACCAAAAAATAAAAACAAATGGAAGCAATTCGTAGAACAAAGATTGTTGACCTTTTGAAATGCCGTGATTTCGGCACAATGGTCAATGTGAAAGGATGGGTACGTACCCGTCGTGGTAGTAAACAGGTAAACTTTATTGCCTTAAACGATGGTTCTACTATAAATAATGTGCAGGTTGTTGTTGATTTGGCTAACTTCGATGAAGAAATGCTGAAGCAGATTACTACCGGTGCATGTATCAGTGTGAACGGTGAATTGGTAGAATCAGTAGGTGCAGGTCAGGCTTGTGAGTTGCAGGCTCGCGAAATAGAAGTGCTGGGAACATGTGATAATACATATCCGCTTCAGAAAAAAGGTCACTCTATGGAGTTCTTGCGTGAAATAGCTCATTTACGTCCTCGTACCAATACATTTGGTGCCGTATTCCGTATCCGTCATAATATGGCAATAGCAATTCATAAATTCTTCCATGACCGTGGTTTCTTCTATTTCCATACTCCGCTGATTACAGCATCCGACTGTGAAGGTGCCGGACAAATGTTTCAAGTTACTACAATGAACTTGTATGATTTGAAGAAAGATGAAAACGGTTCAATTATTTATGATAACGATTTCTTTGGAAAACAGGCAAGCTTGACGGTTTCTGGACAGTTGGAAGGTGAGTTGGCAGCTACAGCTTTGGGTGCTATCTATACTTTCGGTCCTACATTCCGTGCGGAAAACTCAAACACTCCTCGTCATTTGGCCGAGTTCTGGATGATTGAACCGGAGGTGGCTTTCAATGATATTACCGATAATATGGATTTGGCAGAGGAGTTTATCAAGTATTGTGTTCAGTGGGCTTTAGATAATTGCTATGATGATGTGAAGTTCTTGAACGATATGTTTGATAAAGGCTTGATTGAACGTTTGCAGGGGGTATTGAAAGAAGACTTTGTTCGTTTGCCTTATACGGAAGGTATTAAGATTCTGGAAGATGCGGTAGCAAAGGGACATAAGTTCGAATTCCCTGTATATTGGGGAGTTGATTTGGCTTCAGAACATGAACGTTACTTGGTGGAAGAGCACTTTAAGCGTCCGGTTATTCTGACTGATTATCCGAAAGAAATCAAGGCCTTCTATATGAAGCAGAATGAAGATGGGAAGACTGTTCGCGCAATGGATGTGCTTTTCCCGAAAATCGGAGAAATTATTGGTGGCTCAGAGCGTGAAGCTGATTATAATAAGCTGATGACTCGTATTCAGGAATTGAATATCCCGATGAAAGATATGTGGTGGTATCTGGATACACGTAAGTATGGATCATGTCCTCACTCTGGTTTCGGATTGGGATTTGAACGTCTGTTGCTCTTTGTGACAGGTATGGCAAACATACGTGATGTGATTCCGTTCCCACGTACTCCGAATAATGCGGAGTTTTAAGAAATCAAATTGCTTTTCTGTGGCACTTCTTGGTTAGGAAGTCGCAGAAAAACATCGGTTTAGAAAAATAACTATCATAGAAGCAACGAGTTTTCAAAAATTATACGTATATTTGAATGTCAACCTGATGTTGATAAACTCTAATACGTATGATTATGAAAACTCGTTGTTTTTTCCTGTGGGCAGCAATGCTGCTTATGGCTGTTGGTTCAGTAATGGCGCAGGATATTGAAGAGAAAAAACCGGTCAGCTTGAACGGTGTGTGGCAAATGTGTTTTTATAGTTCCAGCTCACCTGATATACCCGGTGAACTGAAAACAAGTAATTCTCTGAAGATTCTTTCTGATGATGGACGATTTACTAATGTGGTAATGATGCCGTCGGGAGCGATTGTTATCGGTTATGGTACTTATGATTTGAAGTCGAGCAACGTATTTAATGAGTATGTAACTCGTAATATTCATCTTCCTCAGTTAAATGGTCAAGTTAATGAGATGCATTTTGACCTTCGTGAGAATGGAGATTTAATGTATGTGAAGTATTTTGTGGAAAAAGATATAGATGGCAATGCCATAGAATCATGGTCGCATGAAATATGGAAACGGGTAGAGATGCCGACTAAGTACCCGGACAATATCGTTCGTTAACTGCAATACAGGTCTTTTTGAAAAACATTCCGGTTTTCGTCTTTATACTCATGAAAACCGGAATGTTTTTTATATTCCTGCATGGCTGTACTGAATGACAACGGTTTAATGAGAGAAAAGGATAGAAAAAATATAAAAACGCTTTGCCGTTTCCGGGAAAAGCCGTACCTTTGCAAGCCGATTATTATCAGATAGTGATAAATTTAAAAATCTGAATGCTTTGTTTTTCTTTATTGTCCGGGAAAAACGGAGTAGGAAGATATTGTTTTTTAGTAGTAACATTTAAAAAAGAAATTAAGAGTGGATACTTTAAGTTACAAGACCATTTCTGCAAACAAAGAAACTGCAACAAAAGAATGGGTTGTGGTTGATGCTACCGATCAGGTTGTAGGCCGTCTCGGTACAAAAGTTGCAAAGTTGTTGAGAGGTAAGTACAAACCTAACTTCACCCCTCATGCTGACTGCGGTGATAACGTTATTATCATCAATGCAGACAAAGTGAAATTTACAGGTAACAAATGGAATGACAAAGTTTACCTGAGCTACACTGGTTATCCGGGTGGACAGCGTGAAATTACTCCGGCTCGTTTGATGGCGAAACCGAATGGCGCTGAAAAATTGATGAAGAAAGTTGTTAAAGGTATGCTTCCTAAAAACCGTTTGGGAGCTAAGTTGCTGAGCAACCTGTATGTTTACGAAGGTGCAGAACACAAACACGAAGCTCAGACTCCGAAAGTAATTGATATTAACTCACTTAAATAATAAAGAATGGAAGTAGTAAATGCATTAGGCAGACGTAAAAGCGCGATTGCACGCGTTTTCGTAAGCGAAGGTACAGGAAAGATTACTATTAACAAGAGAGACCTTGCACAGTACTTTCCATCAACTATTCTGCAGTATGTAGTTAAGCAGCCTCTGAATAAACTGGAAGTTGCTGAAAAATATGATATTAAAGTAAACTTGTGTGGTGGTGGTTTCACTGGTCAGTCTCAGGCTTTGCGCTTGGCTATTGCTCGTGCATTGGTTAAGATTAATCCTGAAGATAAGAAAGCACTTCGTGCTGAAGGCTTCATGACTCGTGACGCTCGTTCTGTTGAACGTAAGAAACCGGGACGTCCCAAAGCACGCCGCAGATTCCAGTTCAGTAAACGTTAAGCTTTTGAGTTTGTTAGTTTGTAAGTTGGCAGGTTAATAAGTCTGGTGCAAGTAATCGGTTTGCACATATACTTATGTCTGACTCAAAAACTTGGAAACTCAAAAAACTTAAAATGAAAGCGTTTAGTATCTAAACCGTCGGGATTTTCTTCTCCAGAGATTTGTAGGGAAACTACCCGTCAGTTGGTTCAATAAACAAAAAAGAAAGTAAACGATTTAAAATTAAAGACAATGTCAAGAGTAAATTTTGATACATTATTGGAGGCTGGTTGCCACTTCGGACACCTTAAGAGAAAGTGGAACCCTGCAATGGCTCCTTATATTTTCATGGAACGCAA